>JAHLVZ010000050.1 GCA_019058165.1 Candidatus Heimdallarchaeota archaeon
GAGGATTGCTACTAGAGTCAAGTGGGTCAGTGCCCTCAAGAATTTCTTCATAATCAGAATATGTATCATAATCGGAGTCCTGATTATTGGGATCAGTGCCATAAGTAAGAACTTCTTCTCCATCTGTTAGATTATCATCGTCAGAATCTTCATCCAAAGGATCAGTCTCATTGTTCATTTCTTCTTCATTAGTTAAACCATCTGTGTCGGGATCAGCGGCAGCATCATCAACATTGGGATTAGTACCATACTCAACCTCCCATTCATCACCAAGACCATCCGAATCGGTGTCAGGATTCCTAGGATTTGTTCCAGCTTCATATTCATCAACATTAGAAAGACCATCGTCATCCGCATCAGAGTAGCCATCTTGAACAAGAGGGTTGAATGAATTATCAATTTCCCAACCGTCTGGCATACCATCTCCATCGGTGTCCGCATCATGAGGATCTGTTCCTAATTGAAACTCTTCCCAATTAGTGAGATTATCTGAATCAGGATCGTCAAAAGTATCAATCACTAATGGATCGGTGCCATACGTAACTTCCCAGTAATCAGGGAGATCATCAGCATCCGTGTCATTTGAATTTACATCTGTACCATGAATAGTATACTCAACAAAATCACTAAGTTGATCATCGTCAGAATCAGCATCAAGTGGATTTGAATCAGAAAACATTACTTCAATACCATCTTTCAAACCATCGTCATCAGAGTCAGAATCCAACGGTTTACCAGTAACAATCCAACCTGTTCCGTTTGCATATGTGTGAGTATCATTGAAGTAACCTAACACTTCTTCGCCATCTGTTAATTCATCTGCATCTGTATCGTTGTTGTTTGGACTAGTCCCAGAAACATCATGTTCATAGATATTTGTTAAGCCATCGTTGTCTTTATCAAAAGTCGTGTCATCACTAAGTGGGTCTAAGAAGTAATCTACCTCGTATTTATCTGACATTCCATCCATATCAGTATCAGTGGATAACGGATCTGTCAAATAAACATTAATTTCTTCTCCATCTAGTAATAGATCATTATCTGAATCAGAATCTGTGGGATCTGTAAAAATATATCCTGTTAAATTTGCAAAGGGACTTGAATAATAGTATATTCCCCCTATTTCATATCCATCTAATAACCCATCAGCATCTGTGTCGTTGTTAACTGGATTTGTAAGATAACCGTCAATTCCTACTAATATCTCTTCATCATCTCTAATAGTATCATTATCAGAATCAACGTTAAGAGGATCTAAACCATAGAAGTAATCACTTGTTGCGTACGGATTGTCTGGAGCATAATACCCATAAAATTCAGGACCATCAAGCAATGTATCATTATCTGTATCCGGATTAAATGGATCAGTTAAAACATCATTTATTTCATAGCCATCATAAAGCTCATCGCTATCAGAGTCTAACATGATGAGTTCTATTCCTTCCGCTCCATCTAAGATGTAGGCATGTTCACCATCCACAGTTACTCCGTAACCATCACCAGTATCCACGAATTGACCAATAAATGATGCTTCCTTTTCACCAACATTTGAAGCATTAAACATCCGCATTCCAATATCATCGTCATATGTTACAAAAGCTGTTTTTTTCTCTAGATAAACACCAACTGCGTGAGTAGCATCACTGTATTGATACAGTCTTAGTGGATCATCTGAAACATAAAGTGAGAAGATAAAGAATCCATTATTGTAATCAGCTACAAAAGCATATAAATAATCAGCAGCAGTGCTAATATCAATTTTCCTAGCCGAACCAGTATCATATCCTCCAAGTCTAATAGGGTTTTGTTTATTTCTAAGATCAATATTGTGAATCCCATAATCTGCATCAGCTATGAATGCATTTACAGTCCTAACTTTTACATCTCTAACGTCAATGCTGACTTTATGGTATCTTCCCACATAAAGTGGGTGAGCAGGATCCGTAACATCAACAATTGCCATGCCAAAAATACCATACGCAAGATAGGCATAATTCCCATCTACATCGACTCCATAACAAGTTGCTATGCCAAAATCATCTTTCATAGTAAACAAAACACTGGGACTAATTTTGTTAGTAATATCTAAAATTAGAAAGCCATTTAAGCCATAACATAAGTAAGCAATATCTCCTTCAATGTAAACACTATAAGCTATTTCTGTTCCGTTTTTGAAAAAGCCTGTCTCAGAGATATTTGTTTTATCTGTTAAATTGAGTATTCTAAAACCATTGATACCATCAGCTAAATATGCGAAGTCTCCATCAACAACTAAATCTCGAGCATCAACAGTACTATAATTTCCGTATAGAGTATAATTGTGGATTAAGCTCTCCATACTCATAGTTGTATCTTCTGAATCTAAACCTTGTTTAATCAAAAGATTATCTTCAATACTAATTTCCTCATTCTTAAAATCATCATTTTGCTGGTGTGGTTGAAATGATAAAGTCAACAACACGGCAAACATAAATGAATAGAGTAATATGTTTTTAGTTGTTTTCCAAGTCATTGTGGACTATCCTCATATAATTTTTCGCATGTACATTTACTGTATATTTTTTAGCTACGTTTTTGTATAAAAAATTATTATCCTTTTTGAATTTTTAGTTACTCTTGGAATCCAAATATAGCGTTTATCTTGTTTTTGTTCACAATGAAAAGCAGTTATTTTTAGAAATCATCTGTGCTAATCCAATAGTAATTCTTTTAATTAAAGAAGGTGATTTTTTCTGCATGAAGACAGTTGTAATTCTAACTCAACCTAGAAGTGGTTCTTCGCTACTAGCAGGAATATTACATCATTTGGGAGTGTACATGGGTGAAGAAAAGGAACTCCAAAGAGGTAAATATAAAAATAAATTGGGTTCATTTGAAGACCATCGATTTTTGGCAATAAACCACAATATCTTGTTCAAAGCTGAAAGATTGATGGGGTACCATAACAGATTTAGTGATGAAGATGGAAAAGTAGAAGCCGCTGTCAAAGAATACATGGAAGAACTTGTGGAATATGTAAAGGAAAATGAGAAGGAAGTCTGGGGCTTCAAAGAAGCAGTTATTATTTATACTATCCCATATTTTGAACATCTACTAAAAGATCCTCATTACATTGTTTTACATCGAGATGCAGAAAGTGTAGCTAATTCACAAATTCGAGCTGGGAAACTAAAGAATTGGCGACATGAAATACGCTCAGAATTTTCATATTTTACTTGTAAATTACGTTTTCAATTATTTTTGAGAACAATGAAAACTACCTTCACAAAAGGTTTTGTCTATAGAAAAAGGGATTATATTATCAAACTTACAATAGATGCACAAGAACGAATTAAGCGATTTGTTGAAAATAGAAAACATATGATAATTGAGTTACCAGAAATTATAGATAATTCAGAGGAATCGATAACCAAAATTATCAAGTTCTTAAGTCTAAAACCAACAAAAGAACAAATCAAAAATGCAATTGAATTTATTCGACCTGAACTTCTAACATCAGATATTGAGAAACCTGAGCAATAAAAAAATGTGAGTTCAGGACAACAATCAGTTTTATTTCTTTCTTTTTCTTCTGAACATCAACAGCAACAGTGAGAATAAGCTTATACTATAAATTATAGGAATTCCAACATCTTCAGTTTCCCAAACCAACTCTAGAATTACAAGATTTTCTTGACCGTATGCTGAATAAATAAAACCGTTTGAATACAAAACATCACAGACATCTCCATCTGCAAAAAAGAAACCGAGAAGTTCAGGAGCCGTTATATTAGATATCTCATAGGCAAAAATACCTCGAAAGAGATCGGCAACAAAAATGATGTCATCATGTATGGTGGCAGATATTGCTCGAGTAAAATAGGGTATGGAACTAACCGCAACGAGATTAGTTATTTCTGTATAATCAAGAATCTTTATTCCTTCATTCCAATCCACCATAAACAAATATTCATTAGTTAAGAAAATATCAACACATAATCCTAACCCAGAATAATATTGATTAATTTTTACTGGATTGTAGATGTCACTTATATCTAATATAATAAGTCCAGCATTAAAGCAGGCTAGGAAAGCATATTGATCGTAAATTAAAACATCACGAGCAGTTATATTCCCAGGTTCTGCATAGGAACTGATTTGTAGTATATTCGATGGATTAGAAATATCTAGTATTTCAAAGGTAGCATTCAAGCCAGCAGTAAAAGCTAGATTATTATCAACGTGGACACCATAGGCAATACTTTGTGATTTATTGTAGTGACCAACTCTTTGGGGATTGGCAGGATTCGATATATCAATAATTTCTAAACCATCGTTAAAATCAGCTAAATAAACAAAATTCCCTTGTAATGCTAAATCATACGTCAATCCAATGTTATCACAATACGCACCAACAAATTCTGGATTAGTTTTATCGGAGATATCTATAATTTCTAGACCAGCATTGAAATCAGCTATAAAAGCTAAATCATTCTCAGTCTCAACAGCAATCGAATATCCACCATTATCAAATTGACCAACCTTAACAGGATTTGCTGGAGTTGTAACATCGATGATTTCTAAGCTATCCCTAAAATCAGCAAAATAGACTAAATCATCTTTTAGGAATAATCCTGAACCTTCGCCACCATCATTATAACTTCCCAGTAAAGAAAGCGAATTTGGATTTGTGGCATTTAGAATTATTAATCCATTGTTCTTTTCTGATACAAAGATGAGATCATTTATTACATTAATTCCTCTGGGGCCCCCATCATCATTCCATATAGTAATTTCTTGTGGAGCATAAACGTTTGAATCATTATATAAAACAACTCCCTCTGTCTCATCAACGAAATAGACAATATCTCCAACACGGCAAATATCCCACACAACAGTAAAGGTATCTATTTCTGAAATTAAAACAGGAACCTCTGGCACAGAGATATCAATTGAAGCATAACCATACCTAGTTGTTATATATGCAATATCATTAAAGAGAAATACTTCTTCTGCTCTAGTACCATTATATTGACCAATTTCAACAGGATTTGTTGGATCAGATACATCAAAAATCTCTAAACCATCCATAAAGTCAGCAACAAAGGCAAGATCATTTCTTACTTCTACGCATAATGCAGCTGAACTATCATGGAATTCCCCGATTTTTACTGGGTTAGTTGGATTGGATACATCAATAATTTCTAAACCATCTAGATGATCTGCAAGGTATAACAAATCATCTTCAATCCATATATCCCAAGCATACCCACTTCCGTCATTGTACTGACTTAAAAATACGGGATTTGTTGGATCCACGACATCAAGTATCAATACTCCCTCTTCATCATTTGCTAAATAGGCTATGTTATCTTCAACAACTACATTAATTGCTGTTCCTCCATAGTTATTGTCAAACTGCCCAATTTCTACAAGATTTGAGGAATCTGTTGTTAGATTGGAAGAAAAATCATTCCTAATATTCTTCCTTGAAAAGCTTTCTCCATTTAGCCAAATATTTACAGAGATTAAGTTAAATAATAGAAAAACAAAAGCAATTCTTCTAATTGACTGTAAAAATCTCCTTAAAGTAATAATATTAAGACAAAGCAAATCTCTTTCAAAGAAGAAATTAGTTTTACTAAATATTAATTTTTCACCTAGAAAATTCATTTATGTGTAAAGACAATATAAAATGAGTGAATGAAGATGATTATTGATGGACATGCACATGCAACTGCTGAATTTGCTGATCCGAAGAAATTAGCTGAGATTATGAAAGAACTAAATGTTGATAAAGTAGTTTTATGTCCTGGTAGAGGGAATGATTCAAACTATGAACCTCTCAGACCAAAGGTAAGACAATCACTTCTAGTTACAAACCATAGAATTCTATTCTTTTCAAATCTTCTGTTAAGAAGATGGTCTAAGGATGTAACTGACAGAGATTTAGGAAATGAATACATCTTCAAATTAACAAAAGAAATGCCAGGAAAAATCATTCAATTTTATTGGGTGAATTTTCTGAATGAAAAATTCTATTCACTTATGACTGATGCCTATAAGAGGATGAAATATCAAGGAATCAAACTTCATCAAGCCGTTGTTCCGTTTGATAATGAAAGTGAGGAACTTGAGCAAGTAGTGAAATTTGCCGGAGAGAACAACCTACCAATATTTATCCATATTTTCTCTTCTAAAGAAGCTAATAAATTAGTAAAACTAGCAAGAAGATTTCCAAATACGAATTTTATAATTGCTCATTTGATGGGATTAGAAAATGTCATCAAACATGGGAAGGATTTGAGCAACTTTTACTTTGATATTTCAACTTACTTCATCATAAGTGAACGACGGATAAAAAAAGCAATCGAACACTTCGGAGCAGATCATGTTTTTCTTGGATCAGATACCCCGATGGGTTATGATAACCTTAAAAATAACTTAGAAAAAATCCAGAACATGGATTTACCTCTTGAAGAAAAAGAATTAATTCTTGGTAAAGCAATTGCAAAACTACTTAGATTATAATTTCTCGCCTTTTCTCCGGATGTAATAAATAACGGTGCCATCAGCTAATTCTTCTCTTGATATAATTTTGTGGTTGAAATTCCTACAAAATCTAGGTATACTATTATGTGAGTGAGGAGTATCTGAACTTACTTTTAGAATGCCTCCCATTGGAACTTTGCGTATGTTTAACCTAACACGCATTGAAGGTATTGGACAGGGAACGCCCTTCGCATTAACAAAGAAATCAAATTTCTCTTCTTCAGTCATCGTCACTGATATTTGTATAATTATTACTTTAAAAACTATTACTATTTTTAACAAAAGCTAACTATTAATAAAGAAAATAATATAGTGGGTTATATTTTGTAATTAATTATTCTTTAATAAAATCCCACGCTAATTAAATATGATAAAGATGGCAGTAAGAAAGAGTGAAAAAATATCTAATCCTGTAATTTCGAAATGGATTAATCATCAAGGAAAAGTTGATTATTCGTTATTAAAAAAAGATCAGTGGTTTTGGGAGCAAATTTTCGCCATAGAAAATACTAATCTTAGCAAATATTCCCGTAATGAAAAGCTAGCTTTTTGGTTGAATACTTACAATCTATTAACAATAAAGGGAGTACTAATTGAATTAAAGAAGAATCCTAAGTGGAAAGGGAATGTTACTTCATTAGCAAAATTAAGATTTTTTATTTTTAGAAAATTTCATGTTGCTGGTAAGAAAGTCAGTTTGAATTATATTGAAAATAGTATTATACGTCGAAGATTCAAGGATCCTAGAGTTCATTTTGCATTAAATTGTGGAAGCACAAGTTGTCCTTTTTTGCCTAATAAATTGTTTCAAGCTGAAACCTTAGATAAATATTTGGATAATTTAGCCAAGTTTTTCATAAACTCAGGAAATGTTTGGATAGATGAAGAATCAAAAACAGTTTATCTTTCACGTATTTTTAAATGGTATAAGAAAGATTTTGCTTCTGCTGGGGGATTACAGCAATTCATCAACAAGTATTGGAAAAATGAAACAATTGATTTTACTAAGCGTAATATTAAATTCAAAGATTATGATTGGAGTTTGAATGCCCAATAAAAAAATCATCTAGTAACTCATTGCCATAAATCTGTTGACAAATATCTCTCACCAGTATCTGGTAGAATTATAATTATTCTCTCTTTTTTCTTACTTTCTTTTGCATATTTTATAGCAGTTGCTAAGGCTGCTCCTGATGATTTTCCAGCAAATATTCCTTCTGTTCTTGCCAATAATCGACTTGCATTGTATGCTTCATCTTTTGAAATTGAAACAACTTCATCGTAAATATCAGTATTTAGAACCTTTGGAATAAATCCTGCTCCCATACCCTCAAGATTATGAACACCAGGTTTCCCTCCTGATAGGATTGGAGAATCCTTTGGTTCAACAGCAATGATGTGGATTTTAGGATTGTGTTCTTTTAAAGCTTCACCAGTTCCAGTTATTGTTCCTCCAGTTCCCACACAGGAAATAAAAACATCGATATCTTGGTTCATATCTTCCCATATCTCTTGTGCAGTTGTTTTTCTATGAACTTCAGGATTTGCTTTATTTATGAATTGATTTACTAAGAAAATATCCTTTGATTGTGAGCTATACTCCTTCGCTCTTTTTAAAGCGCCTTCTATTAGCTCATCAGCAGGTGTTAAAATAATCTTAGCACCAAACGCTCTCATTATTTTCTGTCTTTCAGCACTTGCGTTTTCAGGCATAAATATTGTTAATTCATATCCCTTAACCGCACAAACAAGAGCTAATCCAATCCCAGTATTTCCAGAAGTCACTTCTGCAATTTTACTTCCTTTAGAAATTAATCCTTTTTTTTCTGCTTCTTCTATCATACTTAAAGCAGCTCTATCTTTAATACTAGATCCCGGATTGAAGGATTCAATTTTTGCGAATATCTCAGCTTCTAGATTTTTTGAAATTTTGTTTAGTTTAACTATAGGAGTCTTGCCAATTGTCTCTAGAATATTGTCAAAATAAGTCATTTGAAACACTTTTACTTATTCTTGTTTTCTAATTGTTCTTCTAACTTCTTTATTCTTTTTTCCATTTGCTTTAGATATTTCTGAATTGGGTCTGGTAATTTACTATGTGTAAGATCTACTTCTTTCTTTAGTTCTTTAACCGATTTTGAAACTACTCGTCCAGGGACACCAACTACAACTGAATTTGGTGGAACATCTTTAATTACGACACTATTTGCACCAATTTTTACATTATCACCAATTGTGATTGGACCAAGGATTTTTGCTCCAGCACCAATTACAACATTGTCCCCTATTGTTGGATGACGTTTCTTTCGTTCTAAACTAACTCCTCCTAATGATACTCCTTGATATATAGTTACATTATCACCGATTTCCGCAGTTTCTCCAATAACTACACCTTTCCCATGGTCAATAAAGAAATCTGATCCTATTTTCGCACCTGGGTGTATATCTATTCCTGTTATTTGCGCAGCAAGATTTGCTAAGTACCTCGGAACAAACGGTAAACCAAGCTTCCATAAGAAGTGTGCAACACGATAAATAAGAACTGCTTGAATCCCTGGATATGAAGTTAAAACACTAACAATACTGTCAGCAGCTGGATCTTTTTTGAAAGCTGAAGTAACATCTGAAGCAAAATGCTGGAAAATTTGTTCGACATCCTCTATGATAGTATCTCTTTTTTCAGCGGGAATTTCATAATCTAAATTCATAAAGCAATCTGCACAAATATTAACGACATTTTCTTTATCATCCAGAGTACTTTTACATTCTAAGCATTTAGCAAGTTCAGTTAATTTAATAGACATATTCTCTCAAATAACAATATATTCTAATTTTTCTTTTATTATTCCGATTCAATAAATGATGAAAAGTACGTGAAAATAAACAGAAAATAAGATAAAAGTGGAAAAAAGTTAACTTAAGCTTTTTTCCAGTAAGTAAGGAGTATTCCAGCGATAAAGAGAATTGCTAAAACACCTAATAGACCACCTATGATTGATCCAAAAATTCTGCCGTATGGACCCATCGATGGGAAATATGTAACTGTATAGTCCTTGTAAACAATAATGACGACGTCATAACCACCGGTAGCATTGTTTGATCGACCTAAAGTATACATTAAATTTCCATGTGCTAGAATATCATCTGGTTGATCTGCAAGTGGTCCCTCATAAGCATCATTCCAAAGTAAGGTTCCGTTTGGTTGAAATTCACCAATTATTATGTCACCTGTTACACTATAGAAATCAGTGGATCCTGCAATAACTGGGTTTCCATGATTATTAATTGAAATAGAATTGCCATGATCTGTTTGTAAATTCCAAGTAGCGTTCCATAATATTTCCCCTGTATAATTAAATGCGACAATAGCAGCATCAGCAGTACCAAGATCACCAACAACGTAGATAAAATCACCAGATAAAGCGACATCATACCCTCGGTCATTAGGATTTGTATCACCGAAAGTTCTATTCCAGAGATGATATCCTGTGGCATTTATTTTTATCAAAACTAAATCCATTATGTTTCCTGGAGGACAATTATCTGTTGTAGCTCCAATGTAGAAATTACCTTGAGAATCTATAACGGTTCCACCAGGCATAATTTGCTCTCTTGGGGCTGTGTTTCCATAATAATATGTATCTTGCCATGTTCCACTGAGAGAGTATTTTTGAATGAACAAATCACCTTCAGTGCTGTTACATGCACCAGTTAAATATACAGAATCTGAATCTATTGTGATGCTTGTTACATCGTCTTCTTGGTTAGGATCGTGTCTTGTAATGTTCCACAATCTTGTTCCATTATGAGCAAATTTCACAAGAAAGGCATCATGAATGTATGTGGCACCACCAATATGTGTAACGATTGTTCCTCCAACATAGATATTACTACCATCAATAACGAGGCCAGCTGGTCTTGCGGAATCAGGGGTTTTCCATGTTACATTCCATAAGAGATTCATTTTATCATCATACTTCATCACCCAGACATCTTCGCCTGTGATACCGAATGATTTTGAATAACAGGTTACATACAAATTGCCATTTGGATCTGTTTGGGCAAAAACTGATCCCTCATCTTGGTCACCACCCCAATTAACAATTTTGGGATCGTCGTGATAACCAAAGTGCTCAATTGGATATTCGATGCCATCTATAGCAGCAAATGCTAAGAAGTTGCATATAATTAGTAACCCGAGAAATGATGTAAACACGAATTTTATTTTTATTTTCAAATTATATCCTCCAGATTCCAAAATTTACATTCAATGAACAATATTTCAATTACCTATTTTAGTAATTCCTTTCTTAACTGTTTTTAATAATTCCTATCAAATTAAAAACAAAAAAAGAAGGCAAAAGAATTTAATTACTTTGGAATTAACCATTTACCTGCTTTGTATATTTCTTCACCATCGAGAATAATTTTAGAATCTTTGCTTTTCATATCCTTCAAGATATCCCAATGTATAGGAGATTTATTCTTTGAACCTACTTCAGGAAAACCGGAACCTAAAGCTAAATGAATAGTTCCACCTATTTTCTCATCAAAAAGCATATTCTTGGTAAATCTTTGTATCCCATAATTTGTGCCTACAGCTAGTTCTCCTAAGATTTTTGCGTTCTCTAACTCAAGAACATTATTCAAGACATCTTTTCCTTTTGCTGCATCATAATCAATTACTTGTCCGTCTTTGAATTTAAGCCAGATATTTTCTACTTCCCGACCCATATAAATACCCGGATAAGTGAACCGAATTGTTCCATTAACAGAATCCTCTATTGGTGATGTGAAGACTTCACCATCTGGTAAATTCTTGTGACCACAGCTATTTATCCATTTTCTACCATCTATTCCCAAAGATAGGTCTGTATCTTCTCCAATTATCCGAATTTCTTTACCTTTATCTAGAATCTTGACTATCTCATTTTGATTTGCTTCCATCTTATTCCAGAATTTAACTGGATCTGGTGTATCTAAAGCAAGTGCTTTGTAAACAAATTCTTTGTATTCTTCAATACCCATATTTGCTTCTTGAGCCATTGCTAAGTTTGGAAAAGGACAAATATTCCAATCAATTTCCCCAGCTGCAGCTCGTTTCTTAAAGATCTCGTTTAATTCTTTGCCAGCATTTCGTTGCATTACTAACAATTTCGGATCAATATTAGTTAAAGAACGAGTATTATATGATGAAAATATGAAAATTGCTTTAGTCATTTTTTTGACATGTTCAAATTTAATTTCATCGACATATTTTATTTGGTCTTCAGTCGCGTATTTGAAGAAAATCTCTTGAAAACCTGAAAAACCAATATCCAATTTTACTGTATGTCCACCTGCTTTTATAACTTCTCTGTAAATCTCTCTGATAAGATCCTCTGCATTTGCTGCTCCTTTAATCTGAACCTTATCACCTTTTTGGACATTCACAGGCATAATGCACAACTAGTTTTGCTAATTTCTCACTAAAATCTCCATACAAAATACTTTGCTCCAATAATTAATATGAAGAATTAGTTAGATTATTTGAAAAAACTTCCTACCACTCTCTTTCATATAATTCCTTTTTCTCTTTTTTAAGAGCAACTTTATCTATGTCTGCAAAATCATTCTTTGGTTTTCGAAAGAAGTTTGACTGTTAATCATATTTGCTGCTATCACTTGAAATACAAGTAGCAAAGAAAAAAGAAGTATATTTCTAAAATAAGATATCAGTTTTTTTCTTTTCATAATAAATCCTTCTAAACCCCTTTCACCATTGTAATGTTAATTTATTACTTTTTTATAAAATAAGAAATGAATAGGAAAAGAGAAAACAAAATTATATAATGTTAGAAACAAAGATACTGTGAAGCTTTATGTCTGAAATTAAGATTAAGCAAGTAGAAATAGGACAAGAAAATATCATTTGTGAAATACATAATAACTCGTTTTCATATTGGATAGAAAATCTTGGAATTCTTTATGGATACAAATATCTTGAGAATAAAGACGTTAAAAATTGGTTATTAAACGAAAGAAGTTTGGTTTTAATTGCTTATGAGGATGAGGAACCGGTTGGGTATGTTCATTGTCAAATAGAAGATATTGTTGGAGATAAAAAAACAGTAAGAAACTTAGTGTTCTGCGAAACTAAAGAAAGCTTAGGTCAGAGTAAATTAGGTGTTCTATCAATAAATAGAAGAAAAAAAATTGCTTTGAAATTAATGAAAAACGCTCTTGAGAAATCTAAGCAATTTGAAGCTGATACTGCTCTGTTCTTAGCCTACAATCAGAATCTATCAGTAAGAGGATTATTATCTAATCTTGGTTTTAACCATAAGCAAATGTACTACTTTGAACCATTTTCAAAAGCAAAACCATATGTTCAAGATTCTGTTCTTGCGGAATTTGATTTTTCTCAAGAATTACCTAATATTAAATTAAATCAAGATGTTGTGATTAGAAGAATCAGTTTTGAGGATTTATCTTCTATGCAACGTATTTTTGGTGAATCTCGTCCAGATGTTTTTGGTTCTAATCCTACCCAAAATCAAGTGAGAGAATGGCATCAAACAGCATGGGGAGAAGTTACACTAATAGCGGAAATAGAAGACCAAGTAGTAGGTTGTATGGAGTTCACTTCCGCAGGTGTTATCGGAATTCCAGGAGTTCTACCTGAATTTAGAAAACAAGGTATTGGATCTACTCTTTTCTATCATCTACTTCTAGAAATGAAAAATTCCGGAAAAGAAAAAGCTCTAGCAGACACAGGTTTTGAGCTTCAAGATGCCATTAATTTATATAAGAAATTTAATTTTGATCTCTCAAGAGAACTCTGGGCTTGGATAAAAATCCTCTAATTTTTCCCCTTTTCCTTTCCCGTTGAATAACCTTTGATTATTTTATCTAAAACCTCTTTTTCTTCTTCACTTAGATCTTTTCCAGATTCAATTAGTGCTTCTTCATAATTTAAGACTTCAGAATCTGGTGAGCTAGGGTCTTTCGGTTCCAAAGTATCTTCTACTTGGTCCCTTTGTATTTTTGTTGAGGGTCTTCTTCTTGTAAAACGAATTATAAAGAAAATTCCAATTATAACAGCTATTACTGCTCCAAAAATCACTAATGCTTTCCAATTGAAATCAAGCTCGCTAGGATGAGATACATGAATTACTAATTCATATGCACCAAAACCTGTTAATCTACTAACCAGAATTCTGAAAGAACCTGTTTCTGCTACAGTTATAACAATGCTTTCATCAGATAAGCCATCAGTACTCAAAGCAATCCTGTTTGTACTTGGATCATAAAAAAATAAATCAAAATTTAAACTCTCTTGGAATGACAAATGAATTGATATAACATCTCCAGAAATTAACTCTATTCTGTAATAATCATAATAATCAAAATCAACTAGCATTCCGTTATATTGTCCACGTGTGATTAAAGTAGCTGAGCTAAAGGTGTTGCCTGCATCTCCTCCACTACCTGCATCATTCTGCATCAATGTAGGATTCGTTGAGGTTATTTCTGATGTTTGAAGTATTAAGGAATAATTTCCATGGCTAGTTAGATTGTATTTCTCTATTCTTACAAACCAATAACCATAAGTCAAAATATCAAATGCAATATATTCATTTGAATCACTGTTTTGACTTGATTGCATAATGTCTCTTTCAGGAGCATAAAAGTGCAAATCAAAATCTGTTCCAGCATCTCCACTGAGTGTTATTGCTGCATGACGATTTGAATTAATGTAAACAGTGTAATAATCATCATTATCATCTAGTGGAAATGAGCCATAAAAAGTTCCAATACCAATTATTGTGGCATTATCAAAAGTATCACCTGCATCACCACCAGTATTTGCATCATTTTGAGTTTCTGGAATAAGCGAAATGGGATATAATGTTGTAAGAGAAGTTTTTGCAGTTGTATCTACTTTAGAAAATAATACTGGAGTGAAAATAATAACCAACAACAAACACAATTTCAGGTGCTTATTCATCTGATTCTCGCCCACTTTTACAAAACTTGCTTTAAGAATTAATCTTCCATCCAACTATTTAAATAATACAATAAAGTTAGGAATTCAAACTTTAGAAAATATAGCTCGTTAAAGTTAAAAAAATAAATATTTTACATTAAGAATTCACATTTTCTTAATAGTTATTCTATTGTATTAGTGGTTATATCTATGAATTTAGTTGAAAAATGTGGTGCCTACCTTGACAGAACCGCTAATAATTGATGCTCATGAAAGTCATGTAACATATATTGATTTTACTCAAGATAGTAATGTACTAATCTCCGCTGGGATGGATAATGCAATCAGATTTTGGAAAGCACCAGATTGGGAATACAGTTTTGAATTGGATGGGCATACAAAAAGCGTTAATACCTTTGCTTTAGATGAGGATGAAAGTGTTTTATATTCAGGTTCTAGCGATAATACAATTAAACTCTGGGACTTAAGTGAGAGGAAAGAAATTCTAACCCTAAAAGGTCACAAAAAACCAGTAGTTAAATTAGTAATTTCTCCAGCAAAAGCATTGTTGGCTTCCGGTTCTTATGATGGAGATGTTCGGTTATGGTGTTTGGAAAATTTAGTTGAATACAGTGTTTTAAAGGGTCATCCTAGTCATTCTACCGGGATAAGTTTTGCCCCTGATTGTTCATATATAATTACTGGTGGAATGGATAAGAATATGCTAACTTGGGAATTACCTTCTGGAACTCTTAAGAAAAAGATTCCTTCTCATAAAGAAGCTACTTTAGCAATTCATCACTTCGCAAAAGGTAAGAAACTGATTTCTATAGGCCTTGACCAAACAATTAGAATCTGGAAAACAAGTGATTGGTCTATTGAAAAGAAATTAAAAGTAAAGCATGAGAAAATTAACTCACTTACAATCTCACCTAATGAGAAATATGTTGCCACTACTTGTGATAATAGTTTCCAGATATGGTCGTTGAAGAAAGAAGAATTACTAAGTGATATTACTATCAAACCCAAAGGTGTTTACACAACAGCATTTTCACCTGATGGGAAATGGTTTGCTGTTGGATCAGTAGATAAAAAAATTAGAATGTGGAAATTAAAGGACCTAATATAAAATATATTATAAATTATATCTAGGTTCTAGCTAATTCTAAGATTGATTGAAAATATTATCGACAAAAATTCACGATTGGATAATCTTATTAAGTATAGAGACAAAAATAAATTGGAAACTAAGGGTAGAAAAATGGAAGAGCTTATCCGAATTCAACCATATCTGGAGAGAAAGGATAAGGAGTTTGAACCCTATCTTGAATTTTTAAAGAATGCTGTTTTGATTTTAGAGTCTGATTTCTATTTTCTTGAGACATTTTTATTAGAAGATAGAGAAGATAAGCCATACGAATCCCTAATCATTAAGACAAAATATGGAACTGAAAAACAAGGTTTCGAGATTATTATCTCTGAAGTCTATGAACAAGTGGCAAATAATATTATCGTAGATTGTGCAATTGTGAGAGCTTATGGTTTAAGTAATGACAATGAATTAGAAATCAGATCAATAAGAGAATATGATGAACCCTTTTACCTTGAATTAAAAGTAGTGGGTAATCTTGAAGAATCACAAGAAATTATGAAAAAATTCAGAGATAAATTCGAAAGAGCGAACATCTCTAAAGAGAGATTAAAAAAAGAACTTCTGATTCTAAACACTTCACTAAAAAGAAGTGCATGGTATGCTGTTGAAATGAGAGCTAAAAGCATTCTAATAGATTTTCCAAATGAACCTCATGCTTTATTTGCTTTAGCAATTGCACGAGTTGCACAGGGAGATTTAACGACTCAAGAAGAAATATTGCTGCATATCTCCAAATTGAAACCTGATAAACCTGATAAGTTATACAATATCGGTATGATTCATAAGAAAAGAGAAGCATATGTAGAAGCTATAACATCACTTCGGGAATCACTTAAAGCGGAATCTGTAGAAGAACCTGTTCTTAAAATCGTTAGTCAAGTTCAAGCAGCTTTATCTGAAGTAGATGATGCTCTAAAAACCTATGAAAAAGCATCAAAAACATAGTTTAATGCTTTTGAGATTTTTACATCTTTTTACCTTTGACTCAACATGAATGCTTTCAAACTAAAAACACTTCTCGTTAAATATAAAAGAACAGATCCAACAAAAAAATCCAAGTTATCTTTATTGAAAAGTCTTTTTCCGTTAATTTGGTTGCACTTTTCCTATATCGTGCAATTTAAATTTAGGGAGAATAAGTATTATTGTGAGAGAAAGCAGGTGAACTAATTCACTATTTCTATATTTTATTGCTTTCTCTCCTCCCTCCCCCTAAATTCTCAGTATTAACTTGTGACTCCTACATTTTAGCTTTTTCACGACTAATTGCTGCTTCTTTACTATTCCCCATTTCTTCATAAATATCAGCAATAACAAGCCAATGACTCTTATCATGGGGTTCGAATTCAGCTATTTTTTTCCAAATATCAAGAGCCGGTTGAAACATCTTTTTCTCTTTCATAATTAGACCACTCTTTTTGATATATCTCAGACCTCTCCTGAAATCTTTCTTTTCAATATAGAGAGTAGCTAATTCGGTCAGACCTGTAAGATCATCAGGATCGAGAGACAAACCATGAGCACCAAATTCATCTGCTTTATCTTTTAAGCCCATTTCCTCGTAGAGAACAACAAGATCAAACCAATAGTTGGGATCTTTGGGATAATCATTGAATCTCTTCAGTTTTTTAAGAATAATATAATGTATATTGTAAATCATTAAGCGGATTTTGTGTATTTCCATAAACCACATCCCTGAAGATTCGTACAATCTATCAATTGCAATAGGATAATATTCCTTATCCTTTGGTATGAAAAATGTGAATGAATAATCTGGGAAAAGTAAATTAAAGAATCGAGCAATGCTTTTGATAATCTTCTCTAATGGAGTGTTGTTTTTTATTTTATAATATTCAATTACTTTTTTTGTCCAAAACTCAAATGCTTGTTCTCGGTATTCCGGTATTTTTTCAAAAGGGCGCAAACCTATTTTTGCAATTATTTCAGAGTATTGAGCAGGATTATCCATCTCGAGTAAGTCGAGAATTTTCAAATAAGATGCACGAACATATTTTTGCATCATGAGAACATCTTCTGTTGGGGGTTCCTTATCAGGTTTAAAAGCAGAAAATAAATCATCCATAGGATCAGACCCGGGAGGAGGAGCTTTTCGAACAAGAAGACATTCATCACCAAGTTCTAAACCAATAGTATCAACTCTATAGTTTGGAAATTGAGTTTCAAAATAATCCTGAATAGCAGACACAATATTCCCTATGGAGTAGAATTTTCGCTCATCTACTGATTCAATGATTTTTTTAGCCCATTCATTTTTTTGCTCTTCACTCGGTTCAGGAATTGGAGGTAAATCCATAGAAAATCACCAGCAATGGAATAATTTTGCTATACTTGCTTTTTTATGTTTCCGAGAAAACAAGGAAAAAATAGCAAACTTATAGTAATCAAATCGATTTTTCAGATTAGTCAGAGAAATAAAAAAAGCAACAATCTTTATTAGAGAAACGACTAATCTAAATTTTAGTTAAACTGATAAATTTGCGTTAATTTTGAGTGGAGTAAAATGAATAAAAGGTTTATAGGACTTGTTCTGATGTTAATGCTTGCTACAATTGTATTACCTGTACAAGCAAATGCAGACACTGAAGAAGTCTATCAAAAAGCGAAAGTAAATAGTAAATCGAATGATGTTATCTCTGACCTAGTATTAGAGGCAATTTCTGATAACATTACTGAATTAGATAATTGGGATAGCAACTATAATGCTCAATTAAATGTAGTTGTTAAAGGAGATATTGCATTCATAAGTTGCTATGCTGATGGATTATTAGCTCTCAACGTTAGTGATTCAGCAAATCCCTATATTGTGGGGAAATATCAAGTAGGCGGTAATCGATACCTAGAAGATGTTGATGTTTTGGATAATATCGCTTATTTAGCCTGTAATACCTACGGAGTAATTTCTCTAAATGTAACAGATCCAACAAATATGTATTACTTAGATAGATATGACACTGACGGAGTTGCATATGATTTAATTGCAGATGGAAATTTTGTTTTTGTAGCAGGATTTACCGGTGGGATGCAAATAATTGATAAAACAGATCCATCGAATATGTTCCAGGCTGGAAATTATTACAATGGGTCAGCTTACAGCTACGAAGTAGAAAAACAAGGATCCTATATTTATTCTTCAACACATGAATACGGTATGGATATTATCAATATCACTGATGAAACAACTCCAACAAAAGTTGCAAATTATTACGGGTCTGATAGTATATATGACGTAATGGTGAAGGGAAATTATGCTTATTGCGCATCATCTACTTTGGGTTTAGAAATTGTTGACATAACAGATAAAGCTAATCCAGCATATGTTGGTGGAGAATATACTTCAGGGTTTTATAGTGAAATCCTTGTAGACGGTAATACTGCTTACATTGGGAGATATACAAATCCAACAATAGT
>JAHLVZ010000214.1 GCA_019058165.1 Candidatus Heimdallarchaeota archaeon
AGCAGCAAGAGCATTTACTGGAAAAAGAGGCTTGATTAAAGCAGAAGGAGGGTATCATGGATCACACGATTATGTAATGATAAATATGGATCCTGATTTGACTGCTGAAGGAATGCCTAAAGCATTTCCTGAAAGAGGAATTTCTGAGACTCTACTAAGAGATGTGTTTGTAGTACCTTTCAATGATTTAGCTGCAGTAGAGAAAATTATGAAAAAACATCACAAGAAAATCGCTGCGTTCATCCTCGAACCTGTTATGGGATACGGCGGCGCTGCTGAAGCAACTTTGGAATATATGAAAGGTTTACGAGAATTGTGCACAAAGTATGATATTTTATTAATTTTTGATGAAGTTATCACATTCCGGGTAGCCTATGGTGGTATCCAGGAAATGGTTGGTGTAAAACCAGATCTTACTGCTTTGGGTAAAACTATTGGTGGGGGATTACCAATTGGAGCTTTTGGTGGGAGAAGAGAAATTATGGAACAATTTAGTCCTCTTAAGAGAGGATATGTCATGCATTCTGGTACTTTCAGTGGAAATGCTATGTCCATGGTTGCAGGGATTACCGCTCTTGAATTATATGATAAAGCAGCTGTTAAGAAACTGGATGTTTTAGGGAAGAAACTGCGAGATGGTTTGAGAAAGATCATGGATGAATTGAACATAAAATGCAATGTTGGTGGCATTCAATCTATAGCATTTATCCAATTTCCTGATGGTGTTCCAATGAATAAACAGCAAGTTGTTTTCAATACCATTCCATTCTTAGAGTTCTCAGAATATCTACAAATTGCATTATATATTCAAGGCTTGTATGTAATTACTCGAGGCGTTACTGGTTTCATGCTTTCCACTATTATGGATGAAGCTGTAATAGATGAAATCCTTGTTCGCTTCAAAAAATCAATAGATATGGTTCTACCACTATACGAAGAAGTTAAACCTTACGAAGGTTTTTCGGGAATAATTTATACTTTGCTAAAACAACTTAACAAGAATAAGGAATTTGCAGAGAAACATAAACTAGATGACTATTCATTATTATTAGTTGCTAATGATGATGCCACTGCAGTAAAAGTAGTAATAAAAAATGGAAAACTCACTTTTCACCCAATAAAGAACACCAAAGAAAACATTCGAAAAGAAAAGAAAGAATGTCAAGGAGCAATAATTACCTCGAAACCTGGTTTCTTTGGATTAGTTTTAGGAAAAACAAAATTGGTAAAAGCAATTCTCACTGGAAAGCTCAAAATCAAAGGTATCAAATACCTCTTGAAATTTACCAAATACTTTGGATTGCTGAAAGGGCTATAAGCTCTTTCTTTTAATTTTCATCTAATATAATAGGTGAAAGCAAATAATTTAAAAGGAACAATTACAAAATACACACACAACGATTTGGTCTTGAACATTTTTTGTTCCCTACAGAGGTAATCGGAAACAAATGAGTAAACCCCCGCTTAAAACGACTGAAGAAATTGAAGGTTTTGAAGAACCGGAAGATTGGGATTTACCCCCTGTTATTACTGAAGAAGATGACAGTCCGGATATTTTAGAAATTATTGAAGCAGAAGAAGCAATTGGAACTATATTCTCAAATATCCACAAAACAACAATAATATCAACAGTTATAGGACTTTTATTTGGTATTGCTTTTATCGTTCTAGAAAGAATTTTGCCTGAAAATAGCTATCTAATTCTGAAGATGTTAATTGGTTTTGCTGCAGGATTATTCCTTGTTTTTGGTGCTTCTGAGGTTATCATACTCGGTGTTAAGGGTATGAGTGATAAACTGAATTGGAATCCCTACTTAGAAGGACTTTTACAAGCAATAGGTGCTGCATTAGCAGAACTAATAGTAATTATGATTTTATTAATCAAATCAAATAGATATAGAATAGATGGCAATACTGTAGCTGCTGATAATATGGCAACGACTGCCATTGTTTTGATACTTGCAACGGTTATAATCAATATCTTCTTCTTAGGAATAGCTATGATTTTTGTGTCTCGAGACAAACCATTTGGTTTACCCCGTGAATTAACATTCTATGAAGCGAATTTAATCTTAGGAATGATGGTATTTTCATTTGTAATTATGATATACGGTTTATATTTTGAATTTGCAGGTAGTGGGTCAACTGTAACAACCTATGATCAGTATTTCGAAATCGTAATTGGTATTGCTTTAATATTAGTTTATATTTTCTTTTTAATAATCTTAATAACTAGATTTGGGAAACGAACTTCAACTCCCCAAACTCTTATTACAGAATTCTTCCCAGATGAGGATGAGTTGGTTCACATTGAACCTGTCACATCCGTAGCAGAAATAAGATTAAGAACAATAGGTGATAAAACAGCAAAAGCAAGCAAGAAAAAGCAAACAACCAATAATGATTCTCTTGAAGTCACTGATAATAATAATTCAAAAAGAAAATTGAAGAAAAATGACCAGAAATCACATCGAGATAGAAGTGATGCTCTTGCGACTTTACGTAGATTTCCTTGGATTATAATAATTGCACTTTTCTTATTAGGAGCTGGTGGAATTATTTGGGGCGGTGAAATTTTAGCTTCATCAATTGAACACGGAATTGAAAGATTCGAAACAGACGTATTAGTTTATGCTGTAATTGTAGGAATAGTAGCCTCATCACCTGAGCTTGTTGTAACCATGAGAGGATTATTAAGTAAAGATAAAGAAAAAGTAAAAGTCGGTTTGGTTCATCAAGTATCTGCAATTAATCAGACTTTCTTCCTTCTCTTTGGTATACCATTCGTTTTAAGCGGAATAATAGATATTGGAATTCCAATATCAATGGATATTACGGTTGTTATGGGTGGTATTTTCATCATGTCTGTTGCACTGAGCATGATGATTTCAGATGATAATAAATTTGATTTATTAGAAGGAATTGTAATTACGATTCTGTCTATTGTGAGTTTACTTGCACTAGCATTGATCGGAGGAATCACAACGCAAAGTGAATCTACATCGACAGCTATACAACTCACTCAAATTGCACAATTACTTTAAAAAAGGAAAAATAGGCCACATGAAGTTGTGGCTATAACTTTATTTCAGAATAATTCTTCTGTTACGGTTTCAATGTCGTAGATGATTTTGCCATTGATGAGGACTTTTTGAACCTTAGAATGAACAAGAAGCGGATCTCCATTCCACAAAGCAATATCAGCATCTTTTCCTGCTTCTATAGAACCAATCCTATCATCTAAACCTAAGATTTTAGCTCCATTAATAGTTATTATTTCATAAGCTCCTTGCTTGGACAAGCCTTCACGGTGAGCAATCGCTGCATAAACAGTTTGTTCTTGTAATGGAACGACAGGATGATCAGAAGTTAGAGCAACGAGAACACCCTTATCATATAGAATGCCGTAAGTTTTCCAAGTCATATCTTTGAGTTCAATCTTGGTTCTAAATCCAAAGGTGGGACCAACAATTACTGGAATTTTATTTTCTGCAAGGAAATCAACAATTTTGTGTCCATAAGTACAATGTTCAATTGTGACTTTAACATCAAATTCTTTTGCAAGTCGAACTGCTGAAATAATATCATTGTCTTGATGAGCATGTGCTCTGAGTGGGATTTCTTTTTTGAAGACAGGAACCATTGCATCATATTTTATATTCTTATCCGGTTTTGTGGGTTCTACAGGTTTCTTAAGATCCTTATCTTTGCCTTCTTTTTTCTTCTTCTCATAATCCTTAGAGTCTTCTTTGTATTGCTTGAGCTTTTTCTTGTATTCATCCCATTTGTTCATATAATTTTGAGTTTCCATCATAAGCTGACGGAAAACGCCAAGATTGCCCATACGAGTTGAGGGAGTTCTTTGCATGCCACCATAAACTCTTTTTGGATTCTCACCAAATGCACATTTCATGCCTGCAACTTCTTGAATGACCATATCATCGACAATTCTCCCATGAGTTTTAATGGTGGTCATTTGACCCCCAACAACATTACCACTGCCAGGAGCAATACAGACACAAGTAACACCACTACCAATTGCTCGTTTCATACCTTTTTCAACTGGATTAATAGCGTCTAAAACCCGAACATG
>JAHLVZ010000215.1 GCA_019058165.1 Candidatus Heimdallarchaeota archaeon
CCACAATTCTATTTGAGCATTTTTTGTAAGTGTGTGAATTAAAGGGTGGAAGTAACGTGCTTGTTGCACACCACGATCTATTATATCATCTCTTAATGTATCTACTTCTTTCTGAAATCTTTTGGTTTCATGTCTTTCCGCTGTAAAAGCTCGAACAACTCTAATTCCTGAAACATTCTCTTGTAAGTGAGCATTACAAACACCAAATTGGGTTTGTACTTTTTGTGTTAAAGGAGCCATATTTCTAGCATATCTACTAAGTGTCCAAATGTAGAATGGAATAAATGCAATAACCATGAGACCAATTTGCCATTTATACCAAAATATCATTCCAAAAGCAATACCCGCAGTAATTATTGCTTGAGTTATCATTCGTAATCCTGGTGATATGGTTGCATTAATTATTCTTACATCAAAAGTTGCTTGGGACATTAGCTCCCCAACTTTAGCAGTATCATGGAAAGCCATTGATTTACTTTGCACAGAAGCGTAGAAATCTTCTCTAATTGACTTTTCAGTATGTTGTGCTAAGTATTCATTTAGTATTCCAATGACTACATTAACTACGAATCCAACAATCCCTGTTAGAAAAATACCGAAGATAATCCAAAGAATCTCATAATCAACTATAATTAATGATAAGAAATCTACAACAGGTGTAGTTGGCATTTGTTCGTATTTTGACCATAACATGTCAAATAAAAGTCCAGTTAGAAATGGTCTGGTCATAGTTATAGCTATTGATACCATGGTTCCAATAATAATAGTGATGGCAATAGCTGGTTTTCTAAAAATTTGTTGAAATAACCATTTTATATGAGAATCTGGAATTTCTCTTATATCCAATTGCAACTTAGAAAGTTGATCATTGTTTGCATTGGTTTCTGTCTTTTCCTGAGAGATTATCTACACCTCGTTCAACACATACCATCCACTTTCAACTCTTAAATTTGCTTGTTTATTTTTAATATTTGGATAACTCAATATAACAAAGTGTAATCTCGATAATTCACAAGAAAAACAACAATAAAAAAAGTGTTTCTAATCGAAAATTTGTATATTTTCCTATTTACTTGGATTTCCATTTGATGCTGTACCATTGAATGTAGGTTTCTTTATGAAGAAATCGAAGTAGAATAAGAACCAAGTTATAACTATAAAAATGGAATAAACAAATGTGAATATACCGACTGGTAATGGTTCAGATGCAAAAGTGATGTAAATAACATACAATGGAATTAATGCTGAACCTGCAATCAACATTCTCATTAATTGTTTCTTTCTATCGGATACAAAAGACAAATGTCATTATTTCCCCTTGTTCTTTAAATCTCAAATAAATAAACTTATTCTGAAATATAAACATGTTCTTATATACTTTAATTCGAGCAAGAGCCTTGGTTCTATTACTCCAATTAAAGTGAAGAGTCTGTTTAAACCAATTTTGCATTTTCCAGAATGGTTTTTAAATGGTATTGCTGTTTTTTCTTTGTTAAGATTTAACATGTGTGTTACCTATGGCAACTAACTTTCCAGCGAAGTACTTTCTATTATTTGCTGACTCTCCAAAAGATGGAATTCATCGTAACAGTATCAATGCTGGTTTAAGAATTGGTCTAACACTTTTAATGGAAGAGAACGAAGTTCATGTTCTTTTGACAGAAGAAGCAATTTGGCTAGCAACTAATCCTGAAGATATGACGCAAAAAACTTTGGATCAGTTTAGTCAAAAAGATAAATCATCTTCGAAAACAGGAGAAGAAATGTTATCAGATGAAAATGATGTTAGTTTTGCTCCCCATGAATTAATAGAAGGAATAATTTCTTTTGGTGGACATGTTATGACCTGTAGAAGCTCCTTAGCATTAACAGGGCTAAAAGAGGAAGATATTATAGATGGAGTAGAATTGATTCATTTACACAATGCAATAAAGCTCATGGTGCAATGTGATAAAGCATTTGTTTTTTAGAAATACAATTGATTAAAGGTAAAGTTTTTCTTCGATTTGTTTTGCTTTCACATGCAAACCTAGAATTTCATAAAGATGGGATAAGATATCCCAAGAAATTTCCCATTCTTTTGGTTTGTTAACAAGAATCTTCTCGAAGATTTTTAATGATTCCTGGTATTTTTCTTGTAAAAATAGAATGCACGCATAAGTATCTAGATAGACATTATTATTCGCTTCAGACTTGAGAGCTTTGTTAATTAAATTTTCAGCTTCAGTTAATTCTCCAAGCTCAGATAAAATAAAAGATAAATGATTCATAACAATATGATTTTTCGGTAAAAGAGATAGTGATTTCTTTAATGGAGTAATAGCCTTTATTGGTTCATCTAAGTAGTAAAAACATAAACCAATGCCTTCATAGGATATACTATCAATCGCATCAAGATTTACTGCTTCTTGGAAATGTGTAAGAGATTGTCTTATATTTCCTAAATGAAATTCTGCTTCCCCATATTCTCGCCAAACTCTAGCATTGTTACTATTGATCTTCAAAGCTTTCTGAACAAACATATTTCTTCGTTCGGTATTCCCAGCAATTTTGAATAAAAACGAAAGAGCCATACAGGCATTGAAATCTGGTTTATCTGTATTAACTTTCTTCTCACAGTCAGAAATATCCTGTAAATACTCCCATTCACTTATTTTAAAAATATCTTGAGAAACTATACTATAAACTGAGACCGAGGATTGAATAAGCTCATCATAAAGTGTACAAGCTTTTTGGTAGTCACCATTTTTGGTGCAACTCATAGCTTTTTCAAACTTCTCTATCCCTGTTTCAACCATAACTGAATCCTGCCATAATGTAATACTATATCCGTTGAATTATCACTTGGAAATTGTAATATATTAAATTACACATCAGCTTGAAAAAGTATTTTTGACATTAATTTTTTATTTTACACTATATCCAATGTTTTTGAAATCTATAATGAAGAGCTCAATTTTGTTTTCTTTACAAGCTTTCGCAATTTGCCCAGTATAACTTAGGGTAACTATGCCTTTACGCACCTTCTCAGGTTCTATTCCTTTCTTCTTAGCGTAATCATCAATATTATAGCGAGTTACTTGACCAATAGTTCTGTCTTTCGCATCGAGTTTTATTTCTAATAATAAATGATTCTTATTCGTATCAATTAAAACCAAATCTATTATCGCAGAATCTAAACTCACTTCTACCTCGAGATACTCTAATTCTTCTCCCAGAAGTGATGGTTTTTTAATAATTAAATTACGAAGATTTTGTTCAGTAAATGATTTTTCATCTAAATCAGAGAAAAGGTCTGTTTTACTATTCATGATCTCTGTTAAAAAATCAAAAGGACTAATTCTACTTCCTTTCACACCTTGTTCTCCATATGGACAAACTCTTATGATTTCTTCTTTATTGAGTATGACTAAAATAGGTCCTTGTTTGAAATTCAGTTTTTTAGATTTGGAAATTGCAAGTGCAGCTCCTCCTCCACTAACAATTTTAAATTTCCCAGGACCGGCAGCAGCACTAATTTCTCGTTTAAGCTTTTTATAATCATTTTCAGTAATATTTGTAATTATATTAAACTTAATCTTTTTAGCTTGTTTTACTTTCTCAAGTAATCCTAACACCTTTGCAACTTCATCTACTGGTGATTCCTCAAGAGAATAATAAAGATCAAATCTTAACTCCTGTAAATAAATTCTAGTTTCTGAGCTCATAATTCTTCACTTAAAGAATTCATTAATAGAAAAAGAAATTTTCCCTCGTTCTAAATGAAAAGCAAATATTTCACGGTTTTTTTTAGGTTTTTAAAGCGATTATCAGAGACTGAAAAAAAGATAATAAGATGAAGAACATTATAGACGTTATTAATTACATGGAATAAATACTTAAAAACAAAAATGAGATTGAAAGAGAATAAGAAAAGTTTATCAACTGAAAACCTTTCAGTCTATAAAGTATAAGAAGAGACCGAAATCCAATCTAAGATTTTGTCAATGAAACTGGTGAAAAATATGAAGAGAAGCAAGAGCTTTTTCATTGTATCAAGTGTTTTAATGTTAATGTTATTATCAGTAACATTTATCGCAGAGAATAAAGG
>JAHLVZ010000051.1 GCA_019058165.1 Candidatus Heimdallarchaeota archaeon
ACTACTAAGAGTTACTTCGCATCTAGGACAAGATGGAATTACTTTATGTCCTTTTATGAGGAGTCCTTTCTTCCAAAGTTCCTTCAAGCTCCACCAAACAGATTCGATATAGTAATCTTCCATAGTAATGTAGGCTTTATCCATATCAATCCAGAAGCCTACGCGCTTGGTCATGTCTTCCCATTCTTTGACATACTTCATGACCGATTTTCTACACATACTATTGAACTCTTTAACACCATAATCTAAAATCTCAGGTTTGGAGTTTAACCCTAATTGTTTTTCTACTTCGATTTCTACCGGTAAACCATGACAATCCCATCCTCCAATAAGTGGGAAAACAAAGAAGCCATCCATTGTTTTGTATCTGAGATATAAATCCTTCAAACATCTAGTTAATACATGACCAACATGTGGTAAACCATTCGCAGTGGGGGGCCCCTCTAAAAAGATGTATTTCTTGAGATCTTTTCTTTCCTCTCGGAGTTTCTGAAATACTTTTTCTTTATCCCAATATTTTAGTATGTTTTCTTCAATCTTTGGCAAGTGTACGAAAGTTTTTACTTCTTTGAAAAGAGCCATTTTGTTTTGACCTCGATCATTAAAATGAAAGATAGCTGAAATCTGATTGCCTTTTTGATATTCGGAAAATCTTTGGATGCTTTAAAGGTTTTTTGATGACATAGTTTTCCATGAAACAGTCAAAATTTGACAAATTATCCGAAACCATTATGAAATGCTTTTTCTAATATTTAGAATATGCTGGAAACTAGTGAAACACAAGAAAATAACGAAGATGCTACTCCAGACAACGAATTACAAGCCTATCTAGAACAAGAAATCTTTGTTGAACCTAAACGCAAAGTAACTTGGCGATCCTTCATAAGAATTAGTGGTTTTACTATTACTTTTGTCTCTCTCGCTTTGATTTCTATGATAATCGGGTTAATTATGTATTATGGATTTTCAGGCGTTATGGTACAAAATGCGGGTTTCTGGATAATTTTTGTTGGTGTTGGCTTGTTTCTCTTAACAATTATCTTTGGGTTTGAACGGGTGGATTAAACTAAACACAAAAATAAAGAAAATATTTCAAGTTATTTCTGAAAATCCTCTTCAGACCATGAAGAAACACGAATACTCTCACTTTTACATTTCGGACACACAGTTCTTTGAAAGACAAGCCCATCATCTTCAACTTTGATATATTCTGCTTTATCGAATCGATGATTGCAATCATTGCATATGTATACATCCGGTCTCCAAACGTCAGAGGTTTTCTTATCCTTCTTTGTCATGAATATGCCTCAGAGATTATTCTCTGTAAATATGTTTTAACTGTACCTTTAATACCTTTTTTGGTTTAAAATCGTATACTTGTTGAAATTTTTTTCGCGTTCTATTTCGATTACACAATATTTCTTCTAACAATACTAATTCAATATAATTTTAAACAATACTTAAATAAATGATAATAATTTTAAAGCAAAAGGAAATTCAAGAATTAGTCATGAATAAAGCGTATAAATATTCGGAGTTGCAATAGAACCATGTCATTAAGGCAAAATAAAACTAATCGAACAATCCTAATTTCCTCAATTTTCTTAGTACTTATATTAGCATTGATTATATTCATTTCATTCTTTAATATTGAAGAAAATCCAGTTCCAAGTTTAAATTGGTTATTCATTGATGCTGTATTGTTTACCTTTGTAATTCTACTCTTCTGGGGCTTGTACTTCAATATCTTGTTATTAATTGGAAGTATTCGAGAAAAAATGAATGCTCTACCTGGTTGGGTAGAAGTAATTATTAGCATGATAATTACATTACTTCCAGCTATTTTCATAGGAAATACCGGAAATTTCCCAACTAAATGGGTTGTATTTGGTGGAACAGCTCTTGGAGTTGTATTGATAACCTTATGGTTTGTCATGTCAAGTACACCCAAAGAAGAAGCTACTGTAAAAACATGATTAGCTTTGCTCTTCTTACTTTATTCTTTTCTTTTACAATTATCCTAAATTTGTGCCATATCAATGATCATATCATTGTTTTCAAGTAAAAAAAGTCATTTTCTAATCGCTCTTGAAGTAAAACTTATTTACTCATGATATTTCAAATTGACATGAAAGGCAAAAAAAACCAAAAAATCAGCCTAAACCAAGCACTATAGGATGGTTTCGATCACCCTATGAATTTACTCTTTCGATTGGGCTGAGTCCCTATTAACTTGCGTGCTGGAATCAGCATCCTTTTGATTCAAGCAGTAAGATAGTATCTTTTCATTGGAAAGACCCGAGGAACAATTGAAGGTTATTTTTGCTTTACTAAAACTTACTAAAAGTAAGAAAAAATAGAAATAATAGGTGAAAATTATGTCCCACGATTCAGGTGAAAGACGGCAATTTATAGATCTAGAAAAGAAAGCTCTTGTTAGATATACATACCGCAATCAGAAATTTGAAATTATCGTGGATCCCGAAGCTGCGTTGAATTACAAAAAGGGTGAAGAAGTTCCAATAAGTGATATTGTAGAAGGATACATGGTTTTTCACAACGCAACAAAAGGAGAGAAAGCTTCCGAAATAATTCTGGAACAAACTTTTGAAACTGATAATGAAGAGGAAATTGTAAAAATCATCCTAGAGAAGGGTGCCTTGCAATTAACACAAGCACAAAGAAAGAAGCTTTTGAAAGATAAGATTGATGAAATAATCAACTTTATACATGTTCATTGTATAAATCCCCAAACAAACAAACCACATCCACCAGCTCGTATTGAATCTGCTATGGATGAAGCTGGCGTAAACATAGATTATGTTTTACCTCCAGAGAAACAAGCTAAAGACATCATTAAACAAATTCAAGCAATTATTCCAATTAGGTTAGAATCAGTTGTTTTAGCTGTTAAAGTCACACCTGACTTTACTGGTCCTGCGTATGGCATTGTTGCAGGTGCAGGTGAAATACTTGAAGATCAATGGGGAAATGATGGATCATGGTATGCAAAAATTGAGATGCCTTCTGGTAAACAAGCTGATTTTCTTGATAAAATTAATCAACTAACCAAGGGTAAAGCCGAAGTGAAAATTGTAGAAAGAAAAAGTGAATAAGAAAAATTATGATAAAAAGGAGTAATAATGAATGCCCGTTTTAATAAAAGATAGATCCATGGTCACTCCCGGTGAAACTATCGCTGAAGGAGAATACCTGTTAGGATCTAATGTCTATAGAAAAGAAAAACAGATTATCTCACAAGTAATTGGTCTTGTAACCATAAAAGATAATCACATTAGTGTTGTTTCTTTAAAAGGAAAATACTTTCCAAGAGTTGGAGATCTAGTAATAGGAAAAGTTACCGATGTCTCACTAAGTTCTTGGGTGGTGGATATAGAAAGTCCTTATCCCGGAATAATACGATCTTCATCATCTCTTGATAGAAGATTTGATCCCGTTAAAGATCAAACTAGAAAAATCTTTGATGTTGGAGATATTGTTGTCTCAAAGATTTTTTCCTTTGATAGAACACGAGATCCACAATTGACATTGAGAAATGACAATCGATCACAAACCGGTCCATATTTAGGAAAGCTTACTGGTGGTAGAGTGATAAAAGTCAGTCCCTCTAAAATACCAAGACTCATTGGTAGAAGAGGAAGCATGATTTCAACAATTAAACAATACACTAATTGTCGCATGATAGTTGGACAAAATGGTTGTGTTTGGTTCAAAGGCAATAATTTTGAGGATGAATTTTTAGTTCTTCAAGCAATCGAGAAAATTGATCGAGAAGCTCATACTTCCGGATTGACTGATAGAGTGAAAGAATTCTTGGAAGAAATGGTTAAGGATAGAAAACCTCCAGCCAAAACTCCGAAAGAAGAGAAACCTGTTGAGAAAAAGAAAGCTTGAAAAGCTATTACGAATGTTTCGGTGAAAAAAATGTCTAAAGAAAAAGAAAAAACAGTATTAATAACAAAAGATGGAATTCGGCACGATGGTCGAAAAAAGGAAGACATAAGAGAGATAAAATTTGAAGTTGGTGTCTTAGATCGTGCTGATGGTTCATGTTTAATCACTTGGGGCAGAAATAAAATATTAGCAGCAGTTTATGGTCCTAGAGAATTACATCCAAAACACATGCAGATGCCTGATAAGGCATTAATTAGATGTGAATATCGTATGGCAACATTCTCTGTTCCTGAGAGAAAAAGCCCTGCTCCTAAGAGAAGAGAAAGAGAAATATCTAAAATTTTAGGCGAAGCGCTTAAACCAGCAGTATTTGATTACTTATACCCCCGATCAGTTATCGATGTATTCATTGAGGTTATACAAGCTGATGGTGGTTCAAGATGTGCAGCCGTAACTGCAGCTTCATTAGCAATAGCAGATGCAGGCGTACCTATGAAGGATTTAGTTGCTGGGTGTGCTGCAGGAATTTTAGATGGTCAAGTCGTTCTTGATTTAGATGATGTCGAAGATAAAGAAGGAGATGGAGATCTTCCATTTGCATATCTTCCACATACTGAAGAGGTCGTCTTATTACAATCTGATGGAGTATTCACACAAAAAGAATACAAAGAAGCATTGGATATGCTTATTCCTGCATGCAAGAAAATCTACCAAATGCAAAGAGATGCATTGACAACCAGATATTCTCGTATTACAGAAGAAGTCAAAGAAACACTAGATGAAGAGAAGACTCCCGCGAAATCAAAGGAAAAGAAAACAGAGCCAGCGAAGAAAGACTCAAAGAAAAAAACCGACGATAAGAAGGCAAAAGAACAACCTACTGAAAAAGTAGAGAAAAAGAGGTTATTGAGGAAATCTGACAAGAAAACTCTTGACAAGAAGAAAACCTCCCCTAAAGAAAAGGCGGAAAAGAAATAATTCGGAGGTTAAAAAATGGCAAATACCAATTTAATAAGTTTAGTAGAAAAAGAACATATAGTCTCATTATTGGATCATGGTAAAAGAACAGATGGACGAGCCTTCGACGAATTTAGAAAAATATCAATCATACCTGGCTATGTTGTAAAAGCTGAAGGCAGTGCTATCGTAAAAATAGGTCGCACAAAGGTTATCGCAGGTGTCAAAGCTCAACTTGGAACACCTTTCCCTGATACTCCTGATTCAGGTGTAGTTACTACAACTGTAGAATTAGTTCCTATTGCTTCACCATTATTCGAATCTGGTCCTCCTAGAGCAAAAGCCATTGAGTTTGCTAGAGTATCAGATAGAGCTATACGTGAATCAAAATGTGTGAACAACGACTCTTTAGTACTAATATCTGGTAAAAAAGTCTGGATTCTATTCATAGATATTTATGTTTTAGATCAAGATGGCAATCTTTTTGATGCCTGTGAGCTTGCTGCTCTTTCAGCATTAATGAACGCTCGAATTCCAGAGACAAAAATCGTTACTGATGAAGAAGGCAATGAAGATGTTGAACTCTTAGAAACAACCACACCGTTAAAACTAGATTACATTCCAATTAGCTGTACTTTCGGAAAGATTGGTAAACACATAATTGTTGACCCAATCTTGAAAGAAGAAGGCATTGAAGATGCAAGAATCACTTTTGCGTTTAGAGATGATGATAAAATCTGTGCTACACAAAAAGGTGAAAACGGAACTTTCACAGTAGATGAGCTTAAGAAATGCATTGACATTGCATCAGAAAGAACGAAAGAAATAAGAAGTCAACTAGATAAAATCACAGACGCGAAAGCTTATCCTTGGTCTGAAGAGACATAAAGAAGAGATAAAATGCAAAAGCTCAGAGGATGGAAACATTGACAAGAAAAACAAAGAAAGTTGGTTCCACAGGTCGTTTTGGTCCTCGATATGGTTCACAGCTTAAGAAGCGCTTCCTCAAAATAGAAAACAGCATGAATGCAACACACAGATGTCCCAGTTGTGCAAGTCCCAAAGTGAAACGAAAATCTGTTGGGATTTGGAACTGCAAAAAGTGTGGTTTAAGTTTTGCTGGAGGAGCTTGGATCCCAGTAACACCAACTGGAAGATCCGCAGCTAGAACTACATTGAGTTTAGAAGATCAACGGCTTGGTAAGACAAGGAAATGACTGAACGAGACATAGCTCCCTATGAAAAGTTCGTTCTAACGACATCAAGGAAGCCCAGTCAGAGAACACGATCATTTATTCGTGATCTTGTACGGGTTATCCCTTGGTCTTTTCATTTTACTAGAGGATCTTGTAGTCTAAATGATTTAGCTAATGAATTAGCTGTTTTAGGGATTAATCGACTCCTAATTGTTCATGAGAAAAAAGGAAACCCAAGTTTAGTCAAATTCTACAAACTAGACAAAGGCAAATTAATGGAGAGGGATTATCGACTACGAATAAAGGGTATAAGTTTATCCAGGGAGCTACGAAGAAATCGAACAGTTTTCACAGCTGATTCGAAATTACAAGTGATTAATCAAAGCCAATCCGATTTTGGTGAACAATTATACACAATGTTATCTTTATTCTTTAATTTTGAACGAAAAAGAGAATTACCTAGAGATGCGAATATGAAAGGAATTGCAATTATATTCGCTGATAATAATCAAGGGTTAATTATCTTAGATTTCCAACAAATCGAATCAAAAGAGATGATTGGTCCTCGTATTTCTATTTCGGATGTTTTTTTGGGTAAAAAAGGGGAAGCGATACGTTCGCTAATGAATTTAATTGGAATAGGAAAGGGAAAAGAAAACCAATCCAAATCTAATGGTAACTAAAATTCCTGGAGGGTTTCATATAACCAAAGGAAAAGATGAGACATCAAATTTTCCAGAATCGATGGAATTTACATCGGAATTAATTATTAAATCAGATAATCCTGATGAGATAAAAGCGGTTTATAATGCTCTGAAACCCGAAACTACTGTAATGATTTCTTCAAGAGGAAAAACAAACATAAAAATTCAGGATGAAAAAACGCTAATTATGTATTTTTTTGCAGCAGATTTCATATCCTTACGTGCTATGATTAGTTCATATCTTAGATGGATAGAAACAGCCTTTTCGTCTATTAGAATCTCCGAGAAAAATTAAATTCTAAATTATAAAAATAGGCATTCCAATAAGGTAAAAAGATTTTTAATATAGTGAGAATCGAAACACTAAAAAGCAACTCGTTCAAATAATGAGATTAGAGGAATAAACATGACACACGGTTCAGTTCAAAAAGCTGGAAAAGTCAGAAATCAAACCCCAAAAGTAGAACAAAAGCATCACATTTCAAGATCTCCAAGACTTCGAAACAAACACAATTATTACAAACGCTATGTAAAGGGTATACCAACTGGTCAACAATCAAGCGCAAGAAGAAGACGAAGAAGATAAGGATTTTTTCTTAATAGGGGTATGTTATATACCCTTCCTTAACAATCTTTTAGTATTTCAAATGAATATTCTATTATAACATCATTTTGAAAATTTCAAAGCAAACCTTAATTCATATAATTAGGAAGATTGTGGTTCTTGGTAAAGAAAGCATACAGGGAAATCGTAGAGATTCTGTTAAAAAATCCTCCAAAATCGAGTAAGGATCTCTCAAAAATAAAACGAGAAATATGCAAGAAATATTCCCTAGATTCATTTCCAAGAAATAGTGATATTTTACAAATGGCAACAAAGGATGAACGAGAATTTGTTTTACCATTTCTAGTAAAGAAACCAAGTAGAACTTTATCTGGTGTAGCGGTTGTTGCTGTAATGAGTAAACCTCTACCATGCCCACATGGTAAGTGTACAATGTGCCCCGGTGGTCCAGAACAAGACAGCCCACAATCGTATACCGGTTTTGAACCCGCTGCAATGAGAGGGCAAATGTATAATTATGATCCGAAAGAACAAGTTATTGCTAGATTGCAACAACTCGAGGCAATAGGACATAACACAAGTAAAATTGACTTAATATTAATGGGAGGAACCTTACCAGCAGCACCGATAGATTATCAAGAATTTTTCATTAAGGGATGTCTTGATGGGGTCACGAAAAAGAACACAAAATCAATAGCTGAAGCAATAAAAGCTGCTGAAAAGAGTAAAAGAAGATGTATAGGGATAACGGTCGAGACAAGACCTGATACCTGTTCGTTAGAAAATTTGAAGAGAGAACTTGATTGGGGGATTACTCGAGTAGAACTTGGAGTCCAAGTGGTAAATGATAAGGTCTATAAAAGAATCAATCGTGGCCACACAGTTGAAGATGTAACCATTGCGTTCAAAAGACTACGCGATCTTGGTCTAAAAGTTACTGCACACATGATGGTTGGCTTGCCAGGAATTTCATGGGAAGAAGAATTAGCCAGTTATAAAACATTAATGACAGATTCCCGTTTCGTACCGGATGAATTGAAAATATATCCTTTAATGTTAATGGAAAACACAAAGCTATATGATGAGCATATGGTTGGAGATTATCAAGCATTAACTTTTAAAGAAACAGTAAAGCGAGTAGCAGAATTTAAAGCATACACATTACCAAGCATGCGCATAAAACGAGTTCTAAGGGATATCCCAGCAACGAAAATTTTTGCAGGACCTAAGAAAAGTGATCTAAGAGAATATGCCCAAAAATTCCTTGAGGAATCTGGAAGAACTTGTCGTTGCATTAGATGCCGGGAAGTCGGTCATAGACAACAAAAAGGGATAATTCCTTCTGAAAAAGACATTGAATTAGTTAGAAGAGAATATAATGCCTCAGGTGGAAAAGAAATATTTTTGTCCTTTGAAGATACTTCACAAGACATTATTCTTGGTTTTCTAAGATTACGACACCCATCAGAAGAGAAAATCATCTCAGTGGTTAATGATAAATCGTTTTCAATTATTAGAGAAATTCATATTTATGGTTCCGTTGTAGGAATAGGCACACCAGCAGAACGAAAATTTGATTGGCAACACAAAGGTTTTGGAACGAAGCTTATCAATGAAGCGACTAGAATATCAAGAGATGAAGCAGGGAGTGAATTGCTTTTAGTTACCAGTGGCATAGGCGTAAGAGAATATTATGCAAAAAGAGGTTTCAAGAGATTAATGCCTTATATGGCTAAACCATTAACTAAGAATGCTTAATCAAATTTAATTAAACTTTCTCGGTATAAATCTGGTTTTTCAAATCCCAACAAATTCAGAATAGTTGCTGCTACATTACTTAATCCCGGATCATCTACATCCGGATTAATTGCATACTCTGTTTTCCAATTCTTATCGATGATCCAGAAACCAACAGGATTAAGTGAATGAGCTGTTTTTATACGACCATTTTCTAGCATCATTTCATCGCAGTTTCCATGATCAGCTGTAATCACTGTAATACCATTTAGCTTGTTAACTGCATCAATGAGTTTATTCAGACATTTATCTACGATTTTCACAGCTTGCACCGCTGCCTCAATATTTCCTGTATGCCCGACCATATCTCCATTCGCAAAATTAACTCGTAGGAATTTGAATTCTCCACTTTGCAAAGTAGTAATAGTTTTTTCACAAACCTCTTCTGCTTTCATTTCAGGATGAATTGCTATCATCTCGTTAGGCTCAGAAACAATTTTCATGTATTGTTCTTTTTCAATACAAACATAACCAGAGCGGTTTCCGTTCCAAAAATAAGTTACATGACCAAATTTATGCGTTTCAGCAATTGCAAAAGAAGGAATGTTGTTTGCACAACAGTAATCAGATAATATATTTCTGATATGTGCTGGGTGGACTAGATATTGCTTAGGGATTAATTTATCCCCATCGTATTGAACTAACCCAACATACTCTACTTTCGGATGGAATTCTCTATCAAATTCCGAAAATTCTTCTTCTTCAAAAGCTCTACTAATCTGTATTGCTCTATCTCCGCGGAAATTGAAGTTTAGAACAAGATCATCATCAACAATCTTTCCAATTGGTTGCTTTGCAGCATCTACAATAACAAATGGTGGTAGATACTGATCACTCTTCTTCGGAAAACATTCACGAGCATGAGTAATCGCTTCTTCGGCTGATTGATAATAGCCTTTGTAACCATTCACTAATTCTTCTTCTTCGATCTTTCCAAGAACGTGTGCAAACCAACCTCTTTGAACTATTTTCCAATCTGACTCATAACGATCCATAGTAACATGCATTCTTCCTCCGCCTGATGCTATTTCATAATCATATTTTTTGGAAGCATAATTCAAAGTAATTTCATTTAATCTTATCTCAAGAGGACGAATAAAAGTAAGCGCAGATTTGGCAAGAACATCTCTCCCATCACTTAAAATATGGAGTCGTAATTTCTGAATTCCGGATTCAGCAAATCCTTCGATAATTCTCAATAACTGATTGAAATTACTATGGACATTACCATTTGATAATAATCCAATAAGGTGTACTGTACTATTATTAGAAATTACTTTTCCAGTTAATTGCTGCCAGATTTTTGTTCTGTAAATAGAACCATCCTTAATTGATGTATCAACTAGTTTTACTCCTTGATCAAAAATTTGCCCAGAACCAAGTGCATTATGACCAACTTCACTATTCCCCATGTCTTCTTCTGAGATTAATCCAACTGCTGAACCATGAGCTTTCAAAGTGCAATACAAGTTTTTCTTTTGAGCATTCTTTGTTATTTTGAGTAAGGTTTTTGGTTTGGCAAGAAAAACAGCATTACCATCGTCTTCCTTCCCAAGACCAATACCATCCATTATAATGAGTAGCAAAGGTCCTTTTCTACCAGAGAATGAAGATAATCTATTCAGTTGATACATGGGGTAATCCTTCTAAATTTGTGTTGACATTTCGTAGATTAGTCTTGAGTTGCTTCAGAAAATATCTCATACAATGAAATAAATTTTATTGAAGGGACTTAGGTGAAACAAATATTTCCTAGGAAATTTTAATATGTAGCAAATAGTGATTAAAACAATATAAATGTGATGAGATTCATATGGGAAAGGTAAAACAAATAAAACCACACATTAGGACAATGCTCAATCACATATCTTTCCGTATGCTCTATGGAAGAATAGTAAAGGAACATCAATACTTGTCAAGTTTACATTATAATTTAAGAGTAGTTGGTTGGGATGACTTCACTATCTTCCCAGATGGATTTGCAGCTAATGCTTCCTTACTGTATCTTTTATTCAAAATCCTCCAAAAAATAAAACCAAGTGGAATTTTAGAGCTCGGCTCCGGACAATCAACGAAATTTACTACGCGTTATGTACAAGAAAATGAACGTTCAGAAATTACAATACTTGAGGATAGTGAAGAATGGTATGAAAAAACAAAACCAGATATTTTCACAAGCAAAAGATCAAGATATATTTGTTCACCTTTAGAACAAACAAAATTTGGAAAACGTACATGTTTATGGTATTCAACAAAAATTTTAGTCGAAGAGGATAAAACTTATGATCTTATTCTTGTGGATGGTCCTTTCGGAACAAGGAGATATTCGAGAATTGGAATTGCTAATTACATACCAAAAATAATTGATAAGAAGAATTTTATCTTAGTTTTGGATGATGCTGCAAGAATAGGAGAACAAGATACAATTAAAGCTATCAAGAAGATATTTAGAAAGAAAAGCATAACTTACATCGAGTTTCATGTGTATGGATCAAAAAAACAAACTTGTCTTGTTTCCCCAAATTTCTCGCTTTTAGGTACAAACTAGTTGATATGAATTATTTGTTTTAAACCTCAGTAAATTTCTCTCTCTATAACAGAGAAACAAAATTAAGTAATAAGCAATTATGATTATATTAACTAAATAATACTCAATGCGTTTGGACTGGGGACCATGTCAGAAGAGGATAAGAAATCAGAAGAAAATAAACAAGAGAAGAATGCTGTACATTCTTCTAATTCTGAATCTAATCCTACAAATGAGCCTATTATTCCCCCTGTTGTTTCTTCTGAATCTGTGGAAGAAAAAATGAACAATCAAGCTATAACAGATGCTGAATTGCCGAAATTTAAAAGCAAAATTGGTCGCAAGTTGTTTGGTCCACAAATGACTTCAAAACAAGCTCCACCAACTCCTTCTGTTCCGAAAGAATTGAGAAAACTCAATTTACGGATTGAATTGAAATCAGAACAAAATGGTTTTAGTATATTATCTGTAAATGATGCAAGGAAATTCACAGATGAGGATACAGGGTTGATAATTTTAGAATCCTCTACTTCTGAAATATCGCGAGCATCTAAATTTATTGTTGATGAACAACAAAAAGAAGGTTATATACAGGTAAGTGAAGAAATCTACAAATCGATGAATTGTGATGACGAGAGATTATTCATAAGATTTTATTCTGAAGATCCAATAAGAGTTGAAAATGTCACACTTGCGGTTAGCCCTATTTCTGGTAATGATATATTCCATACTGTAGGAAGTCTACGTAAAAGCTTAGTAAAACTAAAAAAATTCTTGGAATCATACACTGTTTTCGAAGGATTAACTGTAAAGTGGAAAGAAAGAAATGCTGTAATTAAAATAGCAAAGATTTCTCCAGAACTCTACGAGAATGATGTAGGAATTTTCGATTTTACAAAACCAAGAGTTTTAACCATAAAACCTGATGGTGCAATGCAGTTTAATACAATACTAATCATGGATCTTTCCAAATCTATGAATGGTCGAGACTTAGAAGTTAAGAATGTCAAATCCGCAATCGAGAGAATAAGGAATGCTTTCAGCAATGATGGGCTAGAGGAGTTTCTAAAAGTTTTCAAAGAAGGCAATAATGTACAAAGGAAATCTGGAGCGATTTTTGCTGGTTTATTATATTTAAGTGAAAAAGCCAGAATAGGAATAGGAGAAACAGTTAGTCTCATCATGTTTGCTAATAGTGCTGAGATAATTAGAAATGAAGACAAACCATATGTAATAACAGATTCCAGATCCAAAGGTGCACTTAATTCCATTGCCGAACAAGTTCTAGGAGATTTAGAGGATAAAATGGGTGCAGGAACGAATATGGCTTCCGCTATTGAAGCTAGTGAAGAAATAATGAAAAATCTTCCAAGGTCAAAACGTAAATGGCCATTAATGATTATTCTCTTAACAGATGGATTCGACACAAGTAAAAGAGTGAGAGAAGCCGTAAGAAATGCTTACTCTAAGAAAGCAAACGTTGTTTTACATGCTGTTGGTTTAGGTCCTTATGTAAATAAACAAGAGCTAATAGAAATCAGTGAACTGTGCGGGGGAGAATTATTTCAACCAGATGATTTAGGAGAATTACTCCAGTGGTATGCTAATCGAGCTAAAGATCTTTCAATAAGATTAGCCGAAACAGAGACAAAGTAGCATTATTTATTGGTTATTAGAATTTAACGGAAAGATATTTTAAGAGTAAAATTTTCATTTTGGTGAAGGATCCGTAGCGCAGCTAGGACAGCGCATCTGCCTCCTAAGTAAGACAAAAATTGAAAAACAGGAGAAAGCAGGTGGTCGTGGGATCGAAGCCCACCGGATCCGCCAATCCTTCTATGTTTCTTGAACACATCATAAAGGAAGTGTCACCAGCTTTACTATTTATTTGATGTCATCTTATAAAGCCAAGCAAAAAAATAAAATTAAATTGAATAGTAAATTAAGAAACCGATATTTTGTCTAGAAGGTCTCAAAAATTGGAGACAATCAGAGTCTTACTAGTAGATGATGAAAAAGAATTACTGAAAGCAACAAAGTTATACTTAGAGAATACTAAGAAAAATCTTCAAATAATTATAAGTAATTCCGCAAGTGATGCTTTGAAATTGTCAAAAAATGAACCTTTTGATGTTATCATATCAGATTTTCAAATGCCAAATATGGATGGATTGGAATTTCTCAAGAAAATACGAGAAATGGATAAGGATATAGCTTTTATCATTTTTACAGGGAAAGGACGAGAAGAAGTAGTAATTAAAGCTCTAAATTTAGGAGTAGATTACTATTTACAAAAAGGTGGAGATATTCAGAGCCAATTCAATGAATTGATAAATCCCATTAACAAATCTCTTGAAAAGAAGAAAGCAGATATTGCATTGAGGAAAAGTGAAGAAAAATTCTCTAAAGCGTTCAAATATAGCTTAAATGCTATGGCAATAAATCGTTTCAAAGGGAGTGCTTTCTTAGACATTAATGAGAATTTCACAAAATTGTTACATTATACTATAGATGATGTAATTGAGAAAAACCCAGATGATTTATCCTTATGGGTTAAACATGAGGATTATTTGGAATATCAAAGATTACTTCGAGAAGAAGGAGAAGTGATTGATTATGAAACATTACTCTTAACAAAAGATGCCCAAATAATTCCTGTTCTGATTTCTGGCTCTTTAATAGATATCGAAGGAGAACTATGTGTTCTCTCTGTTGCTCGCGATATCACAGAGCTAACAGAAGCATTAGAGTCTCTAAAAGAAAATGAGCAAAGGTACCGTTTATTGTTTGAGGGTTCCCCTGTAGCTCTATTAAATCTCAATTTATTTGATGTTAAGAAGCAACTTGATGAACTTGGAGAACAAGGAATTAAAAGTTTAAGAGAATACTTCAAAACATATCCACAAATTCTAGCGAATTTTGTGAATTTAATTAATATTAATGAATTCAATAATGCAGTATTAGAATTAATTGGAGCTACGGATGAAAATTCCGTAAGGATCTTTTTAGATCAAGAATTCACTCTAAAAAATATCGCGTTATTCTCTAAGATTTTTGAATTCTTAATCTCTGGTGGTACTATGTTAGAAGAAGAATTCACAGTTTTTAATTTGAAAGATAAGAAATTACGGATATTGGTACGAGTAGTTTTTGCACCTGGTTATGAGGATACTTGGTCAAAAGTTTTTGTAACAATGCTGCATCTTGCTTCATAATGAATTATTATTAATCAGAATATTCGTTTTTATTCGGAATCTTCTTATAATTTAGAAAAAAATATCACGTAAGTGGTGAAACACATTTGGTGAAAGACCCCGATGCTATCATAAAAGATGCTTTACAAAGTAGTCTGCATAAAGTAATAAAGAAGCTAGGATTGACTGGTAAAGCTCTCGTTCAAGAAATAACAAAAAAAGCAATGTTTGGTGATTTATGTACGCCTGTTTTTCAATTGGCAAAAGAAAACAAGAAAAATCCAAATGAGCTAGCAAAGGAAATTGCTGAGAATTTTCCGAAAAATGATGCCATCTCTGAAGTTGTCTCAGAAGGTGGTTTTGTTAACTATACGCTTGAACGGGGTCATTATTCAAAAATTATATTAGATGTTATACTATCAGATGAAAAATTCTATTTTGGTGACTTATACAAAGATCAGAAAATCATTGTTGAACATACATCTGCAAACCCAAACGGTCCAATTCATATTGGGAATTTTAGAGGGTCAATTATTGGTGATAGTTATGCAAGGATTTTGAAAACAGTTGGTGCTGACGTTAAAACTCACTTCTATGTAGATGACCTGGGACACCAGATACCTGTTTGTGTAATTGGTCATAATCTATTGAAGAAAAATGGAATAGTTGCAAAAGACGTTAAAATTGATCATTATCTAGGACAAATCTATGGAATTACTCATACTATGTATGATGTTCAGAAATTGAAACAAGATCTGAAATCAATACACAATATAACCTTAGGAAAAGACCCTTACTGGTTACAGAAAAAAGAAGCAGAGTTACTTAGCACAAAGGAAATCCCAAAAGATGAGCTAAAGGAATACAAAAAGAGGTTTGAGTTTCTTCTAAGTATTCAAACAGATATCTACAAACGTTTTAAGAAATTATATGATCAAATTAAGAGTTTCTTAGAAAAAGAGCAAATAGATTTGCCAAAAACCGTTCCAGATTTAAATCGAAAATATATGGAACAAGAAAAAGAAGCCGTAAAAATGGTTAGATCTACTTGTGAAGATGCTATTCGTGGACACAGGGAAGAATTAGCTTTACTAGGTATTGAATTTGATAATTTTGATTGGGAAGCTGATTTACAATGGTCCGGTGAAGTTTTCAAAGCTCTGTCAAAATTAGAGAAAAATGGTTACATAATAAAAGATGGAAAGGCTAGAATCTTTGATTCAAACAAAGCAGCAGATCTGAAAGGTGCTCGAGAATATCTTAAACTGAAAAAATCCTATGAAGTTCCTAATGCAATTTTAATTACTTCAACTGGTGACACACTATACCTCTTACGAGATATTCCATATTCCATAGAGAAAGTTGACAAATATAATACCGATAAAGTCTTCAACGTAATTGGAAAACCACAAGAACTAACTCGGATTCAATTAAATCTCGCCTTAAGAGCTGTTGATAGACCTGATGTAGCAAATAAGATGTGGCACTTGAATTATGAATATATGGAACTAAAAGGCGCACTCACAAGAATGAGTGCTCGAAGACTACAATATATCACACCACTTGATCTTTATTTGAAAACAAAAGAAGCAGTACTTGAATCATTCTTGAAAAAACGCGAGTATCCGGAAGAAGAAAAAGAAGAAATTGCAAAAATCGTAGCAGTTGGAGCAATAAAATATTCAATCATTGCTGTAGGGTTAATGAAAAAGCTCATCTTCGATCCTCAAGAGGTCATATCTTTAAACAATAATACCTCACCATTTATCCAATACGCTTTCGCTAGATCACAGAGTATTTTAGCAAAAACCGATTTCAAATGGAAAAAAACAGATCCTGACTCACTTTCACATCTGCAAGAAGATGAGGAATGGTTACTAATACAAGCTCTAGCAAAATTACCTCAAACTATCCGCTCCGCAGCTGCTCAAATTAAACCTGAGTTAATCTGTAATTATCTCTTTGAAGTAGCCATTTTATTCAATAAATTCTATGACAACCATCGAGTTCTTGAAGCATCCACTAAAGAACTCATTCAGGCACGTTTAGCACTAACATATGCAACTGGATTAGTGTTATCAAGTGGATTACAAATTCTTGGAATAGACTCTCCTAACAGAATGTGATTAAGAACACTTCTAGTTTGTCCATTTATTGTGTTACCTTGATATGATTGTAGATAACACGTTTATTTTTGAATTAAAAATAAAGAATATTATTTTGAGTGGAAGGTTGGTTCGAGGAAATAAGCATGATCACATCCACATACAGTCCAAGAATATGCATTAAAAAATAAAAAAATTAAATGGTGCTGCTGCTTTGGAAAACTATAGATATGAGAGACAATATAGTGAAGATCGAGATACATTACGTGACTACGTGAAAGAACAACATAACAAACCTTTGCCAAAAATGGTCAATAAACCGTTAGGTAAAACAAATTGCTATGTTATTGGAGTCGGTGGTGGGGGTAATAATACAATAAACCGACTAATGGCAACAGGAATTAAAGATGCACTTTGTCTCTGCATTAACACTGATCTTCAACATTTGAATTCTGTAAAATGCGATGCAACCTTGTTAATTGGTAGAAAAACAACTCGTGGGTTAGGTAGTGGTGGGAAACCAGAATTAGGCCAAGCAGCAGCCGAGGAATCCTATTCTGAGATTCAAAGACAAATCTCAGATTCAGATATTATTTTCTTGACTTGCGGTCTAGGAGGAGGAACTGGAACAGGGGCGATGCCAATAATTGCAGAGATTGCGAAAAATGCAGGAGCAATTGTGATAAGTGTAGTTACAATACCTTTCTCAATTGAGGGATCAAGAAAAGAACGAGCGTTTGAAGGGCTCGATAAGCTACAGAAACATTCAGATACAGTAGTAATTATTGAAAATGATTCATTGCTAGAATTGGTGCCTGATTTACCAATTGAAGAAGCATTCAGTGTTGCAGATGAAGTATTAGCTAGTTATATTAATTCAATAATTTCAACAGTTTCGCAACCTGGTTTAATTAACGTTGATTTTGCTGACTTGAAATCCATCATTAAAAAAGGTGGAGTTACCGTTTGCGGGGTCGGGGAAGCGAAAGGAGAGGACCGTGCTCTTGCAGCAGTACAAAAGGCTCTCGAGAATCCCCTTGTGAGTGTTGACTACAGCACAGGAACAGCTGCCTTAATACATGTGACTGGTGGTTCAACAATGTCACTGAAAGAAGCGAGTAGTGTTGTAGAAATAGTAAGAGAGAGCATACAACCAGAAGCAGAAGTGATCTGGGGAACAAAAGTGGATCACGAACTAGGCGATGTGTTGCGAATAACAATAGTAATCTCTGGAGTAGAGAGCGATCAGATGATCGGTATGAACAAAAAACCATCTTCACTCAGAGGACCACCATATGATATTGCAGCAGGGCAAAGCACAATAACTGGGATAAAACCTGTCCGGGAAAAAGAAAATTGGTTACGAAAAGATAGCAGGCCAAGTATGAAAGAACTCAGAAAGAGACTAAAAGAATCCCAAAAAGGAAAAGAAGAAAAGAAACCTGAAACAAAATTAACAAAAGAGAAAACAGATGAATTTTGGGATGAATTAGGGATAGATAAAGGTCTGTGAAGAAAAACCTCCAAAAATAAACTAAAAGAAAACCTTTTATAAAAAAGGTGGAAGTTTCTTTCTATCAATAGGTAGAGGCCCGTAGTGTAGCGGCCAATCATCCAAGTCCTTGGAATTTGGGACAGAGGTTCGAATCCTCTCGGGCCTACCATTTAATATTTTTCAGTGATTTATGGTTGATGAATATGCCAGTTAGAATCTTCGTTGCCGGTGATTTACACATTCCCTCTCGAGGAACTATGCTTCATCCCAAATTTCTTAATATTTTGAAAAGGGAAAAATGGGATTTTATAGTCCTTACTGGTGATATTACTGTTCCAGAAGTTTTGAAAGGCTACACCAAACATGTCAAAGATCCGAAGAATCTTGTTGTTTGTAGAGGAAACATGGATCAAATGTATCTGCCTGAAAAACCAACTTTTAAAGTTAATAATATTACTT
>JAHLVZ010000216.1 GCA_019058165.1 Candidatus Heimdallarchaeota archaeon
TAGGCATTCCAAGAGCATTACTTACTCACAGTCTTTATCCACTCTTCTCCACGTTCTTTGAAGAATTAGGATATGAAGTCATCTTATCAGACATAGATGATGAGAAAGAACTGATGACTAATGCTGCATTTTGTTATCCCGTTCAGATTTTACATGGAGCTGTTTTGGATCTAATTAAGAATGATGTAACAACCATCTTTCTCCCTCATGTTCATAATATGCCTAAAGGTGAGAAATGGTTAGACGCATCTTTCTGTCCGATAACTCAAGCCAGTCCTTACTTTATCTCTATAGCATTTAGAGATGCAACTTTTCTCAATCCAGTACTTGATTTCTCTGAGGGTTATGATAAGGACAGATCGATGGTTTTGATAGCTGTTGACAAACTCAATGAATCAAAGAAATTAGCAAAAGAGGCTTTTGTAAAAGCTGTGAAGGTTCAGAAAGATATCGAAAATCGATTCTTACAAATGGGCAAAGAAACAATTGAAAAAATCAAGGAAACTAATGATATCGGTATTTTACTGGTAGGTAGAAGTTACAATGCATTCCCTCCAGAAACTTCACTTAAAATCCCTAAAAAACTCTCAAGCATGGGCGTTTCTGTTATTCCTTTTGATTTCATAGAAAAAACAGGTGACGCTGATATTCCATGGTTTTTTGCAAACTATATGAAGGCAGCAATCGATTTAACACTTGAAAATGACAATCTCTATCTTCTAAATATCAACAGCTTTAGCTGTACAACAGATGCTTTTACACAACAATATATCCGATCTGAATTGCAGAATAAACCCTATCTTATGTTAGAGCTTGATGCTCACACTGCAGATGCTGGCATTCAAACTCGACTCGAAGCCTTTCTGGAAATAGTCAAGAATTATCAAGTGAGTGAGAAGGTGTCTGAAGAGAAACCATTCCAAGTTGCTCGAGTAAAGCAGAGGGGAGGAAAAATCGTTGTAATTACATCTGAAGATAAGCAGATCAGTATCAAGGATCCTCGAGTAACGCTCTATATGCCAAGCTATGCGAAATATGTCACCGATATTGCTGCAAAAGGAATGAGAACTTATGGTTACAATTTTGGTCCAGTAACGAAAATGAAATTAGAGTATGCAGTCAAAGGACTTAGATGTAGTTCAGGAAAGGAATGTATACCTTTACCAGTTGTGTTAGGACATATAATGACTTTAGTTGAAAATAGAAAACCAGGTGAGGTTATTGGGATGTATATGATTAGGGGGGGAGCACCTTGTGCTGTTTACAGTTATTACCACTACATAGAGGAATGGCTTTATCAAAACAAAATCGAGAATGTCTTCCTTTTCAGGTTTGACTACCTCACAGATTTCTTAGGAATGAAGTTTTTAGATGTAATTCGTTTTGTTCCATCTGGTATAATTGTTGGAGATCTTATGCTTGAAATTGAAAGTGCACTTCAAGTAGTTGGTGATGAGGAGGGTCTTCAGATGCTTCAAAATTATTGGTCTGAGTTTGTAGATAGTATAGAAAGTATAAGAACTTACAGAAAAGCCACCAGAAAGCTCATCAAAAATATAAAGAAAATACCTAGGAAGAATTCACCAAAAGACCAACCAAAAGTAGTGATAAGTGGGGATTTCTTTGTTCGTTTCAGTCCCTTCTTTATTAGAGAATTAAAAGAAATCTATGCAAAACATGGTATTATTGTGAAATCCACAGATCTCTTTGAGCTAGGAATTTATGGTCAACATTATAACTCTGGGTATCTTATAGAGAAAGAATGGAAAAAGGATCCAGCAAAAATAGGTACAGTTCTCAGAGCGACGGCTACTTTGTGGACTCAAGCATCAAGAATATTGCTCATCGGCAAGGTTGGAATAGGTATCATGCAAAGAATGGAGAGAAGAATAAGAAGACGATTCAAGAAAACAGGATTATTGTATGCTCATCCAAATGATCTTGATGAGATCTACAGACTCTCAGGTCCTTATATTAGTCCATTGATTTTCGGTGAAGCAATACCAACGATCGGGAAAGGATTGGAAACACTAGAGGGTTCTGATTTCGATTCATTGATTTTAACAGGACCATTCAATTGTCTTCCCTACAAAATTTCACAAGCAATTTTGAAACCAATTTATTTGGAACACAACATGCCTTTCCTCGTTTTTGATGTGGACATTTCAGCAATTACTCCAAATACAAAACGATTAATCCACGCAAACATTGAACAAATAAAAAGACGAAGACAAGACATAGCTCTTATGGAGCAAAGAAGAAGAATGACTATCATTCGTGAAAGAGTGAGTAGAGTAGTTAGAAGAAGAATGAGAAAGAGAGAGAGATTTATAGAAAAAAGAACCTCTTGAAAATAAAGCAACTTCAATTAGGAGAAATTTATTGGTGCCTACCAAGAAAGCTAAAGAGTTGTTAGAAGACTACAATGAAAAATATGAGAAAAATGCTATCTTGGAGATTATGTATAAAGATCCAGATGTAGTTGAAACGATAATAGATAACAGCAACCTAAGTCTGGAAGAAAAATTTCTGGCCCTTTTAGACAGAGGGATGCCCAGTCAACACATCCCACTACTTCTGGATATTGGTGAAGAACCTCTTGAAGAAATTCTCAAGGATTTAAAAGAGCATAAAAAGAAAGAAGAAATCATCATTTTTGAGAAGCTAAATGATCCTTGGACTCGAGATAAAATTATCAAAATAATGCAAGAAGCAATGGAGCAAATTAGTAGAGGAGAGTGGGGAAAAGCTGAAAGGAATTTAATTGAAATTCTACGTCGGGATTGTACATACGCAACTGCTCATTTTGGCATGGGAGTTTGTTCTGATATGCAAGGTAAGAAGAATACAGCAGCTGAATGGTTTAAAAGAGCATATCTTTTAGATCCAATATCCTTTAACCAAGCGAAATTAATGATTGGTTTATTTTAATTAGATTGAAGAAGAATTTTAAAAGAAATAAAATCAATGTTCATCTATGACGAAAGTGCTTATTTTTAACGGAAGTCCAAGAAGAAATGGAAACACATCTACTCTTATCAAAGAATGTGTGAGAGCAATTAAGGACTCAGGAAAGGAAGCAGAAGTATTCTTTCTAAATGATATGAACATTAAACCTTGTCAATTCTGTGATTGGTGTATAGATAACAATGCTTTGTCATGTGTAGAAGAAGATGATATGCATGAATTATACCCGAAACTACTAGAAAGCGATGTGATAATTTTTGCTGCTCCGATTTTCTGGTTCACTATTTCAGCGCAAATGAAATTATTCATGGATCGTTTGTACGCTCTTCATGCGAAAGGTGGTAAGTTTCAGTTATCGCCCAAGAAGGTTGGAGCAATACTTGTGTATGGAGATAATAACGTAGAAACATCTGGTGTTAATAATGCCATCGGTACTATGAAGGACGTAATTCATTACATGAAGAGCGAGGATATGGGAATCGTTCATGGAACGGCTTACAAAATCGGTGATGCTGAAAAGAATACAGAATTAATGAAACAAGCTTATGATTTAGGATTAAAAGTCAGCAAATAAATTAAGCAGTTTCCTCCATTTCAGAATCTGTTTTTTCAACTTCTTCTCCCATAGTTTCCAGTTGTCCTTGTTTTCTTCCCAGTAAGAATCCTGCAACCAGTATAATAATTATCCCTGTAAGAAGTAAGTATAACGAATAATTTTGAGGAGAACTTTTCAAATAAATACCATAAAACAAAATTACCGGAGCAATTTGCTGTGGTATTTGACCAATTGGATAAACTTTACTTGCATCACCATGTTTGAATGCATCTTGAAAATGACCAATACCGACTATATTAACCACTACAATAATGATGATGGAAATTATAAATAAAATGAGATTTAGGGCTGTAAAATTTCCATTAATAAATTCTCTAAATACGAATATGAATGGTTGCAACCAAGCATTTGCTAATGCAAAAGGAAAACCCGAAGCCAAAGCTAGAAAAACTGTTTTTCCTTTGTCTAATCTTTTCCCTAGTTGCCTACTTGTTATCCATAGGATAAAAAATACCACTGAATAAATT
>JAHLVZ010000002.1 GCA_019058165.1 Candidatus Heimdallarchaeota archaeon
GTTCAAAGTATCAAAGAAAGCAACGGAATAGCTATTTCTGTTTCTGAAAAAGAGATTATTGCTGCTAGTAAATTATTGGGGAAGAAGGAAGGCATTTTTGCAGAATTAAGCAGTGCTACAGTAATTGCTGCAGTAGATAATTTGCTGAAAGAGAAAATACTTCCACAAAACGCCACAATGTTAGCTATTATTACTGCTAGTGGAATGAAGACTTCTCGAGCATTTCAAAAGAGTACCACACAAGACAAAAAAGTGGAATCCTTAAGAAGTATGGGAACAAAAATTGAGGTTCTAAAAATTATTAATTCCAAAGAAAGCAATTTTGGCTATGGAATTTGGAAATCTCTAGGGCAAATGATATCTTTGCAGGCAGTCTATCAACATCTAAAGGAATTACAAAAAAGAGAACTCATAATTGAGATTGAAACAAAAGATCGTCAAAAACGATATTCAGTAACAACCAAGGGTAAACAATTAATTAAGAAAATGAACGAATTGGAAGAATTACTTTCTTAAGAAAATATTGTGTTTTGTGATATCTCTACCAAAAAAGCTTTTAATTTTCTAGTTAGAGTTGTTATATATGAGGGAAAGCATTTGAGGGAACAACATAGAATTACTGAACGAAAACCACTTTTGAAAGAAGATGGTACACTAACAGAGGAAGGATGGGCGACAGATCTACTTTTGGAATACGATAAATACAAAATAAAAGCAAGTTGGCTCCGGGTGAAAGAATGGGATTTTTATTATATTATCGATCAGAAAAGAAATTATGGTTTGACTTGTTTGATATCTGATGTTGGTTATCTTGGATTGATGGAGGTATGTTGGTTAGACTTTAATAAGAAAAAAATCGCTCATTTTGATACAATGTCCATTCTACCTCGAGGTAAAACTGGTTTATTACCTCACACAGGTGATGGGAGATTTTCTTTTGAGAATAGTAAAATTTTAATGAAATATAATTACTCCTTACCTAAACGGTATATAACCATTGAAGCTCCTGATTTTAGATGGGAAGAAGATGAATGGGGGTTAACAGCTGATATCTCACTGTATCAAGACCCAGATTTGGAAAGTATGGTAAGAGCTACATCATGGGAGAAAAATCGGAAAGCATTTTACTATAATCAAAAAATCAATTGTATGCCGGCAAAAGGTACTGTTAGATTAGGAAGTAAGTACTTTGAGTTTTCTCCTGATAGTGCAATGGGGGGATACGACTGGGGTAGGGGAGTTTGGACGTATAAAAACCAGTGGTATTGGGGAACTGCCTCGGGATATCTTGATGGTAAATCTATTGGATGGAATGTTGGGTATGGTTTCACTGATAGTACTCCAGCATCTGAAAATATGTTATTCTACGAAGACAAAGCTCATAAACTAGATGAGGTAACCTTTCATCTGGATCCAGAAGATTACATGAAGCCTTGGAAAATCACTAGTAATGATGACAGATTCGAAATGGAATTTCGTCCCTTAATTGAAAGTAAAAACAAGGTTAATTTCCTATTGATAAAGTCAGATCAAAAACGATTTTTTGGGTATTTCACAGGACATGTAATCCTAGATAATGGGAAGAAGCTCAAAGTAAAGGATTTCTTAGGACTTGCTGAGGACTTTTATAATAGATGGTAATTTTCACTAGTAGTAATTTTTCATTACTTCTTGTACCCAATCTGGAACATCAACATCTTCTCTCTTATCAAAATCTGGGAAGTATGGTTTAATATCTAGTACAGGTGTTTCATTAATCGCATCTAACCCTTTAACTGTCAGAATATTTCCTTCCACACTGATTATTTGGACAGCAGTAATACCTATTGGATTAGGACGATGACGAGCTCTTTGGGCAAAAATTCCAATCTTTGGCAGTTCTTCTCGTTCTTGTGGGTGACGCACGAGATGTCGTTCTTCAATATACGATGCTTTGTGCATATAAAAAATAATTATGGCATGAGTAAATTCTTCAAGCCCAATAAGTCCTTTTGCATATTCTTTATTGACAATTATTTCCGAAATCTCTTCACCCCACTCCTCGTTATGAGGAGAAAGAACTTCATTTCTTACAAAACCAATTGGCTTAATATTCATATAAGCACCTCAAAAAAATAAAGAAAAACTGTTTTAGAACTCTATTTTGGCTCCACCTGCTTCTAAGTGTTGTTTATCATGTTGCCATAAATCGAGTATTCGGTCTGTACGATAAAATGATTTTTCATCTTCTACAGTTTCTGGTAACTTAATTAGTTCTTCAAATAGGTCAATTATTTTATACCTAGTGTCTTTGAATTTTTCTTTGGCTTCATTGAATGAAACATCCTTCATCTTATCAAGTACATAATCATTCCACTCTGAATATTCCATTTCCATACTTTGAAATTCAAACTTACATTGATCTAGTGAGTCTTTCATTTTGAATTGACATATTTTCACAAATTCATCATCCCAAGACCAAAGATGAAGGAGTAATTCTTTTGTTTTCCATCCGTTTGGTATTGTAAAAGATTCATCTAAAGCTAAAATGAATTCGGTTGTTTTCTTCATGTTCTCAATTTTCTTTTCTAAAGAAATTTTTTCATTCATAATAAATCCCAACTAATTATTACATATCATTATCAAATGAAGGTTTTCATCAATAGGAATTTTTAATTAAAGAGAGAATATATTTCCTCGTCAAGAGTAGGATTTGGACTCAATGAGTGAAAAAGAAATAAAGAAAAGAGTTTCTGAATATATTAAAAGATTGAAATCCGATAATCTTGAGGAAAAACGAGAAGCAGCCTGGGAGCTTTAAAATCTGGAAATGAAAGCTAAAGATGCAATCCCAGCACTTGTTGAAGCAATAAAAGATGAAGATTGGGCAGTAAGATCTATGTCGGTTTTAGCTCTTGGAAAATTAAAATATGATAAAGTAAATCCGGATTTAATTCATATACTCTTAAAGGATGAAAGTGAAGAAGTTCGAGCTTCAGCAGTAGAAGCATTAGTTCGAATTAGACCAAGTGAAATTAATTCTCTTCTAATGCAAAGCAATAAAAGACGTACATAAATTAGTGCGTGAAAGAGTCGTGTGGGGTTTGGGTGTAATTGGTGAAAAAGCTAAAGAAGCAATTCCTGAAATTATTGAAATTCTCCAAATGCCTAATGAAGGACTATTGCACTCCATTGCAGCTTGGGCTTTAGTTGAACTAAGTGCTGATGAAGCCATTGAACCACTTACTGAAACTATGCTCTTGACAGAGGCTGATGAAATTCGTTTCACATTAGCCTTAGCACTAGCTTACCTTGAGAGCGGTGAAGGAGAGGGTTTAAAGGAACTTCACAAGATGAAGGAGCAAGGTAGATTATCTCATATAGAGGAATTACAACTAGAGGATTTTGTAACACTGAAACTGTATAAATAAAACAAATATAAAAAAAAGAGAGGATAACTTTCCTCCTAAAGGAAGAAAGTGTTACTATTTTATTTTCTTGATCCGTTGTTGATAACTGCATGAGCAGAAGCTAATCGAGCCACTGGAACTCTTAATGGTGAGCAACTTACATAATCCAAACCAATTCTATAACAAAAGTCAATGGATTTTGGATCGCCGCCTTGTTCACCGCAGATGCCAATTTCTATGTCTTTGTTGCCTTTGCGACCACCTACAACAGTCATCTCCATAAGTTGACCAATACCTTCTTCTTCAATGGAAACGAAAGGATTTTCTTCAAGAATGCCAAGATCAATGTACAAACCAATGAATTTGCCAGCATCGTCACGGGAGAATCCCATGGCCATTTGATGGAGATCATTTGTTCCAAAACTGTAGAATTGAGCACCTGCTTCAGCGATACCTTTTGCTACTAAGCATGCTCTTGGTACTTCGATCATGGTTCCTATTTTGAATTTATCTAGTTTAACACCAGATTCTTTCTCAACTTCATCTTTAACTCTTAAGATAATATCCTTAGCTAATTCGAATTCTTTAACGAATCCAACTACTGGTACCATAATTTCAGGATAAACAACTTTTCCTTCTTTTTTGACATTGGATGCTGCTTCAAGAATAGCTCTTGATTGCATTTCAATTAACTCAGGAATTCCCAAACAAAGTCTGACTCCTCTGAAACCCATCATTGGATTTGATTCTTTAGTCGCACGGACTTCTCGAAGGAGTTTTGCTTCTTCAGAATCTACCGGTAGTTTATTTTCCCAGATTTTCTCTAGTAATTCGATTTCATTTGGTAAGAATTCATGGAGTGGTGGATCGATTAATCTAATTATTACAGGTAAACCTTTTGCTTCTCGGAAAATACCTTCGAAGTCTCCTCTTTGGAATGGTAGAAGATCAAAAGCATGTTTTCTTCGCTCTTCTGGTTTATCCCTAGCTAAAATCATCTTTTGAACGATAGGCAATCTATCTTTTTCCATGAACATATGTTCAGTTCGAGTTAATCCTATGCCAAGAGCTCCAAAATCCATTGCCACTTTGGTTTGATCTGGTTTGTCAGCATTTGTTCTTACATGGAAACCTTTTCCTTCCTTCACAGCAATTTCATCAGCCCATTTTAGGATAGCTTTCATCTGGTTCGATAAATCTGTTTGTTTTAAAGGAAGCTTTCCTTTGTAAGCTATAGCTTCGGATCCGTCAAGGGTCATCCATTCGCCCTCTTTAACTTCAATGTCATTGGTTCCTATTAGACTTAAACCAAAAATGTGCATTCCTGAAACATCACTTGCTCCAGCAATACAAGTTGTACCGATTTGTCTGGAAACAACTGCCGCATGAGATGTCATTCCACCTCGTGCAGTAATGATACCTTCACTTGCTGCCATACCATGGAAATCTTCAGGTGTAGTTTCTTCACTAACCAGAATAACTTTATTTCCTTCATCAGCTGCTGCCTTAGCTTTATCAGCGCTAAACATAGCAATACCTGCTGCTGCACCTGGACTCGCAGGCAATCCTTTTGCAAAAGATACTGCCTTAACCTCTTTGCCATCGATCATCACTGTTTTTTGTTTTGGATCTTTCCAAACGATTTGTGGAAATAGAGTATTTTCAACATCTCTTGGAGTAACTCTAATAACAGCTGTTCTCTTGTCAATCATACCTTCTTTTACTAAATCATAAGCAATCTTTGCTGCTGCAACTCCGGTTCTTTTTCCAGTTCTAGTTTGTAACATGTAAAACTTGCCTTGTTGAATAGTAAACTCGACGTCTTGCACATCTTTATAGTGCCTTTCTAGTTTTTCGCATAGTTCATCAAACTGCTTGTACATTTCAGGCATATCTTTCTTTAGTTGTGCAATTGGAGTGGGAGTTCTGATACCAGCTACAACATCTTCACCTTGAGCTTGTATGAGGTATTCTCCGAATCTTTCTTTCTTACCATCTGAAGGATTTCTTGTAAAAGCAACACCGGTAGCACTAGTTTGACCAAGATTACCGTAAACCATTACTTGGATATTAATTGCAGTACCATAATCATGTGGTATTCCTTCATGATTTCTATAATTAATTGCTCTTTCATTATTCCAAGATAAAAAGACCGCATGTATTGAATCTTCTAGTTGTACCATGGGATCTTGTGGGAATTCTTCACCCAACAATTCTTTATACAATTTTTTATATTGTAAAACTAATTCTTTCAAATCAGCAGTAGAGAGATCAATATCATCTTTTACTCCTCTCTCTTCCTTCATTTTATCTAGAATTTCATCGAATTTCTTTCTTTCTTGATATTTTACTACGTCACTGAACATCATTATGAATCTTCTATAAGAATCATAAGCAAATCTTTCATCCTCAGCCATTTTTGCTAATCCAATAACAGCCATATCATTTAAGCCAAGGTTCAATACAGTATCCATCATACCTGGCATACTGACTCTTGCTCCACTACGAACACTAACAAGTAGTGGATCTGTATGATCGCCTAATTTCTTTCCCATTTTTTCTTCTAGGTCTGTCAAAGCTTTCTTTACTTGATCCATCGTACCTTTAGGGAAAGTATTATTATTTCCTAGATAATCAATACAAGTTTCTGTAGTAATTATAAATCCTGGTGGAACTGGAACGCCCATACTAGTCATTTCTGCTAAATTGGATCCTTTCCCGCCAAGAAGATTTTTCATATCTGTTTTTCCTTCATCAAAGGAATAAACATATTTCTTAGCCATTTTTACGTTTTCTCCTAATTGTAAGCAATAATACATTTGATTTTTTTTTCTTACTTTAATTGCAATTCGTTTTTACTAAAACAATATTACAATCACTTATTCGCAAACACTTTTGGAATAAAAGAATTACTATTTTTATGTTAATGATTACTCAAACCAAATTTTTGTTTATATTCATTCTGGATTTTTCATTTCTTTATTTTATTTCAAAATTTCTTCGGAAATCTTTTAAGAATCTAAAAGAAACCTTCAACAGGTGCATTAAAATGCCATACAAAAGAATTGTAGTTGAAGTAATTTCTCAAGAAGGAAATTGTGCTGCCGGTCTCAAAGTTGGAGACAAAATTATATTCGAAAATGGTGAAGTCAAAGGCAAGTTCTGTATTTCAGCAATGTATTCCGTTTTACCAAAAATTTATGCTATGAAATATGAAGCTAATTTTCCATGGTTGAAAGACAAGAATAAAGCTACTCATGCATGCCCGGATGCGGAGAATCCACTTGTTCTACTAGTTACTCGAGAAGAATACTACGAGTAATTACTTTCTTTTTTTCTTATTTTAACTGTTAAAAATCTAAAAATTAACATTTATATACTCTCTAGTTATAGGAAATAGAACTCTTAATAGGAGATACTAAAAGATGGTTTTGAATTTTCCAAGTAAAGTATGGCTTCTAGCTTACAAAGATGCTTTGAACAGTGATAAAGGGAAAGCATGGCAAGAAGCAGCAAAAGACTGGGAAGGAGATTTTTTGTTCGTAATTGAACCAGATGATGGTTTGAAAGAGAAAGTAATACTCTATATCGATCTACATCATGGTGAATGTAGAAAAGTGGAGTACTATACTAAAGATGAAGAGTTGCCAAAAACAGCCTTTCAATATGTTGGAATCTATTCCAATTGGTTGAAGTTACTAAAAGGAGAAATTGATCCAATTAAGGGGATAGTTATGCGTAAATTCAAGCTTGTTGGAAATAAGGCTAAAGTTCTCCGCGCTGTGAAAGCAGCTCAAGAATTAATTGCCACTGCAGGGAAGCTTGAAACAGTCTTTATTTAATCAAAGTAATTTGCCATTCTCTTAGTCATGTATTGGTGATCTGATGTCTGGTTTCAGAGGAAAAATACTTCGAATTAATCTTACAAACAAGAAAATCAAAGAGGAAAAGCTAGATCTAAACGCTGCTCATGAATTTCTTGGAGGTAGTGGATTAGCTGCTCATTATTACTGGCATACTATCAAAAATAAAAATGAAATACCTGAACCATTATCAGCTGAAAATCCATTAATTTTCATGACTGGAGTTTTAACAGGACTCCCATCTTTTTGCACAGCTAGATCTGTTTTTTGTTCAAGATCTCCATTAACTACTTTTATGGGTGAAGCAAATATTGGGGGGAAAATTGGTCCGAGATTGAAATTTGCAGGATATGATGGAATAATCTTTGAAGGGAAATCTGAAGAACCTGTTTATGTTTCAATTAATGATTCTAAAATAGAGATAAAAAACGCAAAAGAACTATGGGGAAAAGGTACATATGCTACTTTAGAAATGGTTCGTGAAGAAATAGGAAATAAAAAAGCAGAGGTAGTCTGTATAGGACCTGCTGGAGAAAACTTAGTAAAATATTCTTGTATTATGACACATGGAGGGCGTGCAGCAGGAAGAACTGGAATAGGGGCTGTAATGGGTTCAAAGAATTTGAAAGCAATTGTTGTCTATGGAACCAACAACAAATTTGTCCTACCAGATGAATTTACGTTACTTTCAAAGGATGCATATAATTCAGTAAAGGAGGATTATGCAGTAGAGATTTTTAGTGAATTTGGAACTTCAGGTTACGTTGATGTTGCCTTGGATCATTATGGTGATATGCCTATTAGGAATTGGTCAAAAGGTCTCCTAGAAAATGGAGGTAATCTATCAGGTATAACCATGTCTGAAACAATCTTAACTGGTAAATCAACTTGTTATAGATGTCCCATCGCATGTGGTAGAGAAATTCAAATTAAAAAAGGAAAATACAAGACAAATAAAACAGATGGTCCTGAATTTGAAACACTTGCGAGTATGGGTTCCAATCTAGAGATAACAGATTTGGAAGCCGTTGTCTTTGCTAATATTAAAGCAAATGATCTTGGTATTGATACTATTAGTACTGGAGCAACTATTGGTGTATTCTTTGATTTAGTAGAGAAAGGACTTGTTCCCAAAAAAGACCTGCCAAAGAATATTCAAAGTAAATTTGGTGATGTCGACTCTCTTTTGAAATTAATTGAATTAATAGGAAATCGAGAAGGGATTGGTAACATTTTAGCTGAAGGAAGTAAATTAATGGCAGAAAAATATGGCCGTCTTGATCTAGCTCCACAAGTAGCAGGATTAGAAGCCCCATTTCATGATCCTCGAGCATTTAGCGGTTTAGCACTTATGTATGTTACAAGTCCTCGTGGAGCTTGTCACCTAAATGGTGATGCTTATTTTGCCCAACAAGGATCAATTTTTCCTGATATAGGTGTGGACAATTTACCAGATGATCCCTCTGAAAATGAAGGAGTAGTAAAACCACTCATCAATCTACAGAGTTATAGACAAATATACAATTCTACAGGAATGTGCCAATTCTTTAATCCAAGTGCGTCTAAAATGGCACGATTAATATCAATAGCAAGTGGTAAGAATTTTTCCGCAAAAGACCTTTTACTTGTTGGTGATCGTATTTTCGGATTAAAACGGATCCTAAATTTGAAACTTGGGTGGAGTCCAAGTTTAGAATTCTTACCCAAAGTAATGCTGCAAAAACTAGAAGGTCCTACAAAAGGGGCTGTTCCTGATGTAAAAATCCAACTAGATTTATGGTATAAATATCGTAATTATAATAGAAAAACAGGTATACCAATAAAACCAGAATTGAAACGTTTGAATCTTGAAAATTATCTTTAATTTATTTTTTCAATTAGACTTGAAGTTTGAAAAAAGAAAGAAAAGAAAGAGGGAGACCCTAATAATCTCAAAAAAAAGATTATGATTTTTTTAGAGGATTTAATTTGCTCTTTTTGAGATTATTTAGGGTTAATGAATTATAAATCATTAATTGTTGGCCATACAGAGTATAGAGTGCCAATCTGAGCAGTTATTGCATCATTAAAGAGCAAAACTTGTCCAGCGAAGTGAGCATTGGTTTTTGCTGAGATTTTAACCATGATTAAGTTAAGACCTGCATTTAGTGTAACTCCATCTGTTGTGTACCATTTGTTTTTCTTTGGACAACCATCCAAAAGGAATTCACCGTTTAACCAAACTTTCATTTCAGAGGCACCATTTGCACCAAAATTAACTGTAACTGCTTCTGAGCCAGGATTGTAGATATATGACCACATATATACAATTCCTCTTTTACCCCAGTTCAAATCATCTTTCTTGTCCCAATTGCCATATTTGTCAATTGCAACTAAACCAGGATGATCACCGGCGTCTTCATAAGGAACTACAACTTGACCGCTTTGAGAACCAATGTTTCCTTCAGTGAATTCTCTTTCATCTAATAAGTATGGGAAGAAATCTAATTCATCACCATTTCCACATAAGCTTATGTAGTCTACACTTAAATCTGGTCTTTTGTTGTCATCTTCAAATTCTCCTAATAAGAACCAGAAAGTTGGTGAGAAACCGACATCAGCTGGGAAGTCTCTACTTGCATAAGCATCATCATCAGCTGTTCTGCTGACTACGAAATCATAACCTGTAAAACCTTCAACACCTACATCTCCACCGATTCCTGGGATAATTTCCTCTGGAATTTTTGTAACAGTTGCGACTAAACCATGAGAAGTATAAACACTGTCCTCGAAATTGATTTCAATATAGAAGGTTAAGAAGGGTTGAATTTGTTGAGCAATTCCAAGAGAATAAATAGTAATTTCATCAACAGAACTAATACCTAATTGATCAGCAAAAGTAAACCAAGCATAATCAGAACCATTTTGAACAACAATAATACTTTCAAAATCAGCATCATTTTTTCCATCATTCAATAATGGCATAGTAATTGTATCAATCAAACCATCGTTATCATTATCTTGAGCAGTAATAACTCCTGCTTCATCCACTCGTGAGTCAAATGCTATATCCATAGAGCCATACAAAATTCCTACTGCAGTTAATGCAATTCCAATTAAGAATACTGTGGCAATAGCTGAGCTCACTGCTTTTTTGTTTCTAAATAGCTTTTTAATGTTCATTTCTAAAATCGCCTCTAAAATTCATAATCTAATAGAATTTTACTATTTTAACATAGGATTTTATTAATAAAAGCGTTCTAGAGAATTAATACCTCAGTTATAGCTTAAAATTCAATATATCTAAGAAATTCGTCTGCTTATTTTTGTCGGAAAATGACCTTAAATTGCAGTTTCCTCTAATAAAAGCATTTAAACAATAGATTTTTCTTTTGTAAAGTATAAATTCAACCGAGGAATAGCCATGAAATATGATTTTAACACTACAGAAACCTGTGCAAAAACATTAGATGAACAAGATTCACTAGCAGAATATCGATCAAAATTCTTTATACCAAAAAATAAGATCTATGTGGATGGAAATTCATTAGGTTTAATGGCAAAACTTTCTGAAAAATCTCTCTTGAGAATCATAGATGAATGGAAAACCACTGCTATTGATGGGTGGCTCGACGCAGAAAAGCCCTGGTTCTTTTTTAGTGAAAATCTAGGAGCACAAATAGCTCCAATTGTTGGAGCAAAACCAGAGGAAGTTGTAGCTACTGGTACAACTACTGTCAACTTACATGCATTAGTAAGTTCTTTCTATAAACCAAAGAAAGGACGATCTAAACTTTTAGCAGATGAGTTGAATTTTCCCACAGATATTTATGCTCTAAAAAGCCAAGTGGCTCTTAAGGGATATAATCCTGAATCTGAACTAATTCTTACTCCAAGTAAAGACGGTCGCATTCTTGATGAAAAAGATATAATTGATTTAATGACCGATGATGTTGCACTAATAGTTTTACCTTCAGTTTTGTATAGAAGCAGTCAACTCTTAGATATTCCTCACCTTACAAAAGAAGCACACAAACGAGGTATCAATATTGGTTTTGATTGCAGTCATTCTGTAGGGTTAGTCCCACATAAATTCAACGAATGGGATGTTGATTTTGCTTTTTGGTGTAGTTATAAATATCTAAATGGTGGTCCTGGTGCCCCCGCTTTTCTTTATGTGAATAAAAAACACTTCAATGAATACCCTGGATTAGCAGGTTGGTTTGGAAACAATAAAGAAACACAATTCAATATGTCTTTAGATTTTGAACCTGCTACAAGTGCAGGTCGATGGCAAATATCCTCCCCGGGGATTATAGGTGCTGCAGCAATTGAGGGTGCATTAGCAGTGACTTTAGATGCTGGTATAGAAAATATTAGAGAGAAATCACTGAAATTAACTTCTTATTTAATTTATCTCGTTGACGAACTCCTTGCAAAAGACCCCTACAACATTAGTATAGGAACCCCGAGAGAACCAAATAGAAGAGGTGGTCATATTGCTCTTGAAAGAGAGGAATTTGCTTACGAAATATGCGAAGCATTAAAATCCCACGATATAGTGCCAGATTTCCGACCAAAGAATATTGTACGAATCGCTCCTATAGCACTCTACAATACCTTTCAAGATGTATGGAATGTAGTTCAAATTCTGAAGCAAATAATAGATGAAAAAGAGTATGAGCAATTCATAAAATAAAGTGTTTTTTTCATAAACACCGAAAGATTAAATTTCCGATATTTTTTTTCAATTAGTACACCCATTTGAGGAAAGATGAATTTTTATGTCAAAACCTGAAATAGCCTGGGATTTATCAGTTGTTTTTCCAAGTGTGACTGATCCATCTATTGAAAAAGCAATAGAATCTATTCAGAAAGCTGCGGATGAATTAGTTACAAATTACCAAGGGAAAATTATCAAATTCTCAAGTAAAGAACTTCTAAACTTACTTCAAGATTACGAAAAATACCTTGTTGAAACAAGAAATCTAGGTATGTTTTCAAGACTAACATTTTCTGCAAATATGACAATACCTGAATCGCAAAAAATCTTTGACAGAGTAAATAAACTACAAGCGAATTTGAGTAAGAAATTAGCATTCATGACTTTAGAAATTGGAAAATTGGTCCATAGTAAATCTGAATTAATTACTGATAAAAATTTAGCAAAATATAAGCACTATCTTGAAAGATTGAAAAGAGCTGTTCCACATCAACTATCTGAAGTTGAAGAGCAGTTAATTATCGAGAAAGATCAATTTGGTATTAGAGGTTGGTCACAACTACAAAGTAAATGGTTAAACACCAGATTTTTCGAAGTAGAAGTTGAAGGTGAGAAGAAAAAACTATCTTATGGTGAGGCGAATTCCCTTCTTCCACATCCTGATAGAGCAACAAGAAAATCTGCTAATCAAGCAATTTATGAACTATTAAAAGAAGATAGCGAACTGTTTACATCTGCTCTACGAAATATTACTAACGATTGGACAAATGTTACAAAACGACGAAAATATGAATCAGAGATGCATGCAAGTTTAATTGCTAATGATATAGATCAGAAAACAATTGATAGCTTGTTAAAGACTATAGATGAAAGTTCTCATATCTATAGACGATATTTACAGTTGAAAGCTAAACTTCTTGGTTTACCTAAATTAGCTAATTACGATATTGTTGCACCTTTACCTGATGCACCAGATATTGCCTATGATTATGAAAAAGCAAAAGAATTATCGATTGCTGCATATAGCAAATTTGATGATGAATATGCTTTTGCTACAAAGGATATGTTCGAGAAAAATCGTGTAGATGCTTCTGCAAGATTTGGTAAAAGAAATGGTGCTTTTTGTGCTAGCTGGTTCAAAGGACAATCAGCCTTCATTTTACAAAGCTTCAATGATTCTTTATCTGGAGTCTATACATTGGCACATGAACTAGGTCATGCAACACATGATTACTATTTTACTCGAGAGCAAACAATACTAAACAGTAGTATTCCTATGATTGTTGCAGAAACAGCATCGATTTTTGGAGAATTACTTATTACAGATTTGCTATTAAGTCAAGCTCAAAGTGATAAAGAAAAGATAGCAATTATCTCAAGAGTTCTAGATGGTGCAGGAATGGCTGCATTTCAAGTTACAGCTAGAGCATGGTTCGAACAAGATATGTATGATGCAATAAAACGTGGAGAATTCTTGGATTATCAAACAATAAGCAACTTCTGGACAAAAAACAGAAACAGAATCTATGGAGATGTCATCGAATGGCAAGATGTTATGGATGCAGAATGGACCATGAAGGTTCACTATTATATGGCAAACTTCAGATTCTACAATTATCCGTATGTTTACGGACAACTCTTCGTTTATGCTTTATACCAGAAATATCTTGAAGATGGAAAGGATTTCATACCAAAATTCAAGAAAGTTTTGTCTGCTGGAAGTAGTATTTCACCAAAAGAAATCGGTGATATTTTTGGTTTAGATATCTCTGATCCTGAATTCTGGAAACTTGGTATAAAACGTTTCAAGTATTTTGTAGATGAGTTAGAGAAACTTGTAAAGTAATTCTGTTTCATCATTTGGTCATTTTTATGACCATCTTTTTCTTATAAAAAATTCACTTTGTTATTACACAAAAGATACTAGACATATCAATTTCTTGTATAGCTCCTTTCAAATTCATCCTCTGAAGTAAATTCTGAAAATCCTTTTTTGAGAACGTAGTAGCGATAAAACCATCTTTACAGACAATTGAACCTTTGCCTGTTTTTTCGAAATCAATTTCTCCTAGTAAATCTTCTTCAGATTGTTGAATGAACCACTTTAACCTTTCCTCCCAAAAATTTGCAGAATAACTTGAAAGGATAAGTTTACCATTTGTTTTAGTTATTCTCAAGCTTTCTCTTAACAAGACTTCTGGTTCTACTTTGAATGCTGAAATGCCATTTTGGATAGCAATAACAACATCAAATGCCTCTTCTTTAAAACTAAGTGAATTTGCATTCATTTGATGAAGTTCAATATTCTTACTATCTTGCAAAAATTCCTTGGCTAATTCTAAACTTTCAAAAGATGTATCTATACCGACAACTTTTGAAGTTTTTATTGCTAACTCCTTTAGAACTCGTCCATATCCACATCCCAATTCTAGTACTTTATCTGTAGAACGAATTTGTTCAAGTACAAAATTAATTTCTGCTTTCAAGTATTGCTTTATTCTTGGGGAAGCAATATCATAACAACGTTTCAATTTATTTGCTGAAAGTTTTTTGGAATAATATTCTCTCATTGCTCATTCAAGATAAATAATGAGTTAAGATAGTAATAAAAATTCTTTATTCTCTTTTAATAGAATTAGCAAAATTCAAACTTTTATCCTACCTATAATGTATAGCTACTTGACATTTCCTCTTAAAGATACAAAATACTAAATAGTATGAAAAGCGAATTAGAAAAATGCGTTAAATTAAGAGATGATGAAAAATGCATTTTGTTGTTTTTTGGGAATATGATCCAGATGAATTGGAAAATGTCATAAAAAGACTCAAAGAGTTTAATAAAGAAATTAAAAAGAATCCAAAGAAATATCCAAAAATGACTTTTGGTCCTTATCTTTTTGGTGGAGAATCAAAAGGAATCACCGCTTGTATTATTGAAGATGAAGAACAACCTGTGAATTTTCATTTATATTTTCAAGCAGAATTAAAAATGAGTTTTGTTCCTATTGTTGAAGTTGACACTGCTTTTGATTTGATATCAAAAAAATAGTTTTTCGTTGAAATTGCTTTTTTTATTCAATTTGACTATTTGAATCTAGGGTTTTGGGTTCTCCTATGAAAAGAAATCCTAGTGATGAAAGGAATCTACCTGCAGCTATTATCATTAATAAAACGAATATTGTGAGCCAATCATTCTTGATTGTTATATAGTCTGCAATTAACCCCATTATCAATGATCCAAGAAATGTTGAAATACCTATGAATAGATTATGAATTCCAGTATAGGTTCCTTTTTCTTCTTCTGGTGCGCAATCCAGAATATAGCTATTTTGTCCTACCCAGTAGAGTGCATTACATAATCCACTTGTAGCTCCTGCAATTGCTAAATGCCACCAATAAGGCAACCAATAAATTGTTATAGCCAAATTTATTGGAACGTAGAACATCCCAACTCTTCCGATGAAAAGAAGAGTTGTTTTTTTCACTTTATTAATTAAAGGATTTATTGCTATTAATATTATAACTTGAAATAAGCAAAAGAATCCCCAAACCCAAGTATTTTCTTTATTCGTTGCAAAGGTTCCTCTAACAAGAGGGAAAATTGGCCATCCAACTGACATAAAAAAAGCAACTACACTATTTATCAAAACAAACTTTCTAAAAGTTTTATTTTCTTTAATTGGTTTTAGTGAGAAAATTCTTTGGTCAGTAATCCTTTTCACTTTAGGTTCATATAGAAACAAACTAACAACAGCACATATTACAAAAAGAGCAGCAGTTACCTCAAAAATGATCAAGAATTGCTTTGGATTTGTCTCTCCGAGATCTCCAAGAAATCCTACAATAATTAAATATACAAGTGTTGCTCCTCCACCAATAATTGTGACTAGACTAATTAATCCAGCTCTATTTTTCTTTGTAGTTAAATCTCCTTGTAATGCTATAAAGGATGGATAGAAACTTGCAAAACCTAAGGAAAACCCAATTACCGCTCCTACTAAAACCCATTCATTTTGGATTAATGGAAATAATGCAAGTGAAACACCACAACCAAGAAGACCAATAAACATCATAATTTTGCGACCGATATTATCAGAAATGCGTCCAAAGGTAGATTGAAATGTTTGTTGAATGAGATTTCTTAAAGAAGTAATTAAAGCGAGTGCTGTTGTGGATGATTCGAGAAAAACTGCATACAAACCTAAGAAAGTTCTCGCAACAAATATAGCTGCGCTTGAGATACCAGCTAAAGAAAATAATCTTAATTTATAACTATTAGATTGTCTTTTCTCATCTATTGATTCTTGAGAGTCTATCTCTGCTGTATCTTCTTGCATATCCTTCACAAATTTATAACACATATCCAATGACAGCTAACTATTTAAATTAAACTTTACAGAATCTATAGAAAGCTTTGCTTATTACCAGAAGAATCTTAAAAAATTAGTTCATCAGTAATCCAATTTTCTTAGGGCATCTCTTGCAGGAATCAGGATTTCGAAAAGTGTTTTCATCCCTTTTATAGTAATTTTATATCTCTTAATGATTGTCTCTTGAGTTTCAAATTGCTTCTTGTTTTCCTCAATTACTTGAATGAAACCTCTTTCTTCCATTTCACTTAGAATTTCTGTGAGTTTATGATAATCACTAACTGCAGAACTCCGTATGGCATAAAATGAAAGTCCAAGTTTTTGATCATCGGATGACCCATCCTCACATTGAGCTAGTTTGGAGAGAATGGCTATCCACTTATCTAAATCGTCGCTTCTACGCTTCAATCTATTTATCAACTCACATAATTTTAAGACTGATTTTTACCTGGTAAGATTTCTTCATTATCTGTCTATTTTTGATCTTCTTTCATCAATCGATCAAAATTATCAAGGACTTTTTCCATTGCTCTTTCATAACTCGAGGATATAGCTCGTAAACGCATGTACTTTTGAAGAGAAGTGAATACAATGTAACTAATCATGTAACCTAAAGCCAAGTAAAGTGTAATACTAATAACCATGGAGGGAACATTTGTCAAGTAGTATTCAATGAATAAATCACTTGAAGACCGATATTTACTAAGAATCCATACAAACCTCAAGAAACTAAATAATCCAGAGATCAAAACTACGACAATCAAGTAAACAAACAAATCTCTCAAAACTTTCATGGAACTTGAAATCTCAGTTTGAAATGTTCGGAAATTTAAACTGCTATCTTGATCGAGTATCTGCTCTTCTTCTAATTGTAAACTGATTTTCTCTGTTCTTGTTAAATACCAAATAATTAACACGTATGCAATTAAACCAAGGCATATCGTTAAAGAGCTTGAGAGAATGACTTTTTGTGCAAGCTCTAAATTAGGTGTATAAGTAGTGATTACGTTTGAGATGTATCGTTCTTGGATTCCTGAATATAGGAAATCAATTGCTAGTATGACTCCCGCTAGTATTATGGATCCTACTGATAATGCAATAATGAAAATTATCTTATCTTTCTTCTCGGGTTTCATGGCAATAGCTATGATTCTCTTATATAAAAAATATTAGAAGAATTTGCTACCTAATCCTCTTGCTTTAGTTCTGAAATGTCTTCTAGTAATGATAATTCTCTCAAAGAAGTCTTAGCAATTACCGTTCTATGATAGGTAGGGTATTCATAGGTTATGCTGATATCATCGATTTCGAATCTCTCAAATAGAACATCTCTAAGAACATCAGCAATATACCAACTTGTTTCAATTAATTTATCCTCTCTGAGGAAAATCATATCTTGTTCTATTTCATATTCCTCTAACATCATTTCCATGAATTCTTCTGGAATGAAATAATCTGGTAATGCGAAGACTGCTTTAACAATCATACCATCTTGAATTTCTTCATAGGGTTTTCGTACAATCTCTGCTGTTCTAATTAGTCTGTTTCTAAATTGCACGGCATCCTTAGTTAAAGCACTACAATAGTGCAGGGTAAAATCAACATCAGATTCTTGAAGAATATCAAGTGCTAATTCTTCACTTCCCTTTATTGCAGATGAATTTTCAGATTTAATTTCAAAACCCTTTTCTTTGAGTTTCTTAATATTTGCTTCAGTTGCTTCAAGTTCATTCATATTACAGAATTTGATAGTTCCAAGTTTATCCAGAGAATCAAGGAATTTGAGAATGTCTTTTTTAGTTCCAGGAATTATCGGTATTTCTGCCCCTACCAACCAATCGTACATTAAAGCTTTAGCAATTGCTTTTTCTTGCTCTTTATTCTGTGGATGAAAGCGTATTTCATCAAGTCCTGCATGGTAGAGTTTTGATAAGTTTTCCTCGTTAGCATATCTTCCTGATGTATAAAGATGGATGTGAAATTTCTTTCCAAACTCTTTTTTCATTTTTTTAATATAATCAACAGTTAAATCAATACAATGGAGTGGGTCCCCACCTGTAACAGCTGCACCAAGAGCATTCATATTTGTGGCTTCAAGCATAAGACCAGAAAAACTTGAGATAGGACGTTCATTTGCTAATATTAGATCTTCTCCTCTTTTATTTCGAGCAAGCGAACAATAATAACAACTCTCATGGCATTTTCCATTAACAAAGAAGAAAAGCTCTGCTCCTTTCCGGCAGTTTTTACATCCAGGAGGTAGTTGTCCTTTAATATATGATCCTCCTTTTAATGCTCTAATCTTCTTTTTCATTTCTTGTCACCACAGATTATTTGAATTTTCTGTAAAATTACAACTTTGCTCTTCTTCTAACTATAGGGTCTTTATCCTTTAAACCTTTAAAAACTTCATCAATATTCTCTTCCGGAGATAACTCTACATCTAGATAAACCCCTGTTCTACCAATCTTGTCTCGAGTAGTTAACACCCGAACTCTTTCTTTAACTAAATCAACACTAACACCAATTTTCTTCGCAATAATAGATTCGTATCCAATAACTTGTGATTCTCTATGACCATCTTCCAATGGAGTGATAAGGATTAATCTTTTATCAACTCCCGGAACCCGTTTTCCTTCCAAGAGTTGTTTTAAATCCAAGCTACCTCCAAAATGAATAAAATCAAATTCACGCTCTCTGATTGAAGTTAAGGGAAATGTAATACATGTTTCTTCACTCGGATAGATGTGTGCTTTTACTAAGTGTTTAGGAGTTGCTTGTACAATTTTCTTTGCAAAAATCTGTAAGCCTTCTTGTTGGAGAGCCGTTTCGATTTTAAAAGATGAAATTTGGTATGGTACAAATAAATCTATATCACTAGTTTCTGAAACGTCTCCTCGAGTAATTGATCCATATATAATAGATTGAATATTATGTTTAGCTAATTTTTCCATGATATTAATCGCTTTGTCCCTAATTTCCTTTAGTAATGACCAATGCTCAGAAGTATACACCACTTCAATAGTATCAGCAATACCTTTCGTTTTAGTTCCAGAAGCTTTTCGTTTCATTATTCCACCAATAGTTGTTAACAGATATTATATTTTAATACTAATTTCTTTTTCCGAGAAAATTGAAGAAAGTTACCATAGGTTTTTTAAAATTCATCGATTTCATCACTCATATAAATAATTAAAATGATGATTTATAAAGAGGAATAAACTATGCACTGGGGATTTACCTTACTCATTATTGCAGTCATATGGTTCATAGTTTATTTGCTTGGACGCTATCTCAAAGTTGATGAGAGATTTGATTGGACGCTTGGCCCCTTATTTCTATTAATGCGTACAAAACGTTTCAATAAATTCATAACGAGAATAGCAAAAAAATATGCTCGGTTCTGGAGGGTATTTGGCAATATTTCTATTTTCTTTGGCTTACTTATGATGCTAGCATCAATTGGATTATTGATCTTTAGTTTGACAAATTTTTTCATACCAATTATACCTGTTGAAGGACCTACTGTTGGGTTAATTATCCCTGGAGTAACGATCTCTTTCAAAACATTCCTTTATTTAATTATTCCAATAATCCTCACTATGATACCTCATGAACTCGCTCATGGTGTCGTTAGTCATGCAGATGGTGTTGAATTAAAATCGACAGGTTTAGTTTTCTTCGCTATATTTTTCGGTGCATTTGTTGAGCCGGATGAAGAGGATTTGATTAAATCATCTTATAAGACTAGAATGAGGACATTTGCTGCTGGTATGTTCCCCAATTTGCTACTTGGCTTACTCACAATACCTGTCTTAATTTTTTCAGCAAATATTGTAGCTCCTTTTTATTATCCAGCTGATGGCGTCTTAATACATGAAGTTGTAAATGATACACCAGCTGATATTGAAGGATTAAAACGAGGAATTGCTATCTTTGATATTAATTCCACTCATATTGATACATATGAAACCTTTTCAAACTACATGAACAACACAAAGCCAAACCAATTAATAATCCTAAATACAACTGAGGGAACGTTTAACGTTCATTTAGATTCACATCCGGATTTCAATCAATCGGGCTATCTAGGTGTACGAACAATCCCTTACCAAGAACCAAAATTTCCTTGGGTATGGAAGTTCTTCCCCTACTTTTTTGATCAGACACTCATGTGGACATTAGTCGTTTCATTTGGATCAGTTCTGTTCAATGCCTTACCAATACCTTTTGTTCTAGATGGTGATAAATTACTTTCATCCTTTTTGTTTCAATACATGAAAAATAAGAAACGAGCGCTAATCATACTGGATATCTTCAGATTTCTTGCTCTAGCATTATTCTTAGCTGTATTAATCATCCCATTATTTAAGTATGGATTTGTTCCCTTTGGTTAAATAGAAGGATCCCAAAAAAGGTTTAGGAGACGAAGCTCGTTGACAAAGAATCTACCGGAATGCTATACCTGTAAGAAAAAACCTGCAGTAACATATAGGAGAATCGATGGTAGATATCTTTGTAAAGAATGTTTTTCCAAATGGGTTTCATCAATTGTTAGAAAAACCGTAAGTCAAAAAAAGATGTTTGAGAGAAATGATCGAATCATAGTAGGATTATCGGGAGGTAAAGATAGCACAGTTTTATTAGATATTTTGCATAAAATTGAACGAAAATATCCATCAGAACTCATCGCCGTTTGTATTGATGAAGGAATCGCAAACTATAGAGAAGATGGACTACCAATTGCTGAAAAGGCTGCTAAGAAATTAGATGTGGAATTTCATCTGTTTTCTTTCAAAGAGTTAATCGGTTATTCTTTAGATGAAATTGTTGAAAGATCTCGAGAGCTCCAGGAGAAGCTGCCCTCAAAAAGGAAAACAAAAATAATTAAGCATGGCCCATGTTCATTTTGTGGTGTTTTTCGAAGAAAAGCATTAAACATTGCTGCAAGAAAACTCAATGGGGATAAGGTTGCAACTGGTCATAATTTGAATGATGTAACACAAACTATTCTTCTTAATTTGCTTCGTGGAGATTCCAACAAATTACTTAGAGGAGATTTGCCACCAGAGAAAACACATGAACTTTTTGTCCCTCGAGTAAAACCGCTTCAAGCAGTAGCAGAACGGGATGTTGTTTTGTATGCTTTTTACAATAATCTTACTTATCACACAACAGAATGCCCATATGCAGTAGAAGCTATGCGTTTAGATGTTCGAAATTTTGCCATTGAAATTGAAGAAAAGTATCCTGGGACATTAAATTGTATAAAAAATAGTATGGATACTATTAGTCATAAATGGACAGGTTCATCAACTGAAATCACAAACAAAGATGAAGCTAAAACATATTATCTTTGTGAAATTTGTTCTGAACCAGCTAGTAGCAAAGTATGCAAGGGTTGTCAAATGCTAGATACTTTGTTTAAGAAAAACTAGCTAAGTGTAAAAAAATCATTTTGATACCATTTTTCTTAAAACTGTGTGTAGAATACCGCCGTTTCTATAATACTCTACCTCAACATCAGAATCTAAACGAGCTAGTACTTTGAATTCCTTCTTGTTGCCATTGATGTCTGTTGTTGTAACTACAAGTTGCTTCCCAGGAGAAATATCATCGATTCCATTGATTCTAAATTGCTCTTTACCATTAAGCTTTAATGTCTCCATATTTTCTCCCTTAAGAAATTCAAGAGGTAATATACCTATTCCTACAAGATTGCTTCGGTGTATTCTTTCATAAGATTTGGCTATTACTGCTTTTACCCCAAGTAGTAATGTTCCTTTTGCTGCCCAGTCTCTAGAGCTTCCCGTTCCATATTCTTTACCAGCAATTACTATCAACGGTATATTCGCTTCTTTGTATTTCATTGCTGCATCGTAAATACTCATAATTTCATTTGTTGGGATAAAATTCGTCCATCCACCTTCTTTTTCTGGGGCTAACTTATTCCTCAAACGAATATTGCCAAATGTACCTCGTAGCATTACTTCGTGATTCCCTCTTCTTGAACCAAAGGAATTGAAATCTAGAGCTTTAATGCCTTTTTCTATCAAGTAAGTGCCTGCAGGATCTTTAGCTGGTATTGCACCTGCTGGCGAAATATGATCAGTTGTAATGGAATCACCTAATAAAACCAATACTCGAGCATCTTTGATATTCCTTATTTTAGGTGATTGTATTGGAAAATCTTTGAAGAAAGGTGGTTCTTGAATATATGTTGAATTCATATCCCAATTGTAGCTTTTTCCTTTTGGAATGGAAAGATTCATCCACAAATCTGTTCCTTCAAAAATCTCTGAATATTGTTTCTTAAATAATTCACTACTAACAAATTCAGAAATAATTTCTTTAATTTCTTCTTTATTTGGCCAAATGTCTTTCAGAAAAACTGGCTTTCCTTTTTTATCATTCCCAATAGGATCTTTTGTTAAATTAATGTCTATAGTGCCAGCTAATGCATATGCAACAACTAGCATTGGTGAAGCAAGATAATTAGCTTTAGTATATGGATTTATTCTACCTTCAAAATTTCGATTTCCACTGAGAACAGCAGCTACGACTAGGTCTTCATCTTGTATTATCTTCACTATTTTCTTATCTAAAGGACCACTATTACCTATACAAGTTGTACAACCATAACCAACTATGTGAAATCCTAAGTTCTCTAAAAATGTTAGCAAATTAGCTTTCTCAAGATATCCAGAAACTACTCGAGATCCAGGAGCTAAACTCGTTTTTACAAATGGTTTTACAGTTAATCCTTTTTCAACGGCTTTTTTAGCAAGTAAGCCTGCTCCAATCAGTACAGATGGATTTGAAGTATTAGTACATGAGGTGATTGCAGCAATTACAACAGATCCATTTTTAATTTTATTGTCAACCATTTTACTTTTACTGATATTTGCTTTTCTTTCATGCCATTGCTGATATTTGGAATCCGTCTCTAAGAAACTGTCTGATTCCGAACTACCTCCTTCATCTTTCCATCTTTCATGCTCATCTTCGTGAGAGATTGCATGAATTGTTGTCTCTTTACCAAACACTTCTGAAAGCGCTAAATCAAATGCTTCTTCCATTTGATTCATTGGAATTCTATCTTGAGGTCTTTTCGGTCCTGCTAGACTTGGTTCGATGGTGAGAAGATCTAATTCCAGAACATCGGTATACTGTGGTTCTTCTTTTTCTTGTTCGTAGAATATGCCTTGACGTTGCGAGTAATTCTTTACCAACTCAACGTGTTCTTTTTTCCGACCTGATAAAAGCAAGTATTTGATGGTTTGTTCATCGATTGGGAAAAATCCCATGGTAGCTCCGTATTCGGGTGACATATTAGATATCGTAGCTCTATCAGGCAAACTGAGATTACATAAACCTGAACCAAAAAACTCTACAAATTTGCCAACTACCCCGTATTCTCGTAGCATTTGAGTTACTCTTAGCACAAGATCAGTTGCTGTAACACCTTCTTTCAATTCTCCAACTAACCTTACACCTATTACATCGGGGATTGGCATATAGTAAGGTTGTCCGAGCATAACAGCTTCTGCTTCAATGCCACCAACACCCCATCCTAAAACTCCTAATCCATTAATCATAGTTGTATGGGAATCAGTACCAACAAGAGAATCAGGAAAAGCAATTAATTCCCCATTAATTTCTTTAATTTGTATTACCGACGCCAAATATTCTAGATTAATTTGATGAACAATCCCTCTGCCTGGAGGAACAACTTTGAAATTATCAAAAGCATTTTGAGCCCAACGTAAAAGCATGTATCGTTCCTTATTTCGTTCAAATTCTATTTCTTCATTTTTCAGTCTGGCATCTAGAGTTCCATAATAATCAACTTGTACAGAATGATCAATTACAAGATCCACTGGAACTAAAGGATTTATACTCGCTGGATTTCCCCCTAACCTCTTGTAAGATGAACGCATTGCTGCTAGATCAACAACGGCTGGTACTCCTGTAAAATCTTGTAAAATAACTCTAGCAGGGATAAAAGGAATATCTTCTTTTCTTTTATTCTTAGGATCCCAATTAGCCAAACTCTCAATATGCTCTTTTATTATTATATTATTATCAAAATTTCGTAATATTGCTTCTAGAAGGATTTTAATGGAGAATGGTAAACGAGAAATGTTTTCCAAACAAATCTTATTGAGTTTATTTATGTTATAAAATGTGATTCTTTTTTCATCGAATTGTAATTCATCAGTAACATCTAATTGTTTTTTACTCATTCTCCATACACATTTGTATTTTTTTTATTCAGGCGTATGATGGTCCCCAATATATTTGGCTCTTGGTCTTATTAGTCGATTATCTTTATATTGTTCCAAAGCATGAGCTAACCATCCAGTTATCCGTCCCAAAGCAAATATTGCAGTCGCTAGTTTAGGTGGAATATCAAGATATTTGTAAATAACTCCTGAATAAAAGTCTACATTCATGTAGATTGTTTTTCCTTGTTTTTCTACAAGCTCTCTAGTAACTACCTCTTCAATTTTGGTTGCCATTTCATACCATTTCATGTCTTTCTTCTCTTCTGCGAGTTTTTTCGCTAAATCCCTGAAAATGTCTGCTCTTGGATCAACAACTTTGTAAACTCTATGACCAAAACCCATTATTCTTTGCTTGTTTTTTATCAAATTCATAACGTACTTTTCGGTCTTTTTCGGATCGCCTATTTCATCCAACATATTCATAACCGCTAAACGGGCGCCACCATGAAGAACACCTTTCAGTGTACCTATTCCAGAGATAATAGCTGAATGAATATCTGATAAAGTTGAAGCAGTTACTCTAACTGCAAAAGTGGAAGCATTCAATTCGTGCTCAGCACTTAAAATGAAATCTACATTTAGAATTTTAGCTTCTAGTACTGTTGGTATTTCTCCTCTGAGCATGTATAAAAAGTTTGAACTATGAGGTAATAGTTCATTTGGTTTAATTATTTCTTTATCTTCATGTATTCTTTGAAAATACGCAACAGCTGTTGGAGCTTTAGCAATTAATCTAATAGCTTTGCTAATATTTTCTTCATGAGAATTGCTATTTAGATCAGGATCACTATGAGACAAATGAGAGATTGCTGTCATTAATGCATCCATAGCTTCAATATTGAAATTATAAAAATGAATAACTTCCTTAGTATGAACATCCAATTCTCTTCTCTCTTTTAGCATATTAGAAAATTGATCATGTTCTCTTATGGTAGGAAGTTTACCATGAAGTAATAGATGAATTATTGAAACGAAAGATAATTTTGCTAATTGTTCAATTCTATATCCTCGATATTCTAAAATACCCTTTACACCATCAATATAAGAGATCTCAGTTTCAAGTGCGATTATGCCTTCTAAACCTTTCTTGAAGTCTTTCATTTTTACACCTAGTAATATTTATTCATCATTTTAATGATAAATAAAAATATTGATTATTAAATGTTCTTTTAGAAAAATTTTATCAATTTGAATGAATTTTCACTTAAATTTCAGTAAAGAATATCAATACAAATATCTTTTACAGTTTCACAACCAGTCATTTTCATTGCTTTTTGAAGTGTAGATTGGATATGTTTCATTAAACGAGTAACACCTGCAGCTCCTCCACCTACTGCTGCTCTTATTACATCTCTACCCATAAGAACTCCATCAGCACCTAATGCCATGACTTTTAAAACATCATAACCTGTTCTAATTCCACCATCCAAAAGTATAGTTGTTTTTCCTTTGACAACTTGGACAATATCCGGCAACACATCAGCAGTCCCTGGAGTGTGATCTAATACTCGTCCTCCATGATTTGAAACAACAATAGCTTTTGCTCCAGCTCTAACTGCTGATTCAGCATCTTCAATATTCATTATACCTTTAACAATAAATGGAAGATTAGTCGAGGAGATTAGTTCTTTCAGATCATTAACTGTTTTACGGAAGGCAGGTTTCTCATGTTTTGCCATTATTACAGATCCACAACCATCAACATCCACTCCAACTGCAATTGCTTTGATTTTTTCAGCTTTCTTAATAAATTGTTTAATGGTTTCCTGCTCTCTAGGTTTGATTATTTTTATTCCCCAGCCATCAGCTTCCTCGATTGCATCCAAACCATAAGTATTCTCCAAAGAATAAGTGTAGGTATCTCCTCTGAAACCAATCGTTCCAGCATCTTTACAACCAAGAACAATAGCTCTACATAATTCCTTTTCAGTAATCACTTCTTCTCCACCAAAGCTATTAACTCCAGTGACACTTGCTCCCATAATTGGAAATAATATCTTCTTCCCGAGAAAAGTAGTTTCTGTGTTTGGTTCGAGGTGAGGGTCAATTGTTTTCATTTTTAATTTTATTTTTGTTAACGCTTTCACATTGTTAGTAAAACTAGCTCCAGAACCAACTCCTCCTAAACCTAATTTCCTACCGTAACTTTGTCCTTGGCATAAACGTGATGGATCCCCATCGCAAATTCTGTAAACCCCACAAATTCCTTTTAATTTCACTTTTGCTTTTTTACGATCTTCTTCGACAGACAATATCTCACCAGCATGAACTGAATTAACTTGAGAAGCTTCAATGCTTATTAGGATAAAATACTCGATTCATTAATTAAATCGTTTGCTTAAATTTCTTGACTTGTACAAAATTAGTCCCATAAGAATTTATTAGTGCTTTTGTATACAAATAATATTTTCTGCGATTACTTGGTAAATCAATCATTAATGATCAAGTAGAGAAACGAGTAATGAATGGATTCTTTGTAATTTTCATTATATTTCAATCACCCAAGTTCTGTTATTTAGTATTTTTTAAAGGAAAACAAAGAGGGAGATAATGTGGTTACAAGTGATAGATGAAATTCTGCAATTTCATGATAAAGGAGATGAAATTGTGAAGGTGCTTTGTGAGGAGCTTGGTGCAGAGGTGCTAGATGTTGATTTCCAATATTACGAGCTTACTACGCTCAAGATCTTACACAGTTCTTCTCAGGAGATTTTTGATTATTTATGTAAGAATGTGCAACAAGAAACTGATGTTATTCGAAAGAAATGTCTAATCTTTCTTATCGCCAAATTAATTGAGGAAATACAGCTTATCCCCTCTGTGACTATTGATATTCTTATGGATGAAACAGAAAGCCCATATATCTTATTCCGCTTAGCATTTGTTCTTTACCATGAACCTATCTTACAGACTCGTTGCATTGAGGTTTTTCGACAAGTTATCCTAAATAAAGAGAACCATATGGACATGCGACATGAGTCCATTTCAATTTTGAATCGACTTGCAGAAATCGAGAAGCGTCCCATATTAATCCCTATTTTCCTTGAAATAATTGCATTAGAAGAGTACTATTTTGAAGATCCTTCTTTTGCAGGACATTGTATGGGAGATATTATTATTACAGATGATTCTTTTGATCCTGAATACTCAGAATATTGGATCATTGACATTAAAGAATTAGCTATCGATGGTCTTTCTTACTTTCCTGATCATTTTGAATTAGTTGCTACACCATTGCTGAAGTTTATGACTGAAGAATATCAAATTGATGAGTACATCTCTGCTGTCGCTCGAACACTTACAGGTTACATCTTTGATGTCCCCCATGCTTCTAGATTCCTTCTCGACAAAGTAGACTTTTTGTACAAAAATAATGAAGGAGCTAAAGTGATTGTAGATGCGATTCTGGAGTTTCATGGAGTAGAAAAGTCAGATACTCAGCTCCCTTTGTAATAGCTTACTCATATCCAAAGAAGCTCGTGAGTTAAATAGCTCGTTTTTGTTGTAACAACTGAATACGTCTCACTCAGTCCACAAATTTCTTCTCATTTTTATTTGTTTATGTCATTAAGCCATCGTATTACTTTGATTGGATCTTCTCTTTTTTCATCGTCAATTACAATGAAAACTCCAACATTTCTTTTAATATATTCCCTAGACCACTTCTCCTTTACCTTCCATCCACCAGTAGCGAAAACTCTATTATCCATGTCATAAAACGGTACGTGCGTGTGACTTATAATTAACATATCTGTTGACAGAATTTTAGTGAGAAAGTTGATTGAATTAGCTATCAATTGTTTTTTAAGAGTGACAACAGCTTGATTCCAAGTTTCATTCACTTTTTTCTTCAAACCAATATTATGACCATGACAGATGATGAACCGTCCTTCTAAGGTGTTTAATTTCGCATATGGTATTACTTGAATGTCTGGTTTATCATAGAGCAAATTCCCCTCATGCCCCATTCCTCCTGTAACATAAACGATCTTCTCTTTACAACCTTCTATTGCACTCCAAGTAACAAACTCCTTTAATGCGTCATTAGCATTCTCATTATATGTGTCCAAGAAATCACCATTCATAATAATAATGTCTACTGTATTTGCGACGCTCTTGATTGCCTCTAAGAACTCCTTTCTTTTACAACCAGCAGCATCAAGGTGCACATCTCCAAATATTGCTGCTCTTGTCAAGTTTCAAGGTCCCCCTTTGTTTTTTCAGCTAAAATAGATCTAACCATTCCAAGTGTTTCATCTGATGTTTGTTCTATGAATGGAAAAATAGCTGCTTGTGAACTTTGATTATTAGAAGTGCTCTGAAGTATTTTTCTTGCTTGATTCATTACCTTGTGAAATTCCCGAAAAAGATAAGCAGTATTTCCTAGTTCACCCCCTTTATCGTAAATTGCCAGCTTCCCTTCATATACATTTATTGCAGTTCTAAAGGAAGGTTCTGAGATATGGAGAGTAATTTCAGCGCCTTTCAGAAGAAGATCTCTTAGTAAGGTTAAAGTGTCTTGTTTAATTTTATACCCAACTTTCTTGCTTTGAAAAATAACTTCAACCAACATACCACTTGTCTTTTCTTGCCAATGGTAGGACTGCTTATGTTGGTGTGTAGGCTCGATTTTCTCCCCTGTTCGAGAGTACCTTATTACTTGAGTAGTTTCCTTTTGAATAACCATTCGCCCATAACGAATAATTAAATTGCCAATTTTTTGTACACGTGCTTGTTGACTAATTTGAAAAACAGGTGCTTTTAGTTTATTATATTCTATTGTAGACTTGTTAACGGCAAGTTTTTCTACAAATACCTTTCCTTCTACTATCTGTAACACTCGATAAACATCACCATGACTTCCTTGGAATAATAGATTACCAGGCAAAGCCATCCTTAAAATTCTCTGTTCTTCAATTTCTCCCACCATACGCTCAATTTTATTTTCTTGTTCAATTACTAACCATCTTTGTTCTATGGATCGAATCTTATGGTTACGAATAAAGAAATGCAGTTCCTGTTCATCAGCTATAACTAATTCTTGTTTTCCACTATTTGTATCAAAACTCCGAGTACGAATGATTCCACTAGCTAGTAACATAGTGATTGCTGTCTTTGTTATATGTTCACATTCTGTAGTTTGGCAATAGGAAAGAATTTCATCGTTGTTTGTTAGACCCATACATATTCTGAAAAGTATGAAGGCTTTCAGTCTTTGAAGGGACTTTGAATCAAATAGAATTTGCTCAGCAATATTTTCTTCAAGAATAGTCTTAATTATTCGATAATTTTCTAGATAGAAGTTATCCAGTGGTTGTTCTGTATCTAAAATGATGGTGAAATTCTTCTTTTGAGCAACATCTCTAAATCGTAATCGACCAAATCTTTGAAGCAAACCATTTTTACCTGTTATCGGCCAACCAATATTAATAATATGTTCTACTTTTGGAAGATCCATACCTAGCTCTAGTAACGATGTAGAAAACAGAAAATGAAGCGATCCATTTTTTATTCTCTTGTGAATATTTGTCTTATCCTGCTCTGTAAGTTGACTATTGATACATACAAAAGGTGAATTGAGTTTTACAACTTCTAGTGGTAACCCAGTTCTCTTCATCAAACGTTCATTGAAAGTTGCTACTAACTGACTTTTTGTATGCTATCAACAAATACTAGACAAACTCCACCCGTTCTTTGAAGATGTGGGTCAATTCGTTCAAATATGAACCGCTCAAGTGAAGCTTTGGGGAGGATCATTACTCGGACAACTCCTCGTTTGCCAACTGCTTGAACAATTTTAGCACTTGGTAGGAAATTATCACGAAATGAATCGACATCCTTGACTGTTGCAGAAGCAAGAATCACTCGAAGTTTTGGATTGATTTTTTTGAAAACATCAATAAACTCTCGAACATGAGTTAAATATCCTCCAGAACCTGCATGAATCTCATCTAAGACAAGCACATCTGTTTGTTTAATCCAGTCGAGAAATCCATGTTTATCTTCCTTGAAACATCTATAAAATAGCTTGTCTAAAGTAGCAAGAAGAATCTGTGGTTTTTTCTTCTCAATCTGTTCCAAGTCTTGTTTTGATAAATCTCCATTATATCTACTATAAGTAATTGTTCTACCCGTTGCTTCAAGTATTTGATTGCAGTAATAAGCTAGTCTTTGTTCTTGGTCTGCTGCTAGTTGTTTAGTTGGGTAAATAATAACTGCATTTGTAGCCTTCTCCTCCAACAGATCTTTTAAAATAGGAAACATGAATACTTCTGTTTTTCCAGCTCCAGTTCCAACAGTAAGGAAAAGATCATTACCAGCAAGAACTGTTTTCATAGATTCTATCTGATATTTGTATAGTGTATGTGGAAACACTTGTTTCAATATATCTCCAAGTTCATTCATACCTACTTCTGGGTCATCAATGTAGTAATTTGCTTTATCACTTTCTTGAGGTAAAATGTTGAAGGTTGCTTTAATGATACAATGATTTGACAAACTTATTTACATCCTAATTTTTCGACTCCAAATAAAAAAGGTAAAATTGATTCGAATTCTATCTTTAAGAAATTCATAATTTCATCATTGGAATTTGTGTTACATTTAGAATAAAAATTGAGTATTCTTGTAATTGACTCAGATATTACTTCCTCTCTTCTTCCTTGAGATAAGAAATTTGTATTTGAGAATAATTCTATTAACATATTTTGTTCCAGATATTCCTTTTGAGAGATTTCCTTTTGCAATTCTTTTTGTTGTAGTAATTCGTAACATATATGCGTATCAATTCGTAAATGTGATGGCAATAATAATCCAAATGAAAGGCTGTTGTAAAGTTGCACTAAATTATCTAAATGTGTCCCTTCCTTTAAACCAAAATGATACTTATATTTTGTACCTACACGCCAAATTAAACCCTTTTCTCGTAAATCGTTGAGAGTCGCATAAGTTTCAGAAAGATCTATATTTGCACCAATTGCTATCTCCTTGGCACTTTTTGGGTAGGCAATACCATATTTTGTGAAATCATTTAGTAGATGCCACATTACTTTGTATGAATCCATTCTATATCTAGCTCCTCAAACTGATTACAGTACTCCACTACCCGAGGTGAGAATTTGTTAGAAGGTAGATCATGCTTTTCCAGAAATTCTTCCTCTCGTGTTTCAAACAAAGAGGGTATTAAATTAAAACCGGCAAGATCTTTGTTTGCTTTCTCTTCGGTTTGTTTCATTGGGAAATATATTAAAGGCTTGAAACTTGTCCTTAGAATCTCTTCTTGGCATATTTTGAAAGCTAACTCTTTCAATTGTACTTTTATTACTGGTTCCAAAGAAGTCCATTGAATTGCTAACCGCCAAAATCTTACCGGAATTTCTCTATCACAATTCTTTATTTTCACCAATAATTGCTTCTTTAGAAATCTTTGATGAACCACTGACAACAATTTGTCAAATTCAACAATAAATTGCTTACAGGCTTCTCGGAAAGTTTGGTAGGATCTTCCATTAAAATAACATGGACTACTAAATAATTCCTGTTTCAATCTATGCAATACTTCCCCTCCTTTTTTATTCACTACATAGATAACCTCTCCTCTAAACACATCAAGAGAACTAATACATGAGTCAGTTATTCTCTTTTCAACGATTGCTTTTACTAATGCGACATGTCCAGCAAATTTCAATGCTTCACACAAATCTAGGACTAAACCCATCCAAGAGAGATCAGAATAATAGCTGAAATGATTGAAGCCACCAACACCAAGATATTTTAAACCAAGCTCTTCCAGTATGATCCACAATTCCTCTTCACAAAGAATAAACATATGGTTAAAAAGCACATCTCCTTTGGTTCGAGCCATCGTCTTATAATTACCTACTACCCTTTTTAGTGAGAATAATCTATTGGAAACTCGATTGCTGATAACAATTCCACAAGGTCCTAGAAGCTCATTAGTTACTCTCCAGGTTACATCTGCTGCGGTTGCTTCAGAAAGATTACAAAGAATACTCGAATGACAATTACGACCGTACTGATATGTATCACCTATTTTATCTTTAAAGAACTGTAATTTCTGGTTGTCTGATGCAAATCCAAAAAGTGCTTGAATCATTGCTAAGCGATTTGACAAATTCGAGCGCCAAAAAGTGTTGATAAATCCTGAAGAAAATCGGATAACATCTACTGTAAGTGCCTTTTGATAATCCATCCGGTCGACGTGAAACCATCCTTTTGGAGAACTAACTCGAACATAATGACATCCTGCAGTTATTAATCTCTGTTTTATCTCTTCGGTAATGCCTTGATGGTCATACACAAAATGAATGTCTGAAATATTATATTGAAGCTTTCCAACAGTTAATATTTCATCAGCTATAATCGATACTTGTTGCCCTGGTAATATTTGAAAACCTAATCGTACTTTATGTTTTTTTCTAACCTCATCAATAGTTAGTCCTGTTAGTTTGTACACTTCTTTATTGAAGATGTGCCGATTATCCTTAACGCATAACACAAAATGGTCAACATTTTTACTATTACTCAAATCAATTACACCTCGTTTTCTTTCTTTTTTGGATTAGTTTAAAGGTTGTATTGCATACTGGACAACTAACTGCTATCAAACCCTGAGTTGGTCGGTCACCTGTACCAAAGTCTTCTAGTACTACTTCTCTTCCCTCAAAAAAGCAATCAGGACATAAATATACAAGCAACTCCTCTCCTTCAAGTGTTTGACCTGAGAAACTCTTAGGAATGTGATCAATAAATTCCTCAATAGTAAACACCTTTGTTACTGATTCTTTTGCTTGAAAATGTTCACACCCAATAGTATTACTTCTGAGTGTCTCAGTTATTCTAAGAAGATCTTCATCTGATATCATCCGTTCGGCAATACTCTTTACTCTCTGCCAGAAAGTACAACGTTTCTTTACATACCAATGACAATCACCACAAACAACGTTGAAATGATCAGGAAAACCCTTGCATGAATAATAAGCCAAACTTCTCCCTTTGGGAGGTTTCCCTATTAATTTCTCCACTTGGAAACCATTTGTAATCAAATCTTGTATTGCTTGAGTTACTTCAAAGGTGTTGATAACAAGCATTGAGGAAATCTTGTATAAAGTAAGTGGATAATCAGCGTTAATTAGTAAATCTTTTACTACTCGCTCAAGAGTTCGTCTATCCATTTTCATAATTAAAGAGGATTCACTTGAATCTAAGGAATTCAATCTGATCTTATCTAAGACCCTTATGTTGTCTTTTGCTTGCTGGGTCATTTGTTCTTTAAAGCAGTTTAATAATTGAGTAACTTGGAAAAGCAAATAGCTGTTTTTGGAATTCTTTAAAATCTCTTCAATTGTTTCCTTTTCTTCTTTGGTAGGTTCTAATGTTCCTAATAGGAGCTGTAAATCATCAAATTGTAATTGTCCTTTTGTAAAATCGCTAAAAATCTCTTGGACTATTGACCAATTAATGATGTCATTTTCAGTTTTTTTTCGGATGGTTGTTAAAAGTTCTATAGGATTATTTAGTGTCTCTTTAAAGTAAGTTGAAGCAATAAGAAACTTTTTCCCAAATTCAGTTAAAGTGAAACGACTGTAACAATTTCGATCCTTTGTTACTAATGCAAATGGTCCAAGCAGTTCTTTTTGCAAACCATCGAATAATGTAAAACCTTGATTAAACTCTAATTGGAAAATTTTTTCAACAAGAAATTCTTGCATTTCTATTTCTTTTTTCTTGGATTCTGTTTGAAAGATTCGAGTATAAATTGTATCTATTAATCGCTCTAGAAGATCTTTTTTGGAGGGTGATCCAGAGTATAAATTCACAAGAATATAACGTAAAAGAGAATTCTGTAAATTATCATCTTTTGTGTAATGGTAGAGTGCAAGTAATGTGTTTATTGAAGCAGTTGTTATATTTTTGAATCCTATCTCTATATCTTCGATTGGAATCAGTCCCGTTGAAATGAAGTGTTTTCGAATATGTGTTTTTTCTCGTCTTGGAAGAAGGGAGAAAAGCGAATCGATATCATTAATACACCAAGATTTCTTAGAGGAATTAAGTGATTTATTTTCATCTAGTGGATCCACAAAGATATACGCGTCAACTATAGGCAGCTGAACTTTCTTTTTCAATGAATCGTCTTTGCTTTTACGATACAATAAAGTCCGAAGTAGAGTAGAATAACTTGTTATGATAAGTTTGTTTGCTGCTAGTGGCTGACTGTTTCCTTTAAATTTTGAAAATGTTGAAGCAATCTTAATGCCTGCAAGGTGTTTTCTAGAGAACAGATCTGATTGTTCTTTTTCTGAGTTAACATAGTTGTAAATCTTTCTAGCTTGTTCTGAAGTTCGAACGACAATCATAGCTGTTTGATTTGATAATCTTGCTGATAGTAATGCAATAGTGACTGCCAATGATATTTGGTCCGGAGGAATTATTCCGTAAAAGAAAATGTCTGTTTCACGTTTAACAGTTTTCCGAATTATATCCAAATCAATTTCATCTGGAAAGGGATACTCCCGAAGGATTGTGGTAAAACTGATAGGATTGTTTCTATAGTAATCAGTTGTCATCCTCACTCACTTTTTCAGTTGATATTAATTTTTCTAGTTGCTCAGGTAGTAATAGTAATTCTTCGCCAACAAACCAATCAAGAGCTTGTTTTATATGTATAATTAATTCATCAGATGAATAATCAGATAGAATAGTGACAGGAAACTTCTCCAGAAAATACTCACACAACTCTTGCACTGTTTCTTCTTCATTACTTAACCAATCAATTAGAGAATCAAAGTGCATTCTGCAGTTAGTGAGTTGTTGCAGGAAAGAATCATCTGGTTTAGTAGATAATTTGTTTTCGAGTTCCTTTTGTATATCAAATTGTGGTTGATCAATTAAAAGCAGAAAACGTAGAAGAGGATTATTTATATTAATTTCAAGTGGTTGAGTTGTAGAACGTGTATTTTTCTTTAATATATGAAAACCAACTAAAGCATCGGTTACATATTTTATACTTCTCGTTGAGATGGAGGAGTGTAAGTGTGTCTCTAGGAATTTTACTGACGGAATGACACTTTGGTTATAATTTACGTAATAATTAGCAAGAAATTCAATCATCAATCGAGTATTTTTAGTGACTTTTATGTCCGTAAAAATGATTCCAAAATCATTATCTGATGATCCCAAGCCACCTATAACTTCCATTTTTATCAATAATCTACTTGAGAAATTATCCTTTTAAAGTTCTAAAAGTGCAAAAAAACCAAAAGGTCAGAAAATACAAGTCTGAAAGAAGGCAGGAGAAAGCTTCTTTTCCACTTACGGAAGATTACTTTATGTCCCTTTAGAGTTTCTTTAATTATGAATTTTTGTTTTTTTCTATTTCTTTTTCAATTCTGAAGAGCATCTCACAACAGAATCATCTTCAATGGGTCTCTCAGTAACTCGTGTTCGTTCCGACCGTAGAAGGAGGACTCCATGAAATGGAGGAAGTAGGTCGACACGAGGGGAGCGTTCAGCGACTGAGGGGTATATTGATTGATAAATAGTTTTTTCATTCCGATTTGTGGGTAACTCTTCAAACCTTATTTTATGCTTTTGATTTCGGAGTAGCTATTTGTCACTTTTTTTTTGTCTGAAAGAATGTTTTGAGATATAATTGTAAAACGGTATTATGTATTTGATTAATATTAGAGGTTTTCACATCGAAATATTCGCAGAGAGTATCTGGAATGTTAGAAGCTTCGTCTCGACTGGAATGGATTAGAAGATATCTATTTCGGCGTGATAGATTCTTGACTAAACTTAGTAATTTGTTAGACGGTTGTAGAGACAATCTAGCATGCGATCTCCGAGAACGAAAATACGTCAGATTATTAGTATCAAGAAAAACCATCAGATGATTGGGTGCTGCAGGAAGCTTCGGTAAAAGTTTCTCCAATAAGGATAGCGGTAGACTATCACGATATTCATATGATGCTAGAAGTCCTTTAGATATTCCAAGAAAATCAGCCATCTCTTTTTGTGTCAGTGACCAGAGTTTTCGAGCTGATTGTAGGAATTTCGCACACTTGATAACATGAAGTGAAGAAAACTGAGAAAAGTCAAAATATTGCGTACCATTAAACGTTAGAATTGCTCCATGTTTATAATCAATATACTGATGATCAGTTGAACTGGATGCTAGATTATATCTTCGGAGAGAAAGATAGGTTTCGAATTCTCTCTTCTTTATTGGATGTCGAGGGTGTAAGAGTCTGGAGAGAATTGCTTTTGACTTAGCCTTAATATTAACAGTAAATCCCACACCGAAATCTGTTTGCCGTTCAGAAAAAGCCTGGCTTATACCAAAGTCTGTTAAAACATGAATGAATTCTAGAGCAAAAAATTTTGAAGAAGTACTAAAACTTACACTTCTTTTATAGCTCCCATCTGCATCCAACACACCAGACCAAAACTGCCAACGAAGAGAGTCATCAGATTGAAAGATAAGAGGTTCTCGTAATGCGGGATATTTCTTCCCGGTTATTGGTTGATCTGTAAGGAAATTAGTTAATCGAACAAGCCATTTATTGTTTAGATGTAATAACCATGTTTTCTTCTCACCGGAAATAGTCCCTTCAATTCCGAAAAGCTTCTTTGCTATAGCTTGAAGCATAAGCATGTGTTCTTTTGAAAAGTCTACTAATTCTATATTGTGAAAGTTAAGATGTCCATCACCGATAACTACTCCTAAGAAATATGCTAGATCGCTTGTTAATCTTGTTGGTAAATGAAAATGTTCTCCACGAGCAGATTGAAAAGGAACAAATTCTTGGATTAGAAAATCTTGCCACTGATCACATAACCGGAAGAGGGGAAATGGCAACCGTTTTTGATTATCCAAGTAATTAATTAGTTTAGTTTGCCATTTCTTTATTGAATAATCGATTGCTGTTTTCTGAAAGTAATAATGACATCGTTCAGCTAACAGAAGAGTCGCTTTTCGCATTTTATTTGTTAAAGAATCAGATAAGGTGACATAGGGAAAGCTTTGTAATAATCGTTTACCTGATTGAAAATCTATTTTTCGAAGCATTATAGCAAAAAGATTGAGAATATTTGGTTGAAGAAAGATTGTATCTTGAACTTGTCTTTCAATTAATTTGTTTGCAGTTAACCATTGATTCTTAGAAGTCGGGATAGTATCAATGAGCATTGGGTCATTTTGCCAATTGAGAGTCTTAAACATATTCTTTCTCCTACCATTTTATTCCAATTTGCTTTCTTAAATACCTCTTAGAAAAGCTGTACGGAAAATTAATTATTTAACTATTCTTTTAAACAAATGATAATACTTTCAGCTAACCCTTTATAAAAACTACATATATCTAGTGGTATTTATACATTGTTGAATAAAAATGGCAAAACGAGTAGCTCGAATTCAACTACCATCCACAAAACTCTTCGAGGAACTTACATTTCTTGCTAAGAATCTCTACAATTCAGCCACTTACTTAGTTCGACAAACATTCTTTGAAACAGGCAACATTCTGCGATATTATTCAATCTGGAACAAGATGAGAGAAAAAGAGGATTACAAGAAACTTGAGGAGAGAGCAGGAAGCCATACACCACAGCAACTCTTACGGATGGTGGAAGCAACTTGGGAAGGATACAAAGCAGCGAAAGAGGATTGGCGCATTAATCCTGAGAAATACCTCGGAAAACCAAAGATACCGGGTTACTTACCAAAGAATGGTCGATTCATTGTAGTTTGGTCGGAGCAACAAGTAAGAATTAGAGAAGGGAAAGTGAAGGTAGTAGAGAGACTCATGAAGGAAGGTTTTCCAGCGATCCCAACAGAAAAACTACCAGTCACTGAAACAAATATTGCTATCGTCCGCTTAAAGCCATTCTTCGATAAATTCATGTTGGAGTTAGTGTATGAAAAGGAAGTACCGACAATCAAAGTAAGAGAGGAACAAAAGATTCTTGGACTGGACTTAGGTGTTAACAACCTCGTAGCCACGTCAGATGGGTTACTCATCAAGGGCGGGGTTGTCAAGTCGATCAACCAATTCTTCAACAAGCAAAAAGCAAAGATGCAAGCACAGCTAAGCAAGCAAGGACTTACGACTAGTAAGAAAAAACAAAAGCTAATGCGTTGGCGTCATGATAAACTACATGACCTATTTCATAAAGCATCAAGAGCGATTATTCAACACTGCCTTGAGAACAACATTTCCTCACTGGTCATTGGTCGCAACAAAAATTGGAAACAAAACATCAGAATGGGCAGGAAGATTAACCAGAAATTCACCAATGTTCCTTTCCACAAACTCGTAAAGATGCTGCAGTACAAAGCAGAGGAGCAAGGAATAGAAATCACACTCATTACAGAAGAATACACCTCTCAAACATGTTCATGTTGCGGTTACCGTTCACGAAGCAACCGCAAGTACCGAGGATTGTTTGTTTGCAAAAAATGCAAACTAGTTATTAACGCTGATGTCAATGCAGCAAGAAATATTGCCAAAAAAGCATTCCCTGAGTCCCTTTTAGGGATAGGGGATAGTGGCTGTGTGGCGCAGCCAACAAAGCTTATTGCTTTGTGAATTTTTGTATACAAATAATGTCATTAGCAAACGGAATACTTTTTAAAGGTGAAAATCACAAAAAATCTTGGCAAGTCTAAGCGGAGAGCTAGGGCTCCTCTATAACGGCAAATGCTCTTAGCCGGCTGAAGACCTAAGTTGAGGTGATGAGATTAATTCAAGCGCCCAACAGAAGCCGTCGAAACGACGTCCTAGAAGATGTTTAATCGTAGAGACCTTCACCGGAGGGTAAGGTTAGAAAGCGTAGGGACCAAATCGGTTAGGCACGGAAGTGAGCGGCCGTCCGTCCTGTTAGGCATGCCTCTGGGGTTGCGGCGTGGAGGTAACTGTTGGTCAGCGGGGTTTTAATTAAGTCATCGAACTTTGGGACTTGCCACTTTTTATTAAAGTAATATTTACAGTTATCTTATTTAGTTTTCAGATCAATGACTTCAATTGGATCATCGTTAAATGTGGTAGCAATGAGAACCAATATTTTTTGTCCATCTAATGTTTCCCCACCAACAATATTTATTCCTGTTTTTGTTGAGAGGATAAAATTTATCATTTCTTTTGGATTCAGATACTTTTGATTAAGTAAATCAAATTTCTCTTTATATTCCCCATAAATTGTTTGTTCCCACATTTTCTTAATAGTAATTTCTTTTTCTATTTTCATGACTTTTCTATTCTGAGGTATTTCAAGTAATGTTTTGTTATCGTCATCCATCTTAGCTGGAAATTTCTTTACCAAGAATCCTCTAACAACATTTGTTTTTGATGAAATCGCTGTTTCAATTTGCAATGAAAGAAATGGATCCTCTTCTTTCATAAACAAGACCTGAAAAGCAAGATCTTGTGCCTGGGTTATTTTTCCTGCTAACATGTATCTAGCAATGCTTTTTGCAATTATTTTTGGAGCAGCTCTTCTCTCTTCCCCTTCCTCTCGTAAGCTCTTAGTACCTATATTTTCATATATTTTAGCAGCTTCCACATTCTTCCCTTGTGCTTCAAGCTGTTCTGCTATCTCTAATTGCTCTTTGTATTTCATAATTTAGCGACTCCTAGTTAAGGTTGAATTATATCTAATTACTCTTGTTCAACTAATTCTCTATTAACATTCAATATTAAGAATTTGTTGTTTTGAACAAAGAATTAACAAAAAAGAAAAAAATGAAAAATTGAGCAGGAACTAAAATTACCTGCTTCTTCTTCGTCTACGGGATCTGCCACCAGTGAGAATCTTTTGCTCGTATCTTTCTGTCCATTTGAGTTTCCTTGGATTTCGTTTGAAATCAACCATTGATACTCGACATTTTCTCGAACAGAACCATAAAATCGAACCATCATTCTTGACGTACATAGTACCTGTCCCAGGTTCAATTCCGGAAGCACAGAATGCACATGTTTGTTCTTTCATTTGTCACATGTCTCCTTGATAATTTCTTATCTTCTTCCTCTCATTCTTCGAGCTTCACGTTCTGTTTCTCTTAAGATGAGAATGTCGCCCACTCTTACTGGACCTTTGACATTACGTGTTATAATTCTCATTCTATCTGGTCCTTCAAGTACTCGTACTTTACATTGAAGAACTTCACCAGTGACACCTGTGCGAGCTACTACTTGCACTATTTCTGCAGGATAGGAATTATCTTGAGTTGTTCTATCTGCATTTTGAGATCTTCGACCGCTCATAGTGTATCACATTCCAATTTTTAGGTTCCTTTATTTCTTCAATGCCACTAGTTTTTTAACAAGAGCATCTAAAGCATCTTTAGCATTGCCTGGATGAGTAATTCCAGCACTTGCGGAAGGACGGTCTAAGCCAATAGCCTTACCAATATCTTTCATAGAACCACAAACAACATATGGTATATTTTTCTCTTCACAGAGAAGTGGTAAGTGCATAACAATTTCTTGAGGTTGGACATCAGTGGCAATTAAAACTAACTTAGCTTGATTTCTTTCTATAGCTTTAGTAGTTTCATTGGTACCTTTCTTGGTTTTGCCAGTGTCTCGAGCTTTCTCAAGAACTTTCAAGGCTTCTTGTTTCAATTCTTCGGGCACATCTACATTTACATAGAATGGTTTGCTCATTAATAGTATTCCTCCTCGAGCTTCCTCATCGCAAATCAACATTGATAAATTGATTTACTAGTCATCGCTTGAGGTAAATTTCCTAATTCGGTGACAAAAGAATCAACATTTTAAATCTTTCCTTAAGAAAGATTATTTCTGTTTTTGTTTTTTACGAACAACAATTATTTCATCCATTAATTGTTCAAAACTAAGATTGATATTTGAAGCTAGTTGTTTAAGAGAATCTGCTGCAAGCTTTGTTAATTCAGCATCTTTTTCTTTTTTCTTACTTTCTTCAGTTTCCATGATTTGGAGTAAAGCATCACCAAATCGTAATACGATTGTTTTGTTTTTCAAAGGTGTTTTACATAAAGCACGTGCGACAACTTTCTGGAAGTTTTTATTTGTAGTTGATTCAAGAAGATCTAAAACTAATTGTAAACCCGCTAAATGGCCAGTATAAATTAATACTTCGATTGCACGACCTCTAATTTTTCCTTCGGTATTAGGATTGTTAATTACTTGTATTAAACATTCAACACTCTTTGTATCTGCAATCTCGCCCAGCAAATTAAGAGCCATAATTCTCATTTCAAAGAATTCTCCACTATCCTCAATTGTACTTGTCAATATCGAAGGTAAATCACTACCTTTGATTTTAACTAATGCTTCTTTCGTATGATAGGATATGGTTTTATCTTTCTCACTGAGAGCTTGCCGTAAAGCTGCAATTAGCGCCCAAGTTGCTCGAGGATCTCCAAGTTTACCAAGAAGAACAGCAGCAAATCGTCTTATTTCAGGATGAGAATCATTTTGCAAAGCTTTAATCAATGGATCAACTGATCTTTCCTTTCCAAGTCTAAACAGCTTGCTAGCTGCACCAAAACGTTTGTTCCAATCTGGATCACTTTCAAGAGTTATAATGAGTGGTCCAAGCTCTTCTTTAAATGGTGATTCGTCTTCAAGTGAGTGATTCATAGATACTAGCCTCGTAAATTAATCATTTCAAGCTCTTCTTCTAGTCCTCTGACGGTCAGCCATTCAGCTGTTTTTCCTGTAACTGTCATAGGAGCAAATTGTAGACCTTCTAATTCCTCAGCACCAACTAAAAACATGGCTGTCTTTAATTCGTAAATAAACTGTTCCACCCAATTAATTAATTGTTTTTCTGTTCCGGTAGCAGCTAAACAAGCTAAAGGTAATGCAATTCCTACAAGCTTTGCGCCGATAGCTAAAGCTTTTGCGGCTTGTAAACCATTTCTTATTCCGCCTGATGATATGATTTCAACCATATCTTGGAATTTACTTACTTCGATAGTACTAACCGCAGTAGGAAGTCCCCAATCTTTGAATAATTCGCCAGCCTTTTGTTGTTTGGTAAGACCCTGTTGTTTTGCACGGATTGCTTCTATTTGAGACCAACTTGTTCCTCCAGCACCTGCAACATCAATAGCTAGAATGCCGCCATCAATTAAGTCCAGAGCAATATCTCGGGATATCCCAGAACCCACTTCCTTAACAATAAGTGGTTGTTTGAGTTCCTTACCTATTCCCTTAATCTTTACAGTTAGATTGCTGAAATTAGTATTTCCTTCTGGTTGGATAACTTCCTGTAGCGGATTTAGATGCAAGATTAGTGCATCAGCATTTATCATTTCTACGGCTTTTTCTGCATGCTTAATTGTAAAATCATAATTGAATTGAACAGCTCCTAAATTTGCTGCTACGAAAGCATTTGGAGCTTGTTGGCGAATAACTGCGAAGGAATCTGTATCAGCTTCTTCTTCTAAAGCTCCTCTTTGGCTTCCAACACCAATTCCAATTTTATATTTCTCAGCGAGTTTAGCAAGTCGCGTGTTTATCTTTTTAGCGAGTTTTGTTCCACCGGTAATAGACGAGATAAAAATTGGATAATCAAAATCATGTTTTAGAAATTCAGTATTCAGGTTAATATCATCAAAATTGATATCTGGTAAAGCATTTGGAACAAAATGAATATCCTCAAAACCAGTAGTAACCGACATTTCTATTTCATGTAATTTATTACAGCAGATTTCAATATGATCTTGTTTTCTATTTCTTGTTTCATCAGACTTCTTCTGGTTAGTCATACTGAAAGTACCTCGTGTAGTAGATTTAGTCATTGATGTTAACCCAATAATGATTCTTAATTCCACATGAAAAATAGTCGAACTAGTTTAAATGTTTTAGTTCGGGTTTTTACAGAGAATCTAGCATCTCATTATCGTCTTTATAACCTAGTTTTTGAGCGATGTTATGTAAAGCTTCTGCTGCTGCAGCTTGAGTAAGTTTAAAATCATCATTTTCCAATGCTGTGGTTAATAATTCTACGGATTTAATATCCCCTAATTTAGCAATTATTCCAGTGATATGGCTTTTAACTTCATCAGAATCCTCATTTTGAAATATAACCAAAATATCGTCAAGAATAGATTCGTCTGAACAATTTTGTAAAGCAGCTGCTGCTTGAACTCTTACTTCTTCTGATGGATCCTCTTTTAGGTGTCTCAGAATTAGGGAAGTAAATTCCTTTGATCCAATCTTACCAAAAGCATCAATTATTGCTTCTCTCACCCAAATTGATTCATCTCTTTCCAAAATAGGGATCATTAATTTCGCAGCAGAAATGTTTTCGAGATTACCAATGGAATTTGCAATAGCTATTCTAACAATGGGCGATATTTCTTCTTCTATTATCAAACCTAATTCCTTAGGTATTCTCTTATTTCCGTAAAATTTCCCTAAAGCTCTAGCTGCTGATGCTCGAACATCTTCGGAATCATCTTCCATTAAAGACTTCAATAAAGGATCAATTGCTTCCTCATCTTCAGTTTCCCCAAGAGCTTTTGCGGCTTCACCTCGAGTTGCCTCATCCCAATCTACAAGTTCTTCTATAAACTCTTCAAGGCTTCTCTTATTAGACCCCAAGGCACTGCACCTAAATTAAGTTTCTACACACTTTATTCAAATAACTTTCTCTTAAAGCAATAAAGTATGAAAATCTGTAAAATAAATAGAAAAACTGGGTTTTTCTAGGGTATAAGAGTCAAGACCAATACTATGCCTACAAGTATTAAACTCAATATTGTTGTGAAAAGCAAAACAAAATTCATTCTCTTTTGTGTATCAATAGTATTCAGTTGTTTCTCTTGTAGGGCATTAAATTCTTCTTTTGTTACCATTATTTTCTGCATTTTCTCTACATCTGCTCTAACATGAGCTAATCCCTTTTTCCATGATTTATCAGCACTCTCGAAATCGCTCTTGCTGAGAAGTTTCTCTTCCGCTAAAAGTTCCATTGAGTCTTTCACATGAATTGATAATTTTTGAACTGTGTTGGTTACAATATTTTCAACATTTTCCTCATCTTGAACAAAATCAGTCAACAATTCAAGTAACTCATTTGGATTAGTTAAAACACCAAAATTTACTTCATAATACTTGTCATTCTTATCAACTCTGAAAAATTTAGCATTGAAATCTTTTTGCTCTCTCGTTTGAGCGAAGGTATTGCCATCACATACCAATGCAACGGCTTCTGGAAGTAAAGCTTGGTAAATTTTTTGGGTAGCTACATCTGTTCCTGATAGGAATAATCCCATACCAGGATGGGTATGCCAAAAACCAACAATAGTTTCTTTACCATCTCTTTTTTCAATTTCCTTTATTATTTGAAACTGTGCCATTTCATCTATTGAGACATGGGTTGGTGTTGAGTTTTTTACTGCATAAGTTGTATCAATAATTTTTACTTTCCCATTATCCACTATACCAACTAAATAACCACCAACTTCCCTTTCTGTATTTGATGATGTCCAATCAATTACTCTTGAAAATGCAAGAGGAGAAATCTCAACTTCAATTTTTGGCATTTTAACTCAAGTTACGTTCAAAAAAAGAAGATATAAAACCTTTGGAGTTTAATATTTTTAGAAAGCAAAATATCTCGGAAATCTTGTTTTCTAGACAAAATTGAAACAAATCATTTCTTTAAATAGTCTTTTTGTAATTGATAAATATCCGATTGAAGAATGGAGACATAAGGCACTCTCTTCCCCATAAAAAAGTCATTTGATCCCTAATCTTTTCCTGGGCGGGGCTATTCGACTCTTATTTTCCCGCTCAGTTAATTTATGTTAGTCGACAATGACCAAATATAGAAATACTCTTTTTCCCTAACAAAACTGAACGATATGGACTACTCAAGACTTATCTCTAGATTAGCTGCTGACAAAGATAGCAATAGGTTAGGTAAAATTGTAAAAATTGAAAGTTTGATAGGAAAAACTGTCAAGAAATACAAACCATTTGCTATGGTCTTGGTTAGAAAGCACTTCAAAAAAGATGTTTTAGTTCCTCTCGATGTTGAAAAATTGATTAAAGTAGAAGGAACCTATGCTTGGTTTAATATCACAAAAGAAGACTTCGATGAGGAAGTAAAAAGACTTCGAGAGATAAAAACTGAAAGGGATATCTATCCTGGAGATGTTGGAGTTACTCGTACTCGTTCTGGTCCCGTTGTGGATTATTTAAATTTAGGTCATTCAAGGAAAGAAAGAAAAAGATAATTTCTTTTTCATTTTAGAAACATTTTTCTATTTAATATCTCTTGAAAACAAACAAGAGATGGTATTATGAAAGAGAAATCACTTCAGGTTAATTGGGATTGGTCAAAAGTCGAAGACTTCACTTATTGGAAAATTCCAGATGGCTATGTAATGAGTTTACCTTATTACATTGGAAAACCGCCTGCAAGAATTTTTGATTTAGGTTGTGGTGTTGGTCGTCACACAGTTTATTTCGCTTCTCTTGGTTACGAAGTTGATGCTTTAGACTTATCCAGTGATGCTGTTAAAAGCACACAAGCATGGCTCAAAAAGGATGGACTCAAGGCAAATGTTTACCGAGGGAAAATGACAGATCTTACTCAACCAGATAATCATTATGATTTGGTTCTTGCTTTTAATGTGATTTATCATGCTTTCAAAGATGATATGGTTAGGGTGATCAATGAAATTTACCGTATTATTAAACCTGGGGGTTTCTTCTTTGGGACTATCTTAACAAAAGATCCAAATCAACCATTTTATGATAAAACAGGTGTTATTAATGAACAAACACTTATCAAACAAGAGGAACCAGAAAAAGGTATTCCACATTTCTTCTCTTATACTGAAGACGTATTAGAGTTCTTCAAAAATTTTGAAATAAAAGATCTTTACTATAAAGAATGGTACCGTGCTCCATATTCAATAGAGAGCATAAATGACAAGAAAGGATATGGGCATTATATTCTCTTTGCTCAGAAACCGGAAAGCGATTAAATAATTTATAATAATAAAACTAGTGTAATAATTAATCCTACAATAGATAAAATAACTGGAATTCCTATCGCAAGCACTTTTTTCACATTTCTAAATTGGTGCATATAACACGCTTCCGGACAAATTTCTACACAGGTAAAGCATGAAATGCAACCTTTGAAATTGATTGTCGGTTTATTCTTTCCCTCCTTATCTTTAACGATTTTAATTACTTCTTCCGGGCAAGCTCGTTCACAATCTTGACATCCCGTGCAACCAGAAGTATATTTAGGATGCCTGATTGAAATATTCGAGAATCTTTGGAATGGTATGACCGCAATTTTTGCTGTTACTGGTAATTTGAATTTCTTTTGGTGATCTTCAATTTTTTCTCCCAGAATCTCAATCTTGGTTAGATCTATTTCACCTAATCCTTGTTCTGCAGCATATCTTGTTGCTGGAACTTTCTTAGGGTCATGTCCCATTAATTTGAAGGCAACAGCATCCATTGCAACAGCATCTTCACTAGCTAAAACAAGATTCATTTCAACAGCTTGACCACTGGCTCCAGGTCCCATGCCTTCTAGAGCGATAATTGCATCCATAACATTAAGTTTTATTTTGTGTTTTTCAAAAGCATATAAATCTACCAAACATTGTGAAAATCCTTGGATATTCGCACCTAAAGAATGAATTCTTGTTTTATCCGCTCCAGTTATAGTACCAAAGAGGTTCTTAATAGCCCCTGTATAAAGCGTCATTGAATGAGTTTTCATTTTAGGGACATTAATGATTGTTTTAGCATCTAGAATGTCTTTAGCAATGTTTACTTTTCGAAGCTTCTTTCCCTTAACATCAACACTTATTGGTCCATTTTTCTCTAAACTTCGAATTTCAACATCATCAAATTTTTCACTTATCTCGAGATAATCACTTTGTAAAATAGCTTCTCTAGTTCCACCATCATGACCCGCAGCACTACAATCACCAATGATAACTTTTTTCTGAAGCTCTAGAAGCATCTTGCTTAAAGCTTCAAGTACCCTAGGATCTGTTCTAATTTTATCCCGAACTTCTTTTTTTTCAGGGGCAATTAATAAATTAGGTTTAAGCAATATCACATCTTCATTAGAAACAAATTGTTCTATACCCCCTAGAAGATTCACAGCTTTTCGAACTGCTGTTTCTACATCAGATTTTTCCACGTAAACAATTGCTACTTTGCTCATAGGTAATTCATTTCCATTAAATCAAAGAAAAAATATATTCTTTGTGCTTCACAAAAATCAAACATCGGGAAGCCATATTATACGTATATCTTACAACGATAACAATACCATCGGTCATATTGTTTGATATAAGATAATTTACTCCCGCATTTTGGACATCGTGCTTTTGATGATTTCACTTCTTCATCTTTCTTAGGTTTCTTTTCTACTTTTTTCTTCGGTGGGGGTTCTAATTCTACTGAAACTACATCCTCTGTTATTTCATCCTTCTCAGTTTCTTTTAGAATATCGGTAATTCTTTCCTCATCATTATTCTCTTCTAATATTTCCATCGAGTTAAGTGAGGTTCTATCTAAAGCTTCGAAACTTGTATCTTGTTCTTTCTCTGTTGTTGTGCTTATATCATTTAAAGAAGGAACAGGTATCGTATCTGTTATTTCTGAACTCTTTGTGTCATCAAAAACAGTTTCATCGATTGGGCTATCAGTGTCAATAGAGAATACTTCAAGTTGATTTTCTAAGCTACTTATCTTCTCTTTTAGCTCTGTAATATCTGCTGCCGTTGTTTCAGCTGAAACTTTTTTTGTTTCGACATTCAACAATCTTTCTTCAAGGGCAACGGTAATTTCAGTTAATTGACTGATTTTATCCATTACTGTTTTAATAACAAATTGAATTTCATCGCTTTCCAATTCTGCCAAGTCTATTTTATCAACTTTGGCTGCTTTTTCTTCGTGAACTGGGGCATCGGGCACAGTAATTAAATCTTGTACTTCTTGATGATGTTTTTCTAAAGTTTCATCATCTATTTCTGTACCTTGCCCCTCAAAAGGGAAACCTTCTTTCTCCAGAAACATTTTTCCCATCATTTCAAAAGCTTCAGGGATGTTTTCTCCTGTTTTCGCAGAAGTTGCTAAATACGCTGCTTCTATGTTCTTCCTTTTCCTTAGTTTTTCAATTAATTTTTTAATATCTTCATCTTTAATCTTTATTTGATCTTTCAAATCGGATTTATTTCCTAGAACAATAAAGATTTTTAGAAAACCACCAGAATGGTCAATTGCTTCTTCAGCCCACTCTTCAAGTTTTTCTAAAGTAACTGGTTGTGTGAGATCGAAAACTAAGAAACCGCATTTGCACCCACTGTAAAAAGATGATCTAACATGTCGATACATTTTTTGTCCAGCAAGATCCCAAATTTGGAAGTGAACTTTGTTTTCACCAAGTTCAATAGCTTTAGAAGCAAAATCAGCACCAATTGTTTTGATGTATTCACTCTTAAAGCCTACACCCATAAACTTAGAACGTATACTAGTTTTCCCTACCGATCCTTCACCCATCAGTACAATTTTAAAGACAAATTCTCGTTTTATGTCTGACATTTCTCAGGACTCCTTATGGTAGATTATGGTATTAAATTCATTATTTTTGATAATTGGATTTAATTGACTGCAATTAAGTATTTGGTATTATGTAAAAATCTATCTAATCAGTCTTTTTGTTCTATTAATAAATACTTGTTTGTTTTTTGTTCCCTTTTGTAAGATTTATTAAACGGTTCCTCACTCATATATAGTATTGAACTATATACGAGTAGTTTGGAGTCTTTGAATGTGCCTCGTCGTAAATCTAAGAAAATTAAATCTTTGTGGAATGAATATCCTGATTATACCCCAATTAATAATGTCGATGAAAAACCATTGTTTGATGAGACTAGAGTTAGTGATGAACACAGAGTACTAGGACAGATTATACGAGAGAATTGGCATCTTATCCATCCACTTGCTCGAGATTATATGCTTTCATCAGCTGCAGAATGGAGAACATTACTCACAGAGACAGGAATGATACAATCGAATTTGGATTCAAAGCAAAGGAATCTTTCTGGAATTCAAGAGGAATTTAACAAGAAGAATCAAAGAATACTTTTAGAAAAAGATGCTGAAATTGAAAGGATTAGAGAGGAAATTGCAGAGAGCTTCCAAGAAACCTTAGAGAAAAAAGACCAAGAGATTGCAAACTTGAAAATGCTTGTTGATTCTGTTGATGAAACTTCCATAACACGAAGCAATATAGAAACCGAACTTAGTGAAAAGGATCGCAAAATAACTGACTTGGAATCTGTTATCAATGGATTAAATGATAAATGTCGACAGCAAGAAGTTGAGGCAATGAATGTTCAAACAGGAATTAGTAAAAACTTTCAGCAACAGATCAATAATATAACCAAAGAGCTCTATGAGAAACAAGAGCAAATTGATAAACTTCGAGAGATTTTGAATAAGGCGAAAGAACAATTAATTATCCTAAAAGGGAAAAAAGAGGATTCATCTGAATCAAAAACTGAATTAGAAACAAAAGTAGAAACTCTAGAACGTATGCTAGCAGAACGAGATGAAAAACTCAGAAAAGTCGTTAAGACAATAGAAAGCTTAGAATGAGTTTTTGTGGTACAAAATTTATATTGAGCAGCATGTTTCGATTTGTTCCACTAATAAACCAAATTTACTCTCAGCAAACTCTATTGATTTCTTTTTAGGCACTGCAATTCTGTTTACACCAGCTAATATTGCTGCTTGTTCGTAATCAATTTGCCGTACTCTCATACAACCTAACGATTGTTCAAGGTCTGGTTTTCTTAATCGAGTATAAAGTAATAATCTTGTCAAGAAATCTTTATTGATAATCTTTGATTTTTCCATAATTGTTCCTTTAGTTGGGATTAAACCCAAAAAAACAATTAATGGTATTTCATATTTCAAAGCAGTTTCTAAAGCATCTAAATTTCCTTTTTCTTCACCGAAATGAAGACCAAGACAAATATGAGGAACAACATGCAAGCCTGCATTAATTAGAGATTCAAAGGATTCAATGTAGTCTTTTCCTTGTTTGTCATTCTTTATTACTTTAGAAATAATTTCGTCGTCAGTTATCAAGTCAAAAGAAACAACATCTACACCAGCATCTGCTAGTGCTTGTGCTTGTTTAGAACTTACTAAACCTGGATGAATATTGATTTTTAAATTGGTTTCAGATTTAATGCAAGAAATAGCTTCCAGGTAAGGCTCTAAAGGCACTATAGATTCTTCATCATATCCACCACTTAGTAGAATCCCTTTGCCTTGATTTTTCTCTAATTCAATTGCAAAATTCACCAAGTCATCTGACGAATTTATCTGATGCATATTTTTCAAGTAGTGTTTATTACAATGTAAGCAATTAAGAGCACAGGAAGCTCCAGTTACACTAATTGAAGGGAATTTTTTACTAGGATAGTAGACTTTAAGAGTTCGACCGAAATTTTTCCAGCTTAAAGATCTTCCTTCTTCTAAAAGCTGATCCAATTCGTTCTGTGAAGTATTTAATACCTCTGCAAAATTTATTCTCTTATTCATACAATCCTACCAAAATTATTTCTGATCTGTTTAATGCATATTTACCAAGGTTTTTAATACATTTTGTTGAATTACCATTGTAGTTGATTATTATATTTGATAATATAGGAGCAACTAACTCATGGGTTACTTGAAAGGATTCTTTACATCTCTTGGTATCACTTATCCAAGCTTTCTATTCATACATATCTATTTGAATAGTATGACAGTCACTCAATTCTTTGAGGATATGATAAACCTTGGTTCCTGGGAATACTTGCTGGAAGTTTGTGAAACAGCAATAGTGGGACCCATTAGTGTGTTTTTCGCCCCAAGAGATGCAATTAGTATCGTTTTAGTTTTACTTCCTTGGGTTGTTGCAGCATTCATAGCTAGCTTTTTCTTTAGAAAGAAGCATGCAGCTCGCGGTGGTTTAGCAACAATAATTATACTACTCTTAACTGCTGAAGTTGTTTACTATATTATATACCAAGCCGGATTAATTGGTACTTCATTATTCACTACATTTGATAGCTGGTTTTATGGTTTCTTAGTAATAATTGGTGTAACCACTCTAATTGGAATCTTGTCTGGATTGATAAGTCCATTCAAAAAAGATGATGTGCCTGGAGGACGAGTTAGAGTTCCACAAATTGTCATTGAAGAAGAGGAAACCATTCCAGAACCTTACTATATGCCAACTGAGAGTCCAAGCAGAGATCAATACATAGAAACACATCAAGCACAACCAACAACAAGAACCCAACAAACAACCTGTGAGTTCTGTGGGTCATACTTAGATTATGATACAGAATTCTGTAGTGTTTGTGGTAATCGAGTACGCAATGGTTAAACAAAAAATACGCAGAGAATTGCTTTCAATCTTCTCTTATTAGCATCGTCATAGTACTTGAGATATTAGCGTATGATCTAATTTCTTCTGTAACCAGTTTATCCAAACCATCTTTAGAGTCAACTTCTATCTTGAGGATAATATCAAACAAACCCCAAACTAATGAGATTTCTTCTAAGCCAGATATCTTAGTTAGTTCTTCAAATAAATCAAATTCTGTTCCGCCTTTCACATTGATCAATACATAGGCTTTAACCATTATTTCACCCACTGGTTTACAGTTTTTTATACATAATTTACCAAAGCTTTGGTGTTATTATTTAATTCCTTATAAAAATAGTTTAATCCAGATAATAAATTTTTATATGAAGACCATTGTGTTTTGCTCTCAAAACCATCTTTGGCGTTGATATAATGAATTCCGATCCTCAAAGACCCTACAAAACTGAAAGTGGTATAAAATTACTAGTCTACTATATTCGGCAAGATGATCCTAAGAAATGTACAGCAGTACATTTAAACAAAATGGGTAAGGTAGAACTGGTTCACAAAGCAGGAAATCTCCCAAGAAATGCTGTTTTATTGAATCCCTTTTCAACAAAAGCTTTATCGATTGAGGATCTCCCGGTGATACAAACTAAAGGATTAATTGGTCTTGACTGTTCATGGGTTTCTGCGAAAAAAGTTTTTGGAATAGAAGAGGGTAATGAGGTACAATTAAAGAGCACAAGAAGTTGGCGATTTGTTGATAGGATTCTCCCTTACTTACTTGCAGCAAATCCTGTTAACTATGGAAAACCATGCAAACTAAGTACTGCAGAAGCATTAGCTGCGGGACTCTATATTGTTGGTTACAAAAAAGATGCAAGATATTTAATGGAGGGTTTTAAGTGGGGTGAAAACTTTTTTGCTCTGAACTTCGAGTTACTCGAAGCTTATGCAGATGCGAAGAGTAGTCTTGAGGTAGTTCAAATACAAAATGATTATTTGGATACAATATACAAAAAAGAATAAACATCAATTAAATTAAATAGTGTGATAAATTGAATATCTAATAAGGAAAAAAAAACATCTCATAATTACAGGAGTTTGCTGAATTTGTTAATAGGAATTGTTGGTAAACCATCGAGTGGAAAAAGTACTTTTTTGAACGCTGCATGTTTAACTTCTTCAAAAGTAGGAGATTATCCCTTCACCACCATTGAACCAGTGCCAGGTACAGGATATGTGAGAATTCCTTGTGTTTGTAAGGAATTGGGTGTAGAAGACAATCCCCAGAATTCAATATGTATCGAAGGAACTAGACTAGTACCAATTCAATTGCTCGATGTAGCGGGTCTTGTTCCAGATGCATGGGAAGGTCGTGGCCTTGGCAACAAGCTTTTAGATGATTTGAGACGCGCAGACGTGTTAATACATGTCGTAGATTTTTCTGGTTCATTAGATGCTGATGGAAATAATATTGAACGAGGCTCCTATGATCCAGAAAAGGATATTGTATTTTTAGAACGAGAAGTAGTGAAGTGGTTAGAACAATTACTACATAAAGATTGGACTCGCATTAGTCGAACTTCTGAAGCTGAGAAAATCCCCATCGATAAATTGCTTGCAGAAAAGCTTGCTGGACTACAAATCAAACAATCACACATAAAGAAAGCGCTAACAAAATCTGGTTTAAATATTGCAATTCCATCTAAGTGGTCTAAAGAGGAAATCCTCCAATTCTTAACTATACTTAGATCAATTGCTAAACCAATGATTTTTGCAGCAAATAAGATTGATATTGAAGGTTCGGAGGATAATTTCAATCGTCTAAAAGATCAATATGATAAGGATTTAATTCCTTGTTCAGCATTAGCTGAATACTTTTTGAGAAAATTTGCTGAAAAGGAAATTATCTCCTATACTCCTGGAGATCCCGATTTTACAATTACAAAACCAGACAAATTATCAGAGAAGGACAATGCAACGCTTGAAAAATTGCGTATTGATATTCTTCAGAAACATGGTTCAACAGGAGTTCAATCACTCATTAATCGTGCTGTTTTTGATATAATGGATGTTATTGCTATTTATCCCGTAGAAGATCAACAAAAATACACTGATCATAGTGGCAATGTTTTACCTGATGTTTATTTAGTTCCTAGGGGAACAACTGCAAGAGAATTTGCTGGATTGATTCATCAAGATTTGGCTAAATCTTTCATTAATGCAATACTTGTGAAAACACAGCGAAGAATCGGTGATAATTATGAACTTGAAGACGGAGACATTATTAAAATAAACGCAGCTGAAGGGTTAAAATAATCAGGTGAGGAACACACCATGAGTAAAAAAATCGATGACTATCCTATTCTAAAGAAAGAAGTTGAAAAAAAGGAAAAAATGGTTCATCTTCAATATGTTGACGAGGTGTTAGCAATGCAAATAGAAGAGGATATAGAAAAAGAATCAGAGCCCTCTGAGAAAATTGTTTCCATGCCTGATCGCTTTAAATTCGTTGGCCATGATCCAAATGTTGTAGATTTTATTAGACGCTGTGATACAGTAGACCAAGCCCTGGAAATTATTGATTATCTCGAGAATATTGGGGACATAAGTACCTCAGATGGAGAAAAAATAAGAAAACAAATAGAGACAGAAGGTTTGAGGAGCTTTGGTCCTAAAAAAGAGAAAGGATTCTACTTTACTCATGATGAATGAATTTTCTAAAAAACAATTATTCATTTTAATTTAATGAATTCCCAAGGATATTTCTCATCAACAACTCGATTTTCAACAATACCTTCGATACTCATTCCATATTCGCTAAGTGCTCTTCTCCAGTCTCCTAATCCTCCTCCCAATTTCGCAGCTAATTTCAAAGGTTTAGATATTTCCTTACCACTAATCGATAGAATTGTTTGAATTCTTGACATTTTTGGATTTGTTATTTCACAATCTACTTTTGCTATATTTTTCATTTTGCTTTTCAATAGTTTACTTTTCGCTTGTAATTCTTTCAAAGAAAACAGTGATTTACCTTGATATCCTGTCCAAGGTTTTGGAACAAAAAATCCACACGAGATTCTTAATTTTCTTATTTCTTTTCCTGCTTTGGACATTTGTTCTGCTAATATGGCTATCGCTTCCACATCATCTGCAGTTTCATCCGGTAATCCAAGTATGAAGTATGCCTTAACTCGAGAGAGTCCGCCTTCAGAAGCTATCTTAATCGCTTGGATTATCTCATCATCATTTACTCCTTTGCATATTTGTTTTCGGAGTTTTTCAGTTCCAGCTTCTGGAGCAGTTGTAATCGTTCTTTGCTTAGCTTTCACTAATAATTTCACTAGCTTTTCTGTTATTTTATCTGCTCTAATAGATGGAAGAGAAAATGTAAGATTATCATTCAAGATATTTTCACATAGGTTTTCTAAATCTTTGTAATCTGAAATTCCTGAGCCGATGGGTGTTATTTTATTAACATTACACTCTCTAGTTCCCGCACGATATAATTCTGTAAGCTTCTCTAATGAACGATCCCTCTTCGGTCGATTAATTCTACCTGTCAAGCAAAACGAGCACCCACGATTGCATCCTCTCACAACTTCTAGCATAAAGGATTTTCCAAATACACCGTACCAAGGATCCTCTTCCTCAACTTGTGGAATAATTTGTTTTATCGGATAGAAGTAATCGTCAATATTCCCTTTTGGTGCATATACTACCGTTTTATCCTCTTCTATTTCCGGCACCCACATCCAATCAAATTCATTCAAAACTTCCATACGATTCTTCCTGTTATTATTTCCAAGCAACCCTTCAGTCATGAATTCTTCATTTACCGGTTCTAAATCACCAACCATGAATGCATCAATAAAGGGTGACATTGGAACAGGATTCGATTGTACACATGGTCCACCAGCAATAACGAGAGGATGATTATCATTTCTCTCGCTCGATTCAAGTGGAATGTTTGATCTCTCTAATATTTCGATTATATTCGTAAAATCCTCTTCATATTGTAATGTAAAAGCAATAACATCCATTTCTCTTAAAGGTCGATCAGACTCTAGTGTATATGGTTCCACCGTTTTTTTGAGTGGAAGAAATGTTCGCTCACATGCTACTCCTTCATATGAATTCCAAAGACGGTAAATTAACTGCAAACCAAGTGAAGCCATACCTGCTCGATAATTATTGGGATAACAAAAAGCGATTTTTAACTTCATTTGTGAAAGGTCTTTTTTAACAGCATTGATTTCCTCTATATGAGCTTCAACCAGTTTACTCACAGTTTTCCCTAACCTTTCTTCTTCTTTTTAGGTTCAACAATCCATTTTTGTGAGCTTGTTTCTTGGGTTATGTGTACGAAAAGATTCGATCCAATATTTCTATTAACAATTACACCAGTTCCAATAGCTGAATTATTACCAACTATAACCCCTGGCATGAAAAAGACATCAATAGCAGTTTTGACATTGTCGCCCATTATAACTCCTATTTTTCTTCTTCTAGTTAAAGTTACTTTTCCATCTACTTCAGCTTTGACTGCTTTGTCATCTAATCTTAGATTGCCAGTTATTGTACCTGCTCCAAAATTACAATCTATGCCTATGATGGAATCTCCGACATATGAGAGATGAGCAATATGTGTTCCATCAAAAACAATAGTATTTTTTAACTCGCAACCATTCCCGATTCTTACTTTGTTACCCAAAGAAACTCCTTTTCTAAGGTAGCAATTAGGACCAATGTCACAATTTTTTCCAATTGATAATGGTCCCTCTAAATAACTTCCAGCACGGATTCTTGTTCCTGCTCCAATGGAAATTTTCCCGATGATTGTAGCTCCTTTCTCAATGGTCCCTTCTTTTCTCTCTTCAATACAGTTAATCAGAACTTGATTTGCGTCTAAAAGATTCCACAAATAGTTTATTCGCCAAAACTCCATTTTTTTCTCTTCAAAAACCAAAGTATGTGTTAAGCTTTTGGTTTGATTCCTGACTTCAGTATAGATATCATTTACACATTTCGCGTTTAGAGTGCTTGAATCTAAGAACTTCTTATCAAAATAACCTAATCCAAGACATTCTTTCTTCTCATCATCATTTTCTACTAAAGCTATTTTTCCTGTTCCCTCAGCTTTTCTCAGAAATTCATCCAAGAATACTGAACTAAAAATAACGTTTCCATCTAACCAGATAGAATTCTTTGTTAGTATATCCTTATGTAAAATGTCCTGTAATTCCTTGGTTATACCTTTAACAGGGTCAAAATCGATAATTGTGAAAGGACCTATCTCATTAATAGGAGCACTAACCTCTTGATAATCTCCAAGGGCATTATACAATAATTTTCGATCATCTTTATCAGCTAGTAATATTACCATTTCAACCCCATGGTTTTTACCAATTTCATAAAACCATTCAACTATGGTTTTTCCTGCTACTTGAAACAGTGCTGCAGGTCGATTCTCAGCCAAAGGGAATAATTGCTTATTCTTTATTTGTGAAATGAAAACTATCATTGAATGTTTATTTTTAGTTTTAGCCAATATAATCAAGCCAACCTTTATTTCTGAGCTTTTTTAATCTCTTGCTCTACAAGCTTGGAATAATTTTCTAATCTTTCTTCTGATTCTTTCTTAGTCATCGATTGTGAAGTTACTCGGAAGTAGGGTTCTGTTCCGCTAGGACGAATTAGCACCCAGCTATCATCCTCAAAATTAAGTCGTAATCCATCCATTTTAAGGATGTCCTTAAAATCATCTTTTGCGGTTAATCTCTTATCTAATTCTTTTAGAACCACTTGTTTCAGTTCATTTTCACAACTTATTTTTACTCTATTAACTGGAAAATCTTCTACTGAATCCACCAACTTGTAAAGTGGTCCTCTTTCCACAACCCATTCAAGAATTTTCAAGCCAGTGAGAGGTCCATCAGGACATAAATGATATTCAGGGTGTATCCATGCACCACAAGGTTCCCCACCAAAGATTGCTTTTTCTTCAGCAACCATGTTTCCTATTGCAACGTCTCCTACTTTAGTACGTTTTACTTTACCACCCACTTCTACAACTAGTTTATCTATTAACATAGATGCATCAACATGAGTTATTACCAGTCCTTTACCAGAATTTTGCTCAACAACATACTTGGCATAAAGTGCAATTAATACATCTTGTGGCACATATCTGCCTTTTTCGTCCACAGCAACGCATCTATCTGCATCTCCATCATACGCTAAACCTATTGTTTTATTTTCACTTTTCTCCGATTGTTTTTTCACTGCATCAATGATTTGTGTAAGGTTTTTTGCTTCAGGTTCTGAAGGTCTTGCGGAGAATGTGGCATCAAACATTCCATTTATTGAAATCAGATTAATCCCTAGTTCTTGATATGTGTTGTATATGGTTTCACAAGCAGCTCCTCCACCAGGATCAGCTATAACTGATTTGAAAACACTAAAGTCTACATCTGCTACTGCATCTAATAACATTTTATTGTATAATTTTGAACCTAAAATTTCAACATCTGTACCAAATTTCTCCCAAGGTTGGATTGGTAAATCATTCTTAGCAATTGCTTCCTCTATTTTTGTTTCATCATTAGGTGATAATCCCATGCTTGTTTTATCAAAGACCTTTATTCCATTATATTCAGCGGGATTGTGAGAAGCTGTCAACATAACTCCCGCACATGCATTAGTTTTATGTGTATGATAAGCAAGAGCTGGAGTTGGCATAATTCCCTTTCGCTCAATGCTACTGCCACCAGAAATAAGACCTGAACATATAGCATGTTCTAACATTGGTCCACTTGAGCGAGGATCTCGAGCAACAATAACATTGGATCCTGTATTCTGACAAATAGCTTTGCTTATTGCTAATCCTACATTAACCACGAAATTTGGCGGAAGTTCAGAGACTTTGCGACGAATACCTGATGTGCTGAAAAGCTTCATTTAAATTCAATCCATTAATTTAGCATTAATAGTTCTATTTTAGAATTCACAAGAAACAAGCAATTCAAAAATTTATCCTTAGAAATAACATTTTGAGGAAAAGAAAACAAAAAAAGAGGGGTTATCCTCGCATTTCCATGCGAGGCATTTTTAACCATCTTGAATAGTGAACAAAGATAATAAAGTTGACCGAAATTTTAACCTGTTTCTACGAAATATTTTGATGAACGCATATCAAGTAGGTAAGGTGCCTTTTTGACTAGGCCCTCTTTCGTTAAACGTTTTAAGGCATATCTAACAGTTCTAGGTGCGAGATCGCACTTTTGAATTAAATCCTTTGAAGTTAAAGGTCCTTGCTCAGATAAGAGTGTGTAAATCGCTCTTGCTGATGGGGGTAGTTGTTCTGCGACAGTCAGCATTTTAATAGTCATCTCCGATGAAGAAAGAGCATTCATTTCAATATAAAAGAACTCTGAGGAATTCTTACCTTGCATCTAGTAAAGTTCTTCCGTGTTCTAGCAAATCTATCCGCATAATTTTCTTTGTATCTTTGCCTCTATTCCGTTTTTTCACGGAATTTCATAACTCTTTCTCATTTTTCCACGATTTGTACTGTAAAACAGTTTAAATCGTTTCTATGGTCTTTTATATTCGATCAAATAATAACTATTTAATCGAATGATAATCGCTCTTATTTTATTGTTGGGGTGTTTTGTATTTAAATGCCAATAATATGTAGAATGGTATTTATTCGGTGAATGATAAAATACAGAGAAATGTTAAGATATATATGGTAGTAGCGATATATTGTAGTTGTAATTAGTTGCAGGAATTATTATAAAAATAAACAGGTAGTCAAAATTGGCAGAGGAAGGAAATCTTCGGAATAGTGCGGCTTTTAAGGAATATTCAACAGGCGAGAGAAGCAAGATCAAACATCCTTGGGTTACGATAACTATATCGGGTATTCTTGTTGCAGTGGCAATGATTCTAACAAATTGGTTGGGTACTGCTTTATATGATAACCCTTTATCTTTCAACTTTATTTTGGCTTTATATGGGATACCTGCTGGTTTTGCATGCGCCTGGAGAAACAAAACACTAAGTGCTCTTCATTCATTAAGATATTCAACTTTTAGTGCATTGATTGCAACAGCAACCTATTTCTTAATTACATTAATAGTGATATTCACTTCACCAACAAGTGCTTTAGGAATGATAAGTAGTATAAGTCAATTAGCAATTGCCTCAGCAATTATTGCTGTATTCTTCATTTGTGTAACATTTGCAGGAGGAGCAATGTTAGGAACGATTGTTCAAGGCGTTAGAGATAGTAAGAATTGAATCGTTTTTTCAAAACATTTTTTCCTTAATTATAAGCGATAAAATTAAGTATTATGTAATTTATTTGATTTTAGTATTATTAATTTCTTAGTTTAGAATTTGGAAGTGAAATAATGACTCCAAAGAAGAAAAAGAGCTCTCAAACTCGTAGAAGAAGATACGGCACTTGGTTTTTGGTTGGGCAAATCCTCATAATTCTTGGTGCAGCTTTAATTATTGCTGCGGGAATAATTGATGCAGTTTATGGATTCCAAGATTATGATTATTGGTCATCTTACACTTTTGGTCAATTACATCCTATCGTGGGTCTAGTAATAGCAATTATCGCTGCAATAGCGATTCTCTGGCTTGCTATTGATAAACGAGCATATTATGGATTAAATCTCTATCTTTATGCTGTAATTATCATTATCCTAGCTTGTCTTGCTGGAAATGTCGGAGCATTAGTTTGTATTATTGGTGCACTAGTGATAATTTTCTATCGGATATCTCGAGGTTGAATTCTGAAAAGGATGAGTTTTATGCCTTCAAAGAGATCCAAAAGGAAAACAAAGCTAAGTACAGGTACAAAAGAGAATATTGATACAATTATTACTGAATTATCAATTATAATAGGCCGAAAAGGATGGCCTAAAGATGAACCAGGAAAAGTACTTGGTGATGCTTTCAAAAATGTAGATACTCACATAGCTGCTGTTTCTTTAGCGGTACCTCGAGTTGACCCATTGTGGTATGAATCAGGAGCAAGAGAAGCTTTCCTAAAAATACGACGAAATAGAAAAAGAGCAATTGGATTTTTGATTACTATTGCAGTTATTATTGCTCTTTTTGTCTTAGCAAGTGCTATTGTTGCTGTTCTTTTGATAGATGATTGGTACAAGTGGATTATACTTCTCGGTGCTGCTTTAGTTTTATTTCTGGGTTCTTCGAGTATTCCGAAATACATTATGGGGCCATATATGGTGAAAAGAGATTTGGAAATTCCAGAAAAATTCAAATCGGAATGTGTTCTAATAAATATATTCGTAAAAGATCTTATTCAGCTCAGGAGAAAATCTTGAATTTCTCCTAATAATCTTTTTTTCCCTTAATTCCTTGCTCATATAGAAAGTTTTTTTCGCATGTATGACAAAGTTATCATAGAATAAATGACCAATATGAAATGAACTGCTTGTGAGGTATGAATCTAGATGGTTTCTGTAGGTGTTATTAAAGTTAAATGTGATGCTTGTAGAGAAATCATCAAAGGAAAGTATATTCATTTCTCAGACGGTTCGATTTTTTGCAATGAATGTTTCCATTATCTCCCGAAATGTATTAGCTGTAAAAAACCTGTCATTGGCGGTGAGGATAGCTCAATAGATGGTTTTTGCTCCATTTGTCATAAAAGAGCACCAAAATGTGATATTTGTGAAAAAGCCATCATTGGTAGTTATACAAGATTTACTGATAAATCAATTTCATGCGATGACTGTATGAAGAAATATGAAAAATGTGATCGATGTGGAAAACCTGTAGTAAGGTATACAAAAATTCGAGGAAATGTTCTTTGCCGATTCTGTTTAACACACGCAACTCGTTGCCATGTTTGCAGTAATCCAATAATTGGCACATATTGGATTTTTGATAAAGATCTCGTTTGTGATTATTGCTATAAAATTTATGAACGATGTAATATGTGTGGCATTCCTAGTCAATTCTTATTTACTGTACATGATAAGAAATTATGTTATATTTGTCAAGAAAAAGCTAAACGGTGTTCTGCTTGTGGTTTACCAGTTGTAGGTCGATACTATTCTTATAAAACTAAGGAAGGAATATTTTGCGAACACTGTGAGCACTTAGCTCCACATTGCGATTCATGTGGTTGTCCCTTAGGTATTCAATATGTAGACATTTCAGATGGAAGGAAAATCTGTTTTGAATGTCAAAGAAGTGCCATAACCACAGAAGAACAACTAAATGATCTGATTAAAACAGCTACTAATGGATTAACAAGCTTTGGATTGAAAATAAAACATAACATAAATTACAGGCTAATTTCAAGAAATCTCCTAAACAAACGAATAAAAGAAGCGGGAGTAGACCTAGCTGCCGGTAAGAATCTTGGGTTATTCCAAAGAAAGGAAGACAAAATGAATATCTATATTCAATCGCATTTACCAATACAATTAGCGTTAGGAACGATTTGTCACGAAATAGCTCATGCATGGTTATCCGAGAATGTCAGAATTAAAACACAACCACTTCATATTTGTGAAGGCTTTTGTGAGTGGGTTTCTTATAAGATATTACAGAAATACGGTTATCATGGTCAGGCAGAATTAATACTTTCAAGAAATGACATATATGGTCTCGGATTCCAGAAATTCTTGGAATTTGAAAAGAAAAATAGTATTCGAGCACTTTTAGAGTGGGCGAAAATAGCTCATTGATTTTGAGAGATTGTGTGAATTGCCTTACTCAAAAAGACCACTTTCAATTAATTCCCCAAATGGTTCTCTATTTACTACTACATAAAGAAATACTTCATAATCTAATTCTTCAAGAAAGATTCTTTCTCGACTATAAAATTCTGGAACTCCTTCTAGTTTGTCAATTTTTTCTACCGTTTTTTGCGGAACCTCGAAAATCTCAATATGAATTTTATTCTCTTTCTCAGATGGAAAGAGAAGAGGGAAACCACCGTCAGAATACATTTGATATGGAAGTTGAACTAATCCACGAAAAATTGGTTTCCTAGGATTTAGGTAGTAAAAATAATTTGGAAAATTCTCTTTTAGAGTTCCATACACTGCAAGCAGAAAGATTTCCTCATTATTCCTCTTATCATTCACTGGAATTTCTCCAAAAGAATTATTTTTGTATTTCTAGTTTTCCAATTTTTCTTTACGCGCCAATTTTCCCTTCGAAAAACCGTTGCATTTTCATCTGAGAGGATTTTTTATTCATTTGGTCTCTCACATATGATCGAATCATCCCAATAAAACCGATTGTAATTGCTACCATAAAGAGGAAAAATGGAACTGCCCATCTTGACATAACTAATATCCCAATATTAAATCCGAAGAACATCACTCCTGCAGTTAGCATGCCAATAGGTAAGTACTTCTTATCTGATGTGAAATGTGTTATTGAACCGAGTAATGCTATCAAAATCATTGGGGTGAAATAGGCAGTATAGAATTTGTATACACCTCGAGGCATGAAAATATGAGTGAAAATTGTATAAGCAGCAATCCACTCGAAGAATTCAATACCATCAAGCTTAGAATTATATGATCTCCAAAACATGATAACTGCAATTATACTAGCACTGAGGATCATCCAAAGCATTGAGTAATTACCAAACGATGCCAGAACTAACAAAGGACCACCTAACCCTAACTCCGCCAGTGATTTTGCGAAGGAGACACAATCATTTGAAGCTGGAGTAACAGGTTCGAATCTTAACTCTATTGGTCTTCCAGGGAACAGCATGTGTCTTCCATATTGATAGGGAGAAATGAATAACCAAGGAACAGATAATAATAGAACTATACCAACAAACAAAGCTGCATTCATTATACTTTCAACAAGAGTTTCCCTTACAGATTTATTTCTAACCTTTTCACCAAGCATTACCATGAACAATGGATAAGAAAAGAATAAGGCATTCTGCTTCGTCATGGTTGCAATGGCTAACCAGAAAAAGGCTTGCCACCATTTCTTCTTGACAGCAAAGTAAAAAGCGATGATCGTCAGAAATGTTACCGGACCAGGATTTAACCAATACACTCCATCATAAATGATATTTATTGGTGCTAAGGCCATGAGCAATCCTCCAAAAATTGCAATGCCACGTTTGTGTTTGCTTTTAATGATGTTTTTGAGTATTAGATATACTACACCTGCACATGCAGCATCGGTGAAGATCATGGGAAAAGCCATCCAGAAATTGCTCATACCAGGTCTCCAAGTTAGAACAAGGAAATACAGAAAAACTGGAGGATATGAATAGTAATCTAAAACATTCGTTGGTTCTATCCAACGATAAGGATACCAATTATCAGTATACCAAGCTGTAACCCATGAGTGATAATAAAACCCAAAATCTGCAAACCCTCTGAAATCAATATTGTTTATTCCAAACGGTAAACCATAATTCCAAACGTTAAAACCAGACCCGTAACCCCAAGTATCTCGGAATTCATATGATAATAAAATTCTAATGAATAATGCCATGGAGATTAATAAGACAATAACAGAAATATCTAGACCAATTTCAGACCAATTCTCTTGCTTAAGTCGATTATTTAAACCATCAGCAATCTTTTGATTGAGATTCCTAAAATAATGCGCTAAACGTGAGGTGGATTCTTCTGTGATAGTTTCTTCGCTTTCTGTTTTATTAGCTGGCATTATATGTTATCCTCAGAACGTATACATTTCTTACAACTACTTTAACTATTAACTTTTTTACCGAAAACGAAAATCTAATTCAAAAAGTTTTATTAGTTGTGGAAAAATTTTTGAACAAAAGTTTAAAGTAGGATTAAGAGTTCTCCAAATAATAAGGGAGTACCCAGGAGCATTGGACCAATGCCAAAAGAACCTAATAAAGAAGATTTGATTTTCGATGGTATGCTTTTTGCAATAAATAATGAATCCGGTCCAGTTCTTCGTCTAAATATCAGCTCCTTATCAGAACGAGAAGCAATCTCAACAGCTATTCATGGAATAACTGCTATAGGATTAGGAGAAGATCGAAACAGGGGTTTATTTGGACCAATCCCGGTCCCATACAATACCCAATATCGGGCATTGATATACGTTTTTTATGTGGAGACACAAACTAGCACAGATCCAATTGCTCAAGAAAAAGGACAATTTTGTGGGTTATTCTTTATTTTCAAGAAAGATATGATCAGATATATTGCTAATGTCTATTCGATGATAGAATCTTTGTTAAATGTCTACCAAGAGAATTATCTAGTAAAAGAGGACCAACTGCAAAATGACACAATACAGTATATCTATGATGATTTAATTTCAAATCTAAAATTAAAACCAAAAATTAGAGTTTTTAGAGTAAATGATGGAATAACAGTCGAATTCGAGGATGGTACAGTAAAATTAGGTAATGAGATAACTTTCCTAATAAGCGAAAAAGAAAAAATAGTCTACTCATATATACCTAAAAAATTAGAAAAAGAGAAGAAAGAACAAGTAATGAAAATTCTCGAACATATAATGAAAACTGAATACCAAAACTCCTATGAATTAAAGAAAGTTTCATCCAAAAAAGCTTTTCAAAGTACTTTGAAGAAAAATAAAATAACTCTCATAGACTAGAAAGAATTTTCAGAATTACTAATTAGCTGTTTTTAAAGTAAACATGTTGAGGATGAAACCAAAGGATCCTTTGGTTAAAAGAAATGAATTGTGAAAAATACTTCCTTAACACTCAAAACATATTCTGTCAGCATCTTACATTAAATAGTCTTCATCTAAGTTACCAAAGTGATGATACTAATTCCTATCAATTTAGAAAATATAAAGCTGAAGACCTCACAAACAGAATGCTCATAATTGTTCCAGGTTATTCTGTTTCAAATCCTCCAAGAATTGGAGATCATCGATATTATATTCAAGCATTACAATATCATCCCACTAGAAATCCCAAAGGATATAAGAAAATATATGTTTTCGATTTGTACTCTAAAAAAGATGGTCGGTGTAATTTTCAACTGGATATTACAACATTAGCAGCAGAACTCATGAAGAGTATAGAAACATCTCGAGATAATTGGTCGTTTTGCGAAAATGGCGAGATAGATTTTATCGGAGCTTCGATGGGAGGACTTATCGTGCGTAAGTTCATACAAGATTTTATGGTAGGTGAAAATCAAATCTCAACAAAATCTTGGGGAACACTACGAATAAAAAACATAGTTCTAATAGCAACTCCAAACTATGGTTGTAAAATCGTTGATTTATTACAAAATCCGGTAATTCAATTATTCTTGCGTATTTTTTATGGCAAGAAGAACTTTTCGCAGAGTAAACAAGTTCAACAAATTAGTGTTGGTCAAATAAATGTCTGGAAGCCATTCTTTCGTAACCTAATTACAAAATATACTCCTATCAATGTCTTTCTTGAAAGATTAAATTCGACAATACAAACACCTGGTAATATCAGGTGGGTTACAATACGTGGTACAAAAAGAAAGTGGTTTACACGTTTACTATATAATAAGAATATTCTGAGCGATGGAGTCGTTAATGCAGCAAGTGTCCCACTCAAAGGAGCGGAAAATATCTCTGATAAGGATTTCGGGATTGGTTTGTCTTGGAATCATAGAGATTTGTACAAAAACGAAGATTTCTGCAATTTCCTCCTAGATCTCCTAGTATTTAATATGAAAATAACTGATTATCTTGAGAACAACCACTTAAATTTCACTCATAAAATTTTCAAGAATAAAAGATTCAGGAAGAAACCACTAAAGAATATCTTGAAATTTCCTATCCATTCATATCAGAAATCTTCTGAAAAGAATCCTTCTCAACATTGAGGACTTTAAAAACTAAATTCTATATATACCAGTAGTTAAGAAATGTATTGCGCGGAATTAAAAGGTCAAATAATCTGCTGACCACTTGATTACTTTAAAAGGACTTGTAAAAACTCTTGGCAACTGAATCAGAAAAAGAAGTACTAAAAAAAGCATCTCCATTTTCACTCGAGAGTATGCATATAGATTTCTGCGATTCTTGTCTTTATTCATGGTGCCTTTTAAAAAAGAAAGTAATTTATTGCTCACTACGATATAAAGGGGAAATTGGGTTTGTTTGTACAACAAATTCATGTAAAATCAGATAGAAATGCTAGAACTTCCTCTCCAAAAAACTGATTTCTCTACTTCTAAGGTAATACTGTCATATTCTCGGCATATTAGCAACTTAAAAAGTATAGATTAAAGGATTTGTTTAATTGGATGAACATTTAAAGGACCGAGGTAAAATTGGCAATTATAGAGACGCCCAAAAAACAACTAGTAAGAGATAAACCATTAAAAAGCAAACAATCTTCTATTTTTTGCACTGATTGTGTTATCGACTGGTGCAAAATAAGAAACAAGGTTAGTTATTGCTCCCAGAAATACAGAGGTACAGGATGTTACAGCTGCACTGACACAAAGTGCTCAGTTAAGAAAATTGCTGGATCCTAAATCATCTCTTTTTTTCTTATACTCACTTTTCACATTGCGTTAAGCAATTTATTGAACATGTCATTATCTATTGATTCTAGTTCATCTTTTATTGTATATTGCTTTTCAATTAATTTCCTAAATTGTTGGAGTTTTTCTTTTGAACAATCCCCTTCCTTAATCATGGCATAAGAATCATTTACTAAAAGCTCTAGACCATTTAAATCTGTGAATCTAATTCGAACTATGTCACTAGCCTCTACATCAATTCCTACAATTTCGAAACCTGCATTTGTTAATTTCTCTGTAAGCGTAATTATTTTTTCTTTCATTTTATCACCTCGTAATTATTGGTTCAAAGTGTTAATCTCTAAAGTTCAATGTTCAGTAACTTGCTTTCAGTTGATAAAACTGACTAACCAAAAATGAATGGTCAATTTAACATAAATTTTTGTTCTTTAAAAACCTCTACTAATAGTAAATTACTTCTGACTTTTAATCTTTTATGGAAAAATTCTCCGCATATAATTATAATCATTTTTTAATGATTTCTATCCCTTATTAAGCGTTTAGATTAAGAATTTAATTAGCTAATTCTCGAATATCAATGTCTTAATAACTACTGGTACTACTTGTTTACTTGCCATAGGCTCCCCTATATCTATAAAATCCCCTTCTCTCAATCCTAATTCGTCGATAGATATGATATTCGTTTTCAATTCTGTTTCTCTTTTCATAACATTACCTACACTATTTCCGATATCATCATTGAAAACTAGGATCAAGGGCATCTCCTTCTTAACTATGGTAGGAACTGCTGCAACAATTCCTTTTGCAAAAGATTTTAGTCGTTCATAAGATAGTCCAATTGTTTTATGAAAAGACAATGCAACTGGAGCTTCACCTTCTTTCATATCGATTCTTTTGTAGGCCATAGCAATTGCATATTCGATTTCTTCTTCAGATGGGCTCTCTTGAGGGAGATAAGGTACCACAACAGGGATATTTCTTATTGGAAATTCATTATCTTCAGTTACTAAGGTTGTTGCACCACTAACCTGTAAAGAATATTGCCCTGCTCCGATAACAGTCGCACGAATTAATTCTAGAGGTTCATGTAATTTGAGTTTACTTTTCTGGCTTTGCTTCTTGATTTCTTTAGCAACTTCCTTGCCTATATCATTGTAATATTCATTTGTTTTACCATAAATGTATTCAGCGACTCCGCCAGAAAAGGAAAAGAGATCTACTTTTCCATCAAAAGTTAATAAAGGAGTCATCATAATTTTCATTGTTACTTCAGAAATATTGTCTTGTTTTGTTATGACTTCAATTAGAGCTTTTACTAATCCCTTTGCTATTTGTTCTTTATTTTCTTTTGAAACAGGCTTTCCAATTTCTACTATTATACCAAGATCATCTGCTACAAGTTGTGCAGCGGGTTCTATTTTCTCAACAATGTTGTCGGAGCCATTAGTAACCAATAACCTTCCGCCAACATTTATACACGCTGTGTCTATGATATCTCCATCGGGGGAAATAACAGCAATATTCGAAGTTCCGCCACCTGTATCAATATTCATAATGGTTTTTTTCAATTTCTTAGCTTGAGTTACAGCACCACTACCCATAGCTGCAATGACTGATTCAAAATTTGGTCCTGCTGTTGCTGCAACAAATTTACCTGCTTCAGCAGCTAGCAAACTTACAATTTTTTCTGCATTCTTCTTTTTCGCAGTTTCCCCAGTTACAATAACTGCTCCGGTATCTATATCTCTTTTAGTAATTCCTGCTTTAGTGAATTCTTTTTGGAAAATCTTGGATAATTCGTCAAAATCAATGGTTTCCTTGTCAATAAGGGGAGTCAAATAAATATTCCCACGGTAAAGGATTTTACGATTAACAATCTCAAATTTCTTTGAGGATCGACTCATTTGCTTTACAAGATGTAATTTTGAAAAAACCATGTGAGATGTTGAAGTGCCAACATCTATACCAACAGAAGTAATAAATAGCTCTTGAACAGTCATAGTTCGTTAAATAATTAATCAATTTTTATCCTTTTCTAATAATATTGAATTTAAAAAAACTGATTGTCAAGTGTAGGAGTTCATATTTCAAGAATGGGGATTATTATTTTTCTAATCCCATCTTTTTTATCATTTCTTTCTCGTTTTTATATCCTTGATTTTTGGCGATTCTTTCGAGAGTACTCTTAATCTTTTCTTGAACTTCAAGATCAGATTCTGTTTCTAAAGTCTCAAGAAGAACTTGTACACATTTCTTTGTTTTTGGAACGAGTTGTCCAACTGATATTGCAGCTGTTTTTCTCACACGAACACTTTCATCCTCTTTTAAAACATCCAGTAAAGCATTTGCTGCTTTTTTGTATTGCATGAATCCAAGAGATAAACATGACCAGTAACGTACAGTTTCATCTTCATCCTCTAATAATTCAAGGAAAACTTCTGCCGCTCTTTTATCTCCAATTTCTCCTAAAGCATAAGCTATTGCTCTACGAATTTCTGCATTCTTACTCTTTTGCAGGAAATTAATCAGTGGTTCAACTGCATTTGGATCCTTCAATCTTCCCAATGCTGTTGCTGTTTTCACAGAAACTCCAATTCCATTATCATTTTCTAAAGCAAAAATTAAATCTGGAACTACACGCTTATCTCCAATTAAACCTAAAGCTTCTGCTACTTGCCCTCTAACCCAAGCTTCTTGATCATCCTTTAGGATTTTCAGCAATGGATCTATTGCTTTCGGATCTCCTATCATACCTAGAGCCTGAGCTACATTTTCTCGAATCTCTCCATCCTTATTATTGAGCATTCTTAACAAATCATCCAGAGCTTGTGTCGCTTTCAGCATACCAAGAGAACTAGCAACTTCGATAACAATAGATGGGTCTTTTGATGTTTTCAATCCCTCTATTAGGGAAGGTATTGCAATTGGATCCCCAATATTACCTAAGGCTTTTGCTGCATTTTTCCTTAATACTGTTAGATGATCTTTCAGCAAGATATCATGTAACAACTTAATACTTTGAGTTACTTTTCCTTTCCCAAGAACTTTAATAGCATCCTTTCGTATTTTCCACTCAGAATCCTTTTTAGCTATCTCTATTAAAAATCCTTGAACATCGTCTTTTTCTTTCTCTAATGAATCTAATAATTCATTTTCTTTATTATTTAATATTAAAAGCCTAATTTCATCCTTAGTAGTCAATTTTTCATCCCCATGAATTAGCAAGGAAATTTTACTGTCTGTTAGTACACTGAATCTCAAATGTTAATAATCAATTAATTTAACAAAATTTGTTAAATTCAACAACTTTACACAATTCTATGCTATTTTTTGAATTAACAATTAACTAACCCTTTTTCATCTTTTCTATTTCAAGGAGAAAAACAATGAAATGTTATAACAGAGCAATTCCTTAAAAATAGAAAATGCATGTAAAACGCTAGGTGTAATTAATGGAAATCTTAATTTGTGGAAATTACGAAGGGTCAAAGTTAGCAGCAGACTCGAAAGGAATCGCTATTGTCGTCGATGTTCTACGAGCAAGCACCACTATCCCTGTGGCAATGTCTAAAGGAATTGAGATATTTTATGTGGCTAAAGAAGTCGAAGATGTTCACTTAACACAAACAGAATTAGATACACTAATTATTGGTGAAAGAGGGTGTGTAAAACTTTCAGGTTTTGATTTTGGTAATAGTCCCGTAGAAATATCTGCTCAAACAAAATTCAGAAAAAATATTTCCGCATTTACTTCCTCAACTGGCTCTAAAAGAGTAGTAGAAGCTATTGGCTCACAAATAACAATAATCGGTTCAATTATTAATGCAAAAGCCGTTGCAGAAAAAGTGATTGCACTTTCAAAACAATTATCTGAAGAATTGAAAGTCGTTATAATCCCAACGTTTACACATGGGTCCATTATTGAAAATGAAAACACCGAAGATCAAATAGGCTCTCTATTAATTGCTCGAGAGTTTTTAAGAGCAGGTATTGAACTTTCACCAGAGCTAACAGAAGAAATTACTTTTCTAGAGCAAAAAATGAGTAAACAATCATTAACTAAAATTCTTGAAGAGACAGAACATGGCAAGAAACTCATAAACTTGAAGTTTAAACATGATATTGAATTCTGTAGTCGACTTAATGAGTTTACTCAGATTCCAATATCAAGAAATGATGTTTATGCATTATCAAATGGAAATAATGTTGTAAAACTAATTTTAGAAAAATAACAAAAAATAAAGAAAAAAGGGATATTTTGCTATTTTAGCTTTGGATCCAAAGCATCCCTTAATGCATCACCCATAAGGTTGAAACCTAACATCGTTACAAAGATCATTAAAGCAGGAAACGTCGGCATCCACCAATAGGTTAACAAAACATCTCTATAAGCAGCAAGATCATCACCCCAAGAAACTGCAGTAGGATCACCAAACCCAAAGAATGCGAGTCCAGTTATACTCATAATTGTACCTGCAATACCAAGACTTGTTATAATGATTATTGGAGATAAAGCATTTGGTAAGATATGCTTGAAGACTATACGCCTATCACTTGCACCTAAAGCACGTTCCGCCTCTACAAAATCGCGAGCTTTAAGACTCAGGACAGTGCTTCTAACAATTAGACTTATACCACCCCATTGTATTAAACCCAAAATAGTTAGAACAATGATGTAGTAAGCCCCTTCAAACTTGAAAAATCCTATGTCCCGGAAAAGTGACACAGCAAAAATGAATAAAATAAAATCTGGTAACCCAATAATAACTTCATTTAGTCTTTGAATAATGTCATCGAATAAACCACCATAGAATCCTGATACTGCCCCAACAACTGTACCAATTATAGTTGAGAAAACTTGTCCCACAACACCTAAAGTCAAAGAAAGTGGGGTGCCAAAAATCATTCTGGAAAAAATATCATGGCCTAAAGAATCTGTACCAAAAGGATATTGGGAATTGGGTGGAGTAATTTCATCCCCTACAAGAATATGTTTTGGATGGGCAATTAATCGAATGTATTTATTTGTTCCCGGAATCCAAATTTCAATAAAATAGTTGTGGAAATCCCAAGGATCACCAGTAGGATTATTCAAACCAAGTAAAGCATCATATTGGAGTATAATAAATGATAAAATGGCAATAACTACTAATGCGATAACTAAACCAAATCCAAACATTCCAAGGGAATCTTTTCTCATTCTCTTATATGTGATAGACCAAAGATTGGAGCCTTCTACAAGTTTTAAGGTTTCGAGAATTTCTACTTCACGATCAGAATGTTTTGTTATTGACTCTTGTTGGGATACCGATGCCATACAAACTAACCCGCTTAATCACCATTTTAACAATGCGGTTAACATCCTAAACATTTTAACTCTCATCTAAAAGAATATCGCTTCGTATGAGTATATTAGTAATAAATTATCGAGGGAGATTTTTTAAGCTAAAAACGGATTAAATAACTAGGTTAAGGAAATATGTCAGAATACTTCAAGTTCTTCTTTGTAAAAGCAGTAGGAAATGGTTCGTTATTTGTCGGACCAAAATATTCTGTCCTAGAAGATTCGAAGGAAAAAGAAGAATTAATGCTTCAAACTCACAAGACATTAAAGGATGCAGCAATTGATGTATCCCGGATAATGGAAGATGAGGATTATGGAGAATTGAGATTTTATATCAACAATAAACTAGAAAGAGCTTTAGAAATACTCCATGAAATAGATGAGGAATTTTGAAAAGAAGAATTGGTGCCAACAACAGGATTTTAATAGATATTACAAAAAATTTTTGATTTTTATAAGATATTATCTGAAGTTTATTAGAGTTGACATTATATTAAAATCCTCTTTTAGTATTATTAATTTGATTTTCAATGGAAAATAGAATTAAGATCTTTACTAATATCTTAAAAAAACTACAAAAAGAGTATAAGATACCTGGTTTATCATTTGCTATTATTCATAAGAACAAAATAATAAGTAAGGAAGGATTAGGTTATGCTGATATTGAAAATAAGAAAAAAGCTGAAGCTAATACTCAATACAGAATTGCATCACTCACTAAACCAATGTCTGCGACAATTATCTTAAAACTAGTAGAATTAGGAAAATTGAAACTGGATGATCCTATATCTGAATTATATCCAGATTATAAGGAAAAATTCCTTAAGACTAGTGAATTATTCATTAAGAAAAAAATCATAGGAGTTATTGAAAACTATGATTTTAAAAGAGAGGACATAACCATAAGACATCATCTAACTCATACTTCAGAAGGAGTTCCCGGTGATAATTACAAATATAGTGGTTTCTTATTTGGAGAATTAACAAAAGTTATCAATAACGTTTCAGAGGAAGATTTCGAGTCTCTAATTAATAGAGAAATAATTGAAAAGTTGAAAATGGAAAGTACAATAACCTGTAAGAAAAATGAGGAATATGATAAGGAACCTGAAAGACTAGCTGTTCCTTATTATACTGATGAAAAGGGAAATGTAACAAAAAGTGTTTATCCTCTTTTTGATTTAAACACTGCAGCAGGAATCATTTCAACTGTTGAGGATTTAGCCAAATTTGATATAGCTCTAAACAAAAATCAAATTATATCAGAACAATCAAAAGAATTAGCATTCACTCCTATGATCTCTAATACAGGACGTACACTTCCTTATGGATTAGGTTGGTTTATTCAGAGTTATGGTACATCAAATCAAAAAATACTCTGGCATTTTGGATTTGGTGATAATTCCATTTCATCATTATATGTTAAAATCCCAAATGCAGAACTCACTATGATATTACTAGCAAATTCAGACGCTCTGTGTAATTTCGATGAATTAGCTGAAGATGAAGATGTATCTCATTCACCTTTTGCTAAAGCTTTTCTTGAAGCATTTATCTAAAAATGAATTCTTAGTTAATCAGATAGCATTTTAGAAAAAACAAAAGAAGAATTGGCGCCGGCAACAGGATTTGAACCTTTAACCCAACAAGGAAGAATCCCTTATTGTGTGGCCACTCGGTTAACAGCCGAGAGCTCTACCGCTGAGCTATGCCGGCATTTTATGCGTTTTATTTGCCTTCAAACTTATTTTATATTCTTTTTGGTTGATATGTGATTGGCAATAACTTCCGATTTCAATGATCTTTGCTACACATTCACTAACTATGTTTTACTGTTAAAATAACAAATGCTTATTATTTTTCAAAATTAATGTTTAGTAATTCACACTGATGTGAATTATTCCTATCTATTACTAACAATATGGAGCTATTGAAAAACAATGGTTAAATTAGATAAGATTGGGTTCCTCTCAGCTTTAGTTGGAGGACTCTTAGGTGTAGTAGCTGGTATTTTGAGCTTTTTAGATATTACCATCTTTGCCCCATGGTATTTAGGTGGTAATGGTTTACTAGGCTGGATTATTGATCCAACTGGTCTAAGCATTATTTGGCCAATAATTTTCATTGCCTTAAGTGCAGTTGCCCTAATTATAGGTGCTACAAAGTCATTCTTTGGCATACTAGAATTCGATTTAATTATTTGGGGAATCATTCTAGTAATCATAGGAGCACTTGTTTGGGGTATAGCCGGCTGGTTAATTCTAGTAGGTGGTATCTTAGTTATTGTAGCCAAATTCCTGGATTAATAATATTTGAAATCAAAATTTTGATTTCTCTTTTTCCTTTTTTTTTCTAATTTCATCTTAGTGTTACAAATTAAACAGAAAGTTTTTAGTAAAATCTAGTTGACTAAATAAGAAACCATAGGTTTAGTTCTTCTAAGGTGAATTTTCCATGCCTAACACTGATCCTCATGACGAAGATAGTCAAAGTATTTCATCCATCCTTGAAATAACAGATTTATCTCTTATTAATCAAGAACCTGATGAGGATTTGTCAGATAGTGCATTAGAGAAAATACCTGAAATTGAAAAGCTCTATGGTCGATCTATCTTATCAAATTTCAGTTTTGGAATGGTTGACCCATTTCTAACCACTATTGCAGTTGATATGGGAATTTCTGGAAGTCAAATGGGTTGGTTGAGAGCAATCACAAATTTGCTCGGGAATTTTGTACAACCAATATTTGGTTTTTTATCTGATACAATACAGAGACGTTCAATTTTCGTGGCTCTTTCAAATATTCTTTACTCAAGTGCCTGGATCTTATTATTATTCATTAATCAAATATGGATGATTATTTTAATGGCTGGGATGATCTCATTAGTTGTGTCAATGGGAATTCCTGCTTGGACAGCTTTACTTGGGGAAGTAGTACCTTCGAAAATAAGAGGGAAAATAATTGCAAAGGTGAGATGGTTTTCCCAATTTTCATTTATTGCATCAACGATTTTGGGTGGAATTATCTTAAATTATGTTTTTGGAAATTTGTCTTTTGGCTCTCGCACGATTGAACTTAATATGCTTTTAACCATCTCTATAGGATTACTAGCAGGTTTAATATCTGCTATAATCATCATGACATTCAAAGAAAAGAAAGCACGTGATAGAGGCCAAAGATTTAACGCTTTACTGGATAATGAAAATCAAAAATTAATGTTAAGGTCAGATATGCAATTTGATGAAGGAACTTGCTTAATTACAGAAGATATCATTATTGATAAAGATCCTCAAAACATTACAGCTAGTAGTCATGAAGTAATTTGTGTCTCTTCTGAGGATCAAACCAAGAAATCTATAATTTTGGATTCCACAAAGGATAAACCTCTCACTCAAAAACCATTAAGTCAAAGAGTAACTATGATGTTAAAAGATAAAGAATTCATTAAATTTTCAGTGATATTTGGTATCCAATCGTTTTTCATGTCTTATTGTTGGCCACTTTTCCCAATTAGACAACGAAGTGATATTGCTGCAAATTTCTTTGAAATAGCTATTTTCTCTGTTGTTATGAGTGTAGCTTCAATTTTAACAATTCGTTATGCGGGAAGGATTTCTGATTTAATTGGTAGGAAACCTCAGATGTTCTTAAATCGACTAATATTAATTACTATGCCACTAAGTTATATGTTCGCAAATCAAGTCTGGCATATAATACTCATTCATGCAGTAATTTGTATACCCCTCGGATTAAATTCAGCTGTAATGCAAGCATATCTTATTGATATTACGCCAGAAGAAGAACGGAGTACGTATGTCGGATTTTACAACATGTTTTATGGTCTCATTCTTTTCTTAGGATCACTCGCTGGTGGTTATATGGCTGACTTCTTGATGGGAGAGATAACAATCTTCGGGTTTTCACCTTATTTCGTTCAATTCAAAGCTATAACAATTGCCTTTTCAGTTGGATTTGTTGGTCGATTGTTAACAGCAATACCATTTCTGTTGATTAAAGATGTAAAATCATTCCCCTATAAATTAAAAGATCTACCAAGATTGGTATTAAAAAGTAAAAAGCTATTTGCACTAATTGCATTAGTATCCATTTTCTTTGGCATCATTTTCATATATGTAGGTTTTACGGCCTTCGTTTAGTTGTATTCGTTGCAGAATTACCAATATTTGCCGTGAAAATAATCTATTTTAATACTAAATCTAAGTACTATATGGATATTAGATAAGGTTTCTAAATGTCCCTGCTATTAAGAAGAAGTAGACAAAAATTCACTAGAATATGCGGAAATTTTTGTCAGAAGACTTTAAAACAATAGCACAAATTTATATTGTACCAATATTTAAAATTGGTATATTAAGTTAGTCGGAGTTGTATAATTATTGTCTGCCAGGGTACCATTAAAAGAAATAGCTCTTAATTGCAAAGGCTGTAATAAGGATATCAATATACCCATCTATGTAGACGATCTTAAAACTCAGGTGGGTGGGTTATGGCAAGTCTCATTCTTACATGACGACCATGTAATTACTTTACTTTTAGACAAAAATCTATCATTACGACAACATCGTTCATCTACAATTGCACGAACAAGTAGAGAAGAAGCTTCTGCAAGGGCTTCTGTTGGCGCAACCGCTCAGGCTGCCTCAACATCAGCAGCTGCAGCAGCAACTCCCAGTCCTAGAGGAGAGGCAAGAGCAAGCATTACTCTTATGCTTAAAACATTCGGAAATACTCTTGAGTATGTGATGAAGCCCGTAATGACTGGGGATACTATCGTTGTTTCTGGTGATCTCGCTCTCATGGAAATTGCTATAGCAACTTTGAAGATGTTTGTCCATAAGAAAGAATTACGAGTTTGTTGGTTTACTGAAACTTTTGTTGATCCAAGAGATTACGATATTATTGGAATTGCACCAGGACTACGCGATTACTACGAAACTGAAGTGAATTTATCTATCGATCAAAAGAAAGTAGTTAATGGCGAAGAATGCGATTATTGTCGTAAGGTCTTGAAAGGTCTAGATAAGATGAATGAAACCAAAGCTGCTAATGAGCTAAAAGATCGAATAAAAAATGTTTACAGAAGTTTATTATGGATGCATCAAATTTAGCTGAAAAATTGGCTATTTGGTGTTCTTCCATGTAAATTTTATTTTTATATGCTTAAATTTCCTATAATTTTTCATTCTAAAAAACAACCAATTAGCTAATATATCATAAAAGCTTAATTGCATTTTATAGAGATACTTTGTTGTGAAAAAGATGGCATTAACAATTAGTAATCTCCCCTTAGCATTTGTACTCGCAATTGCATTTGCATTTGGGATATTTCTAGTTGCTTTTATTTTCATCTTATTAAGAAAACCTTTCAAGAAAAAAGTGAAGGATGAAGAAGCAAAAAAACTAGAGTCAAAAACCGTATCCATTAAAGCGAGAGGTAAACATCTAAATCGATATTCATTATATGCTATGTATATTGTAGTTTTTGCTATAATTGCTGTTTTCCTAATGTTATCATTTTTCTCTATTAATGATATTGTTGCTTTTAGTGATATGTGGCCATTCATTTTCATAGTTGTTGTTTTAATCTTTTGTAGTCTAGTAATTGTTGAAAGAGTTAAAGCAGAGAGCAAGAGAACTGTGCAGAGAGATATGCGTAGATTGTGAAGAAGGAGAATAAGTAAATGTCCAATGATGAACGTCCCGAGAAAAGAATCGACCAGTGGTTTATTCGAGGGATTGGTATAGTTGTTGCAAGTATTTTTCTCACTGTCATGACTTTTACCCTATTGGATTTACAACAAGGATTATTCTTCACTGAAGGACCACAATCTGTAGGTTTAGATTACATTCTTTTAATAAAGCGAATTGGTCAATATCTTTGGACATTTCGTGTACTAGATTTGATATTAATTTTAATCGTTTTAGTTTTAATTATAATTTCAACTTCTTATCTAATGAATTTCAAAGCACAAGTAATTAGAAGAAATCAAGACAGAGGGAGGTACAGGTAATGCTTGATTGGACTTCTTTCTTTCCTTATACTCTTATTGCTTCTTTAGTGCTCTTTGCTATCGGTATTTATGGAATCATTACTTGTAAGAACTTTTTACGTGCCGTTTTTGGCATAGAAATTTTATTATTGACTGCTAATTTATTGCTCCTATCTTTTGGTTTAGGAAGTAGTGAAGAAACATCCTTGATATCTGATCCTTTTGCACAAACTCTCTCATTAATGATAATCGCAGTTAGTGCAGTTTTTCTTATACTTGGTTCTTCAATAAACAAACTTTTACAAGAAAACAATGATGAGATTTTAGAATTTAGTTTTGAAGCTGAAGATATCCCCTCAAAAAAAGCAGAGGAACAAGAAGAGCAAACAAAATCACTTGATACAATTAAGGAGGATGAGGAAGAATGAGTGGATTACTTTTAGCAGCACTTTTGATCATTATTCCCGCTGCTGGAACCTTGTTTGGTTTAGTTCTCTCTCAACTTGAAGATTCTGTGGCAGCTGAAGGTAAAACACGCGATTGGATGTTATTTATTTTGATCTTTTTACCTACTGCAATAATTTCCATAGTTTTGCTTACATATCTAAGAAGTAGCAGTTCTTTCTCAATAGCGTGGCTACCTGGCATTGAGATTGGTTTGCATTTAAACAGAACTTCCATCATTTTTGCCTGCATATTTGCAAACTTCAGTGCTTTAATTGCTCTTTATTCTATTTCATTTATGTCGTTTGATAGGTATAGATCACAATACTGGTTCTTCTATCAATTAACATTAGCTGCAATGATGATAGGAATATTCTCCAATAATCTCTTCTGGTTATTTGGTGGATTTGAGGTTGCATCAATAGGTGCTTTCTTCTTAATTTCTCATTGGCATCGTAAAACTGGGGAGGAAGGGCAAAAAGCAGGGAAAGCAGCAATTCGTTACCTAATCATTAGTATCTGTGGTGATATCTTTCTCCTTATTGGGTTTGGGTTAATCCTAGTAGCTTTCAACACTTCACTTTTAGGTGAACTATTAGACAAATGGGTAGCTGTCCCAGTTAAAATTATAGGAAACTCAAGTACTTCCACTAGATCGCTCATCACATTTTTCTTAGTTTTTGGTGCATTGATTAAATCAGCTCAAATACCAATTTTGTTGTGGCCTCTAGGTGGTAAAAGTAAAGATTATGATTTAGCTAAGTCACCTATTACAGTTGCAGCTTTTTTGGTCGCAGTTACTGTTGGTAATATTGGCTTGTTTATTTTGAGCGTTTTTCAACCAATCTTTTCTACGACCTTGACTGAAATTGGAACTGGGATTTCTCTCTTTAGTTCTATGCCATTTCTTCTCGTAGGATGGTTTGCAATTTTAACGCTTATTATTGCCATAGCGTTAATGTTAACTACTGATAATATCAATCGGATAGCGATATCTGCTGCATTAGCTCAACTCAGCTTTTCATTCATAGGTTACAGTGCTGGAAATTCAATAGGTTATGCTTCATCAATTTTTCATCTAGTAACTAGTATACCTGCAAGTATAGCAGTTTTTGTTCTCATGGG
>JAHLVZ010000052.1 GCA_019058165.1 Candidatus Heimdallarchaeota archaeon
AATACTTTCTCTTACAGATTGAGTGAAATCAACAGTATCATCTACCTCTATGAATTCCCCATCTATCTTGAATGGAAGCATTTCTTGCCATTGGATAAGTTTTTCGAACAATTGTGATTTTGATAATCCTAAACTCTTTGCTACTTGAGAAGTATTCACACTCTCAGACATCTCAAGTATGTTTTCGAATTTCTCTAATAACTTCTTTTCATTCGCATTTATGTCAGCAATTCTTTCTCTTTCACGTTGTTGTCGAATTGCTTCTCTCTGTTTCAGTTTTTGAGCACGTTCTTTACTTCGTTGTTTTCGTTTCTTTGATCGTTTTTTCTTTTGATCGTCTCGATATTCTTTGAGATTCTCTCTTATACCTAAACCAGTATGTGTGGACTTGACGCGTTTCCTAACATATGGAAATATGCAGAAGGCAATAAATGCTAATGACCCACCAAAGATCATCGCTTTACCATCGGTGTATAATAAAAAGTATTTGGACCATCTGCAACCGTTATACTTTCTGAAAAATGCCACTCTCTAAGAGAGGCATCCACAACAACAATCGTGAAATTGAGGATATGACCAGTTTTTGCTTTTTCTGAAATAGTGAATTCCCAATAATAGTACCCATAGTACGAAGCAGACATTCCTTCATATAAAGAGTCAAAATCATATGAAGAACCATTATCATAATAGAATTCTACATACTCATCACTTGAGTAAAGATAAACTATTATCTCATTACCTGTTGCTTCGCCAATATTTGAAATGCTTATATTAGCTGTATAAGTATCTCCCGCATCTATTATACCATTACAATCTTCGGAGTAATAACAGTCTTCTACTATTTCAAAATAATTTAACTCGTAATTTGCAACTCCAACTACTTGAGTAGAGGCATTGAAAATAGCTGCTTGTTGCCCACTAGTATCTGTAATTGAGACAAAGAAAGCTAGTTGCTGATCTTCTGAAGCTTGATCTGAGACGGTGAATCGCCAATCATATGTACTTTCTGCGTAATCAGAAAAACCGGCATTTATATTACCAAAAGAAACGTTATGGTCATTGAGGTAGTTGAATTCAATAAATGTTTCATTAGAACCAAGATAAACGTCAACGGCTACTCCTATAGCATCTCCAATATTTCGAATTGTCATTTCTGCATGCCAAGCTTCTCCAGCATCCATGTATAAATCACCATCTCCTGAATATTCTAGGAAGTTGAGATTCGTAAGTTCATATTCGGGGAATCCGCTAACAACAATATCTAGACTAAAATTCCACCAATTACTGAAATCATCAATTAGTGATAGATTAAAAGATATTGTGTGTAATTCAGGACAAGCTCCACTGATATCTAAAGAAAATGACCCATACTCAATGTCTCCTTCCTCATAAATCGTCCCAAAATAACCATAATCATCAGTAATTGTAACAAAAGGATCTGATGTTGACAAATAACCATAAACATTGAAGAGGATACTACTCCCTTGATTCTCTGAATACAGACGGACTTGTATTAACTCACCTGGATCAATAACATCATCGTCATCAGCATTTAAGTCACCATTTGATTCACTGTAAACAATATGTCCATAATAAACTGGGTCTGGCACCCCAACAATAGTTAAAATAAATGAATCAAACCAAATTCCTTCATTTGCGGTTATTTCTAAGTCAAAATCAATAATATCACTTGCATTCAATATGCTATCAAATTCAATTATGTAATATGAAGTAGATATACTAGTCTGACCTACTAAAATCTGAATATAGGATTGATTGGAGGAGCTTATGGAAACATAGGGATTAGTAGAGGTTAAATTAGCATAAACATCTGCAACTACTTGATCACCGTTATTTTCTAATTGTAATCGGAGCTCGATAGTTTCCCCAGCATCTGCAATGTTATCATCATCACCAGAACTACCTCCAATAAAATCATCGTTAATTTCGTAAACTTGAGAAAATATTAAAGAAGGAGCTTTAGGTAGTAGAATTGGTTTGATTGGTGAACCCTTATCAGTTTGTAAGGTTGTATTAGCAGGAGCAAACTCATATTTGTTCGTACTAGAACCTAATGAGAGATTTAGAAATAAGAAAAAGATAATTGTTCCAAGAAAGATTGTTTTAGTTATGGATTTAATGATTCTTTTTAACATGGTAGCACCAAGGAATTTAATTACCAATTACGTATATCTTAGTTTCCTATCTGTTTATAGGATTTTCGAGAGACAAAAATTACGCAGAGTAAAATCATTTTTTAAGGGGTTTAGGTTCTACAGTTCCTTCTTTCTTCTAAAGATTAGAATAGTTACTATAGTAATGAAGATTATCGAAACTGAAGTTGTTGTAGTATCTATACCACTAAATCGTTTTGTAGGTAATGGTGGAGCTAACTCCTCCCAATCAGTCCATTCATCAGTAGTTGAGACATTTGTACTTATTACTTGACCCACTTGAATTTCAGAAGTCTTGGAATCTTCCCATAGTATACCTGTAGAATCTATGTGTCGTACAGTTAAGTTAACATCTTGAGTAGCACTAGCAGCAGTTGAAGCATTTACTACTACTTGAATATCTTGGGGTAAGCTTTTAGAGAAACTTGGTATGCTCGAAACAGGTATGCGAATCATTGTTGAACCTTGAATAAGTGTATCCTCGAAGGAAGCACCTTCTATATCTACTTCAAGACCCATGCCAATACCTGTACTAGTAATTGGCCCTGCATATCCTATATGCAATGGTTGTTCATATGGAACACCATCGATGTAGATATCTAAATGAATTGTTGGATCAATGGGTCCCAAGAAGAAATGAATTTCCTCGAAAAATTCTGGTATAGGAATGTCTAGGAGATATGATTCTGATGGATAAATACTGAAGATAAATTCATCCCAATAAGTATCATCTGAAATATCAAATTCATCATACAAGTTTGCATACAAATATTCTTGATACATATCACTAGTATCAGGGAAGCATATACTGAATCCAGTTAGATTTTTGCCAGCATAGACTGGTTTGTAGGCATGTTGTCGAATAGGACCTATGGAATCTAGAGCAAGACGAGCTAATACTTCTCCACCATAGTTTTCAATCTCAGTTTGATAGTAGAACTCGTCTGAATGTTCCAATAATGTTGTTACAAAATCTCCGAGATCGACTAACATTGCTTTCGATTTAAATGCTGATGTTGGATAAGATAATTGGTTTCTTAGTGGAATGAATACCTCCCGTGCATAAGTGAGATTATTTAGTACTTCATTGTATAAATATTCAGAAAGTTTTGTGAAAGCATAGAATAAGCTATAGCCACCAAAAATAGGTGAAGATTCAAAGCGGCTTAATTCATAAAGTGTAGCAGTTGGCCATTGATCACTATAGTATGGATCGGTAGGCACTCTAACAGGTGCGACTGCAAAATCATAAGCTACTTGTGCTAATTCAAGAGCTGTCATAGTGGTGTCTCTACTTAAAGTATGCAAAATATCCCGAGGATGATAAAGCGCTTTATGAGTCTGTAAAGTTTCCCCAGCAACAACATAACTAGCTTCACCTCTCAATTGCCACATTAGCTCATAGGAACCACCTTGACAAATATCTAACATAAGCACATCTACTCCACCTACTGAAGATAATGCAAGCTCAACTTCTGATAAGGAGAGACAATCACCTAAAGCATAGTCCCAAGATTCATGTGGAGCATGATAATCATAAATAAGACCAGCATAACCACGACCATGATCGGATAATGTCAGAGCATAATTATTTGCTGGAAAATTGGTTTTGCAATAATTAATAAAATCACACAATGTAGATGGATGTCCCATATTCTTTGGACCATAATCAACTAATTCTATTCTACCAGTGGTTCTAATATCATAGATTTTCGCACGACCATTGGGATCACCAGGAGTATATGGATGATCAAACATTGCTATAATATTTAGATTTGATGTAGAAGTTGCAAGTATATCATAATACTCCAAATAATTCATAGTTGTCAACATTGCTGCTGCAAGCCAATTTCCGGAATTATCCAAACTAGATGCTACATAATCATCTCGAGTATCTGCACCAAAATAAAGCATGAAAGTCCAGTTCTTTGTCGTCTCAGGTTTAATGTTTCGTTCATAAGGTAAATCAGGTTTTTCTGCTGAAGATATTAGAGGAGTGAAAGAAGTAATCAATAAAATAATTACTAATAATTTGGTTGTTATTTTTTTAGTGGTCATAATAATCCCCCAAGTTGTTCTATCAATTAATATCATTTTAACAAATATAAGTGATGTAGTAATAAATCCTAAAGAGTTGACTGAATTTATAATCCTTATATGTTCACAGCTTTTAGGAACTAAAAGAAAAAACGGAAATACATACTTTAGAAAAGAAGATATAGCGTGTTTCTTCTCTTTCAATTTCTTCTAAAAAAGTTGATTTTTCAGATTAATGCAAACATTATCAATCCTAGTTCTTATGTATTGTAAGTGATATCAGATTTTATGAGTTAAAGATAAAAGAAGGTTTAAAGGATGAACCGAATACAAAAGAACATTTTCCTCATATTGCTTCTATTACTTAGTTCTTTGTCTGGTTCATTTTCTAAAGAAATTAACTCCTTTTATGTAGAATTCATTGATTATAACAAAATCATTGCACAGGAGTCTATTGCTTATTTATTGATGGAGGACGAAGGAAGCTTACAATTACTTGATTGTTCTAATGCAATGGAACCAAATTTTACTAATGAAGTTTTAGTAAGTGATGATTTATTTGGTATAAGTTATTTTGTACTAAATGATATCCTTTATTATTGTGTAAATGATATCTTTTCAACTTACTTAATGATCATTGATGTAAATGATCCTCAAAATTTAGTACCTTTAGGATATTTAGAACTAGAATGTAGTTTCTATATGTTAGACAGCAGAATCTATGTTGAAAATGAAATAGTTTATATCCTTAGTTTTAGCCTTTTTTGTGAAAGTGATTTACTTGAATATATGGGGAATTCAGCTCTCTTAATTATAAATTGCACTAATTTTTCTCAGCTCAAATTAGAACAAACTCATTATTTCTCTTTTACTCCTTACATTAATATCTTTGTTAAAAACGAATCGATCTTTTTATTAAAGAATTACAAAACAAATGCAACAGGATTTGATATTATAGATGCAGTAGATAATAGTACATTATTAACGATTGGAGGATGGAGTGATTCACTCTTAGAGGAGAGCATAATTATTGATAGCTTTTTCTTAAATAATGAGTCATTATGTATTGCTCATACTGAAGGTTTAATGATGTTCAGTATTGCAAACGAATCTTCTCCAGAATTAACTAGTACTATTCATAGTGATATTTTCATCAATGATGTTTGTCTATCAAATTCAAATCTCTTTGCTATAGGGAATAATACAATTGAAATTTACAGTGTAGAGGATATAGGAAATCTTTTTCTAATAAATGAGTGGAATTTTGTAGATGATATTTATGGGTATTTTTATGATGGAGATATCTCAGACAATTTCATGTACGTTTTAAGATATTCAAATTATGATGAATTATACTTCCTTATCATTGATTTCGAAGATGTATATAATCCAGAAATGATGTATCCTAGCTCCGATTTAAAAGATAAATACATGCAAATTCCTCCAATGACTTATATAAAATGGGTACTGGGTTTTAGTTTACCTTTAGTTTTAGTTGGGATAATTCTATTTGTTAGAAGGATTAAATCTAAGGCTTAGTTCTCACGTACAATTTGAATGTTCAATTTGTTTCTAATTATTGACTTATCGAAAGAATAAAACATTCAGGGATACCTAGATGTATAAAATTCCATTTATCTCTTATTAAGTACTTTTTTTCCTTACCAGCAAGAACATTTTGAAGTGGCTGTATCTTGTTATAGGGTACATTCGATTTGATATACTTAAATACTTACTAGCTCAAATACAATCTAGGATTCAGTTTATGATATTAGAGGAGAAAAAAATTTGAAATATTGCCCAGAATGTGGAAATAAGAATCAAGATGATCATTCGTTTTGTATGAATTGTGGGATGGCTCTCAATCAACTAGAAGTGAAGAGTATTCCTACACTTAAACCTCAATCAACACCTTATCACCCCAAGGCGCCTGTATTGGTTCGAAGGAATTTCTTAATCTGGTGGTTACTCTCTTTTGTTGCCAGTCCATTATATATGGTCTATTTATACTTCAATTTTGAGGATATGAATAACTTGGAACTAGCAAGACCTCATAAAGAAGGACCATCATTAGTAATGAATAAAGATAATATAATCCTTTATCTAGTTCTATCTGCCTTCATTCCGTTTTTCTCGATTATTGTTAGATATTGGAAATATGATAAATTCTACAACTATTTGGAATTTAGTTCTGTGAAAAATCAAACTATGCCAATATCAGGAAAGAAGCAGTTAGGCATATCAATTGCAATGATTGTTTTGCTAATTATTGGAGCAGTTTTGTTGAATCTACTAGCACTTCCTATTGTATTCAATTTAATGTGGTTGATGGGATTATTCATTGGTTTAGGATCTGTTTGCATAATAGCAGGAATGGTATTAAGTTTCTATTACATTTATACCGAATATATATGGCAGAAAGCAATGAACGAACGAGTATTAATGATAAATCCTCAAGCAGAAGAGAAAACTCTCCTCTAATCTCTTTCTTTTTATCAACTCATCACCAAATATTTCGATTTAAAATCTCGCAAGAAAATTTTGAATTGGTCAATCTATGAAGAATAAGAAAACAAAAACTCTATCTTCGAATGTTTTTTCTAACAGCAATTATAAAAGCAATTGGAGGAATACAGCACATGAAAAAAGTACTAAGACCAAAGAAAATCCAACTAAGAAAACAGATAGTATCGAAAAGTCCGCCTGATGAATGCCAACCTATTGATAAACTGACAAAAAAGAAAATAACACCTAATACACCGAGAACGATTCCTATTATAAGGCTTGCATAAAAAACCTTCCTTTCTTTGTCTCTTCCTTCTAGTTCTTGACGTATTCTATTACGCGAAGAATATCTATCACCAGTGCAATAACTAGGCGCAAACAAATCTCCCACTACATCAGCAACAAATGCACCACTTTTTTTAGCCTGTTTTACCCTAGTCTTTCTTTCTACGGTGGCGCCACAAGAAATACAATATTTAAGACTACTAAAAGATGGTTGCTGACAGGTTGTGCATCTAGCTAGACTATACCGCCCATTAGTATATCCATTCCAGAAATTATTTAGTACTGTACTACATCTTCTACAAAAATACGTTAGTTTTTGTCCATCTTTAGATAATTTGAAAATATTATCTGCTCCACACTTTGGGCAAAAAACCGTTTCACCGGTCATTTCACGTAATACTAAAGATCCTGGGCTTGTAAATGTAGGAAGAACTGAATGGGGTGATAATACTAGAGACTCATCTTCGACCATTAAACCCATTTTCTCAGCGTTTGTTATTAGGTCTTCTTCTGGAACATCTATAGCAGCGGAAATAAAACTAAGCTCAACTTTCTTTTGTTTCTCGACCAATCTAATAATCCACTTTTGGGTTTCCACTGATAGTTCACTCAAATGAACTTCACCCTCCAAGCAAACAACTTGGGCATATTGTATTAAATCTTTTCTTAGTAAATTGATTCTTAAATAAAAGAAAAAAGAGAGAAAGGAGAAATCACTGAATCCTAGCTTTCTACTTCCTTGCTTTTAGTTTCCCAGATGAAGTGAGAGCCATATTCATATGAGTTTAAGGAAAATCAAAAATTAAAAAATGTTCTTCATTTAAATCGAGAATTTATTGAATACTTTTTAATCGTTGGAATTATTCCTTTTAGTTATGCCAATTGTATTGCGTTCCTTTACATGGGAGAAGGATTTTGAATCAATTCAAAAGTTCCTTGCTGAAACATACACTTTAACAAATTCATTTCATAATTGGGCACCAACAAGATTTGAGAATAGAAAGTTTGGTCCATGTGATGCAGAATATCAAGTTGAAGAGGATGAGTTAGTAAAAATATGGGAATTAAGTATTAAATCCAATCCTAATACTCGAGAGATTGTGGCAGTAACGATCATGAATGCTTCAGGAGCGAATTGGATACAAATTCATCCTAAGCATAAGTACTTGGAAAAAAAATTAGTTCTTTGGATTGAAGAACAATTGAATATTACAAAAGATAATCCTACTATTATTTCCAGGTTCTATGTTTTAGGTTCTGATGAAGATCGTATGTCACTTCTCGTTGACCTAGGATATGAAAATCTTGGTGTAGAGGAATATACTCGAGTGCGACCAATTGATATGCCTGTTCCTGATTATAATCTGCCAAAGGGATACGTAATAAGAGGTGTTAATATCAAGCAGGATTTTAAAAGATACAGAGAGGTAACTGGAGCAGTTTTTCCACATTGTTTGAAGATGACTGAGAAATTATTCAAGAAGTATACTTCTGCAACATTTTATAATGAAAATCTTGATATCATTGCTGTAGCACCAAACGGGGAATTCGCAGCATTTGCCACATTCAGATTAGATCCTATAAGCAAAATTGTTGAAGTTGAGCCAGTGGGAACTCATTCTAACCACAGGAAACTTGGATTGGCTTCTTCAGTCATATGTGAAGGATTAAACCGTTTGAAAAAATACAATCCCTCAGCTATAGTTATTCTTGGTGCTGCCAACACTCCAGGTGCTAATCGATTATATGATAAACTAGGTTTTACAGAGAAAACAGAAATTTATACGATGGAAAAAGAGATTTAACGCGTTTTTCGGTATTTTAGTCACAACTTGTGACCTCTTCTTGAGTCTTATTTTTGAGTCTCTAAAAAGTGAATCCGCCTTATATATACCCTAGTGGATAGTATATTCAAGAACAAAACTCGGAGAAGAAAAAAAATGAACAGAACCAAACAAAAAATCGAACAAAAAATAAGAAAAGATTACGAACAAGCCAGAATTAAATTCGCTTTAATTACTGGAGCCTAAGTAGCTGGTCAGAAAGACCCAGACTGCTCATATAAAGTGACCAAATATAAAGAATAACAAGAACAAAAAAAATCGGTGATAAAAAATGAACAAAAAAGAACAACTCAAAAATCAAATAAAGAAAGATAAAGAATTAGCCAGAATTAGATTCGCGCTCATAACCGGTGCATAATCACCCTGATCCCCTGACAGTGGGTGGTAGTTCAAGAGTCAACTCTAGAACACATGAATTCTGGCTTTTTTTATGTACCACTAATTTTTAATTATGGAATTTTATATCTTATTTTCTCTATATCTTATCTAGGTCATCTAGATAGGTAGTTTGACCCAGCAATTCTGATACATGAGAAATAAATCTAGCACCTGGAGCTCCATCTATAATATCATGATTAACCATAAATGCAGTGCAAAGGAGTTGCCGTTCTTCTATTTTACCATCACGTAAGACAAGGTGATTCTTTATACCTCCAGTGGAAACATTCAAAGTTTTGTCACGAAAAGGTATGAGCCAACCACCTTGACCTTTAATGAACATTCCCATCGAAGTAAGTCCAACAGTACCAGCCAATTTTTTTAATCGATAGGGGTTAGTAATCATTTTTCTTATTACCCATTTTCTGAAAAATCTTGGCAAGAGAGTGTAAAGGGAAGTATATTTGGTTTGACCTCTTGACAATTGTTCCCTTTCAGTGATAACTTTATCCTGATAAGACCTTATTTCGTCTGTTATTGTTCTTACACTTTTTTTATCCGCGTTACGGATAACATAATTGTACGGAATCTTTTTCCCAGTTTTAGTAACGATTTCAATAATTACACTTACATCTACGTCATCAAAAACGATAAGTTTTCGACCTTTGCGAAAAGTGTTCAATGGTCTGTTTACTTGACAAGTTATTCCGAGACATTTAGCTGTAAAAGCAGTCATCGAAACCTTGTAGTTTTGTTTTTCCTTAATTTCCTCTATCTTAGCTAAAGAATCTGTAATATCTACTTCAATTAATCCATAAACCTTAGGCATAGAAGAAGCTACAGCATTGTAATCCGCTAGAATCATTCTATTAGCTGATATCTTTCTTGTGTGGTATTTCTTTTCTTTGGGCATACAGAACAATTTGTTTCCAACTCATTTATAAATTTCGCATTTATACAGAAAAAAGTAGATTCAATGCACTCACTTCTTCTTTCAAGACAAGCAGTTTGACTCGAGAAGAACACGATTCAACAGCAAAATATCAGCATTCAAATAAAAGAATCAGTTTAACACTAGTAGCGTTAAGCTTTTTTAGTATAGAATCATTACATATCACTATTGGAAGGTCAGTAATGAGTAGAACATTGAGCAATTTATTTCGCATAAACCTTGGAGAGTATTTCCTCTTAGATGATTATGGTGCATACAAACGAATTACTCCACGCCCAAGAATACTATTCGATAATGATGCCATAGTTATTGTTTCGAAACTAGATCAAAAAGTCTATGATTTTACCGGTATTAATGCTTCGGAAAAGAAGCAAACAGCTTCCGTGAAATTAGCTAAAAATTTAGGGATAAAACATGGCTTCTCAGTAGAACGAATCATCTATCCTTCCGAGAGTATTTCACCCGAGCATCTTCAATTCATTGAATACTTTATCGTTGAACACTATTTTGCTAAAATGGCAATAGACATGTCGGAGTATTATCGATGCTATTTTTGCGAGGAATTATTAGGAGATAGTGGCAAGTTTTGTGCCTCTTGTGGGAAAGAGATCATTGAGTGTTTTGTCTGTAACAGTCCTATTTTATATGGGGATCTCGTTGGAAAATGCAGCTTATGTGGAGCAGCAGCTCATCTCGTTCATTTCTATGAATGGCTCAAAGCTTTAGGGATGTGTGCTAAATGCAATGAGAAGCTTCATCCTGAAGGAATTATTCCTATAATAGAGGATAATAAAGAGACTTTCTTTGAGGAACTTAATCCTGAATAAATTCCGAGATGTTAATCACGGGCAATATTTTTTTATATTGTTGGATGCTTTCTTTGACTAATCTTGAGTGGATGTAGAGACTTTATGAATGAAGAACAGGTTAAGAAACAGATAGCTTTCATGGAAAAATGTGCAAGTCTGAACTGGGATCAAGTAGATTCTGAAACACTAGACCAAACTATGGAAGAACTGTATCTAGCACTGTATGAGTTACGAAAGCAAATCAATGAAATTGTTGTAAAGCTTCCTCTCCCCCTACTTACTCGTTTCGCAAAAGCGTTACAAACTTTAAATGATGACCAGGATAACCTTACTAGTGATGTTCAAGAAGAACTTGAGATGTACTTCTTCTATGAAAACATTGAAGAGAAAATAGAAGAGAATAGAGAGTTGTCTTGGGAGGAACTTCTAAATAAATAAGTAATAGTTGATGATTACTATGGTTGAACCACCACGTTTACAAGTACAGTTTGATGCGAGAGAAAAAATAATACCCATTCTTTTTGAAAAACATTGCAAGGACAAATACAAGCTATTGATAATTCCTCCAGCAATAGAGAAGAATCCAAGACCGGGACCAAGCAAAAGACCAACGTTCCATATACTAGATGATTCCGAAGAATTGGTTGCTTATTTCAATCCATGGGGAAATGCTGTGTGTTACAAAGATGAATTCAAGCACTTCTTTGATAGGTTGGTTAAAGAAATTAACCAAGCAGCAAAAGATGCTCTCGAGGAATTTGAAGGAATTTAAGCTCATTATATCGATGAAGAATTAATCAATTGGTTAGTTGTTTAATTACCGACCGGATTTTCTTCTAATCTCTTTTTGAGGAATTTTAATTCGAGCAATTCAAAATATATCCCAAATTGGTCATAGGAATGTTGAATATGTTGCAGAAAAGTCAATAAAGACAAATTATCCTCATTCTTATTTAATTGTTCAGCATTTTCTATCAGCTTTGAAATATTCGCTTTCACTTCAAATGCATACTTCTTGCTGACTCTCAATCTATTAATCAGTCTACTATCCCATGAAAGATTTATCACATAGTGTTTTTTCCGTTCACCAGGTATTTTTATTTGACGAATCATTCCCCATTCCAATAGAAGACTCAAAGCATCTGAAATCAAGCTTCTAGTTAAATCTGTTGCTTGCTCAATTTCAGCTTGAGTAATTGGACGATTTTCTAGTAATATTTCTGTTCCAATTATACTTCTCGCTTGCATTAGTTGGGATTCGCCTATTGCGAGATTCTCTCTAAATTTCCGGAAGAATTTATCCTTCATTTGGGTATATTTTGAAGCTAATTCATCAGACATATCGTTTTTATCAGAATAAGATGACGGGAGACTTGGAGGTTGTATTAGATCTTGTATTATTTTCTGATTTTCTGACTTCTTTAAAAATTCTTGATCTTGTTTAAATGAATCTTTCTTTTGACCTTTTTTGATCATTACTTGAAGGTCCTCTCTTGTATCCGAAAACAATTGGAGATATATTAAGGACATCTCGTGAAATTTCATCAAGAAATTTCTAAGATTAAGAAAACGCGAATGCTTCTTCGTATAAGGTTTTAACTCGTCGATTAATGGAAGAAGAAAATCAACTTTATCTTGGTATGTATTGATAATCATTTCAAAAAAACTCAGCATGAAAATTCTAGGAGGATTAGTAAAAGCATAGAATTTCTTTCGTATTTTTGGTTCTTTGATTTTTTTGAGTTGGAAGTTTATCTGTATTAATTTCAACATTTGAGAAATAGTTGCTCTTGAGTAACCAGTTAACTTCTCAATGCGCTCTTGGGTTGTTGGTTTTTGTTCAACGAATACTGCCATCATACAACCGAAATAATTCTTCGGAAAGAAAAGTACATCATGCATGCTTTCCATAAATTGAATGAATTCCTTTTTTATATCATCTGCGTTCATACGTATCCATCAATTTTCTGAATTTTTATAAAAATAAGAAAACATTTATATATAAAAGTATCCCTCAGTTTCTTACATTCATAATTCAAATGAAAGTTTGAAGATGAATATCGAAAAATAGATTTGAAATAAAATGGAAAAAACATTGACAAGCGAAATATACAAACGCGAAGTAAGTGCTTGGGAGCGAATATTGAACTGGTCACCATTTTCAGTAGTTGCATTAGTTACTCGAGTTAAGGGTAAAGTAACAGAAGAAATGCTAAGAGATGCGGTAGACAAAGTTCAACAACGTCATACTCTACTTAGAGTTCGACTTGAATTGGATGCGAATCAATCACTCTGGTTCACATCGGAAGGAGTTCCGAAAATTCCTATTGAGATTATACCACGAGAAAATGATAATACTTGGATAGAGACATATGATAAGGCTTGTTTACAACCTTTCGATTTTTACAAACGTCCAGCTATTCGATTTTACTTTATCCATTCTCAGGACATCTCAGATATTATGATATTTTGTCATCATGTAATCTGTGATGGATTATCACTAGCATATTTGGCTCGAGATCTCATGGATCATCTTGGAAATCAAGAACTTGAAACTGAAATTTTAGCAGATCCTTTACCTATGAGTCGGAAAAACATACCTGCTGAACACAAATTGAGTTCAGTAATACTTTGGATTTTAAGGCGAATTAACCAAAAATGGGAACAAGAAAGGGTTCATTTTGATCAGTTGGATTATTTGAATCTCCACAAGGCTTATTGGGAAAATTTCACTCATAAAACAATCTCATTAGAATTGACAGAAGCTCAGACCGAGAGATTGGTCAAGAATTGTCGGAGAGAAAAAGTAACTGTTAATTCTGCCTTGGCTGCTGCTTTTATCGGTGCGCAGAATATTGTTCTTGGTGAAAAACTATTTCTCTCAAAAGCTGGTATAGGAGTGAATCTTCGAAAGTACCTCGAACCTCCAATTGAGGAAAATATTGGTTTTTATGCCGGTGTTGTTACAACCAAATTCAAATATAATCTTAAGATGGATTTCTGGGACAATGTACGAGCATTTCACAAGAGAATAACAAAACTCTATACAATCAAGAATTTCTTCAAAGATCCTATTACAATTGATAGTTTAGAACCAGGCATATCGGAAGCCAGAAATTATAAAATTTTAGGAGGATTAGTTCCATCAAACTTTTCAAGATTTGAAAAAATATCATCCTTTAGCAAACGCGAAGATGTCGTATTATCTCTTCTCAAACGTGAACAAGCAGAGTCTGTTAAGAATATGATAATGGGCACAGCAGTAACAAACCTCACACGCATGGACTTTCCACAAAAATATGGAGATCTAGAATTGGATCGTATGATTGTGCATCCAGGAGGAGGATTTCCTTTAGCAACAGTCAATTTAGTTATTGGTGCAGTTACTTGTGTAAATAAGCTTAGTTTGCTTGTAGAATTCGCAGAAGAAACTATTGCCACAGAACTAGTATTAAAAATAAAACAAATTGCCATGGATCTATTACTAGAGGATTTCACAGACATAACTACAAATGGCCAAAAAGTAAAATGAAAAGTAGTCTAACATGGACTATTTTTCTCAATTTATTTTCGCTAATATTAAATATTACCTCTCAAGTAAAACCCATCAATCAAATTGAAAAATCTAATTTTATTCATTCAGCTGTAATTGGAAATGTCTTTTTTACTATATTTAGTAGTTGGTACACTAATCTAATTGGTTTCGAAGGAGAATTTGCTTGATTAATAGATCCAGCTATATACAAGTCAAAATCTTTTGCATATAAAAGAAAAGCACCCGTGGAACCAAGATGACCGATTAATGAGGGAAGTTTTCTAAACATAGTCATAAATATTGGTAATTCAATATACATTGTTCCGAAACCATATTTTAATGGAAAGTCAATTCCTCTCCATTGATGCATCAAGGGAAGTGTTACTTTTTTATCAATAATCTTACCAGTAAGTAGAGCACGCAGAAAAGTCAAACAATCATTAGTTGTTGAAATCAATCCTCCATCAGCCCATGAAGATTCAAACGGTCTATTATTGGATATTAATTGATCATTAAAATAAAACTCAGCTACAGGTATGTTGAGCTTCTCTATTGGTTCTGACTGTTTAAAGAACCAAGTATTTTTCAAATTCAAAGGAGAAAAAATATAATCATGAAATACTTGAGGTAAGTTTTTACCTTCTACTGATTCAATTATTTTCCCCAAAAGCTGGTAGTTAGTGTCTGAGTATTTTGTTTTTGTTCCAGGTTTAAAATTAGCTCCAAGTGTGTCACGTGCAAGAGCAATTGTCTGATCTACTGAATAGGGTTTCTCAGGATTATTTAAAATAAAGTTAAAGAAATTCGTTCCGCCTTGAGGTTTTTCAAGATAATAATCAGCAATACCAGAGGTGTGACTTAACAAATGCTTGACAGTGATTGAATCTGTGTAATCAACCCCTTTGTAAATATGAATTCCTTTCACAAGTACCTCGGGCAGAAAATTAACTATAGGAGCATCTAAATCAATTTTCTTTTCTTCATAAAATTTCATCATAATAGTTGCTGTAAACATTTTAGTAATGCTTGCAATGAAAAATGGTGTTTCAGGAGTCATTACAATTTCTTTTTCCTTGTTAGTAATTCCTACTGCGCTTGACCAGTTGAATTTTCCATTACCAGTTGAAATTGATAGGATTGCACTAAAGATATCTTTATCTTTTTCAACAATTGTCTTGGTAAATTCATGAAGCTTAAATTTAATAGGTCCCATTATTTTGCACCACTAAAAATTATCTTATCCTTTAATTAGTGTTATTAAATTATTTCATTTTAAATTTTCTTAAGTAATTTATTTATTTTGATTTACTAGTAGAATTAAGATGTTGAACTTTTAAGTCTGGAAAAAGCGAATTAAGATTTAGAAGCCCAATTCTCCAAGAGTAATACAATTCATTTTAAAATGAGTGTCAGTTATTTTATTATGAAACTTGTTAGGTTCAAAATGGGTCTTGTTCTCCTTATTTTTATTCTTAATATAATACCTGTTAATAGTAGTACCAATAACGTGATAATTAGCTTTGAAAAACTAAGTGAGATTAATACTGGAAATGCTCCTTTTGATGTTCAGCTCTCCGGTAATCTAGTATTAGTTTCTGACTATTATGGAGGATTAAGTGTTTTTGATGTATCCAATGTTTCTGAGCCCATACTATTAGATAATCAACCGCTTTCTCTTGCTCATTATTTTCATATTGCTCAAGGTTACGCCTTTGTTGCTTGCTGGGATTCTGGTTTAAGAATCGTCAATTTTACTGATCCCACTAATTTGACTGAAGTTGGTTCATACAACGATGGTGTGGAAGTTGGAGCTGCTTTTGTAGCGAATGATGTAGCAATAGTAACTAAAACTGATGGTGGAGTCTTACTTCTCAATGTCTCTAATCCAACAAATCCTCAGAAAATATCTCAGTATAATGCAACAGGTATTCCAAATGTTTGTACTATTCGCGATAACATAGCTTTTATTGCTTATTGGGGAGCATCTGGTTCAAGAATAGTTTTCCTTAATGTTACAGATCCTCTTACACCAGTCTTTATTGGTCTGTACGCTGATGTAATGAACACATATGATTTTCATCTAAAAGACGATCTTTTAATTATAGCAAATGATGTCTTGGGGGTATATTTTGTTAATATTTCTAATCTAACTAATCCTACTAAGATAACTCAAATTGATACTTCGAGTGTATCTGAAGGAGTCGATACTAAAGATAATTATCTTTTCATAGGAGATTCAAACACTCTCGAAGTTGTTGATTTTAATGATTTATCTAATTTACAGGTCGTCGGTTCCTTCGATGATACTGGAGCAACTCAAAAACTACAAATTGTTGATGACTTGGTTTATGCAGTCAATTATCCGAAGGGTTTGGTTATTTTTAGATATACAGTCGAAGAAGTACCCACTTCTAGTAGTAGGCTATTCATCTTACCCCTGCTTTCTAGTCTGTTTGTAGTTACAATTATTTTCTGTACTAGATACAAGAAACACATATAGCAAGCAAAATGATTAAGGATTGTAGAAAGAATTGATAAAAAAAGAACTTGAATGAGGTATAAAAATATGGTATCTTTATTTGTACTTTATCATTCTCAGGAATATGGCAACACTAAAGCAATGGCTGAAGCAGTAGCTGAAGGAGCACAAGCTGCAGGTGCTAAAGTTACATTGATCAACACGAATGAAAAGCGACTTGATATAGAGGAATTCAGAGATTTCGATGCAGTAGCTTTTGGTTCACCAGATTACTACAGTTACATTGCAGGGGGATTAAAGATGTTCGTGGATGATTTATATATAGTGCGAAAAAGCAATCGACAAGGATTAGAAGATAAGCCTTATGGGTTATTCTACTCTCACGGAGGGGGTGGAAGAGTTCGTGAGCCTTTCGAGAAGCTTTTCAGAATAATGAGGATTGGCTCAAAGATTGGTAAAACAATTGAATCAAATGGCAGTCCTAATAGTAAGGTTCTGGAAGAGTGCCGCGTATTGGGTCAACAACTGGTAGAAAAGATGAAAAATTTTGGCTGAAGAAATTTCCAAAAAATAATTGATGCACAGGACTCACACTGCTTCTTATAGGGCTAGCGGTTCGTTCCAATAAAACGTAATTATAGAATAGAAACTCATCAAGAATTCTTTTTTCAACTGTTTAATCCTTTTCGATGATTCCTTCTGCTCCTATAATATTTGCAAATATCATCAAGTTTCTAAAAGAATAGAAAATCTCCATTTCATTCCCTTGTATGTTAAAAGATACAATGATTTTTCTAACAGCATCTTCGAAATTATTTCCTTCAGAAATTAAGTCAATTAATTGATTAATGTGTGGTAATTTTTGTAATTGCTTTCTAAAAACTATTCGTGATTGATTTGTTGTTGATTTAACCAATTTCTTTCCATTAGAAGACAATGTTAGTTTAGTGCCATTATTGATAAATTGTAACATTATAGCTGCTTCAATTGCATCATTCACATACTCAAAACTCATTCTTAGAAACTCATGTAATTTTTCAGAGGTAATCAGCATTTTTGAATCTGATGAAAGAGAGTCTATTGCTTTTACACATTCAATTATTGCTTTAGCATTTGTTTTCCCTATTCTCATTGTATTCTCAACCTAGCATCTGTTAAGTAATAATCTAATAATTTCATTTTTATTAGTTTCTTTATAAATTGATATTAGTGTTAAAACTTCAACAGTTGAAACAAGAAAGAGGATTTTTTTCTCATTTCTTCTTGTAGGGCTAGAAGATTAATTCAATATAGAGAATTTTATTTAAATGAAAAAAGAATTATATCTCAAATTTGCTTATTCAATTGTAAAGAGGATTAGATTGAAAAAAGTTAGTTTTGTTGATAAAGAAGGGGAAGAAGACATAAAAAAGAAAATCACAGAGTTAACCGGTAAGATAGACCACAAAACATTAGTAATCTGGGCGACTGACTGTACGGAGCATGTATTATCATATTTTGAAGAAAAGTATCCAAAAGACAATCGACCTAGAAAAGCAATAGAAGCAGGGTGTGCATGGGTACTTGGTAAGATCTCTGTAGGAGAAGTTCGTACTACAGCATTCGCTGCTCACGCTGCTGCCCGTGATGCTGAAGAAGGTGTAGCTCGCGCAGTTGCTCGTGCTGCAGGACACGCAGCTGCAACCACCCATGTTGTTAATCACGCCATCCATGCTGCTAATTATGCTGCCACCGTTAATAC
>JAHLVZ010000217.1 GCA_019058165.1 Candidatus Heimdallarchaeota archaeon
ATCGAGGGTCATTCCAACCGTTCACATATCCTTCTTTAACAAGGCGTAATTGTCTTCTCTTACTAAGAACAAGGTATGAAAGATTCAAGCGAGCGAACTCAATTTGCTGAGGATGATAAATTGGTTTGCCTTTTTCATCATCAAGTTGATCTAAATACCAATCATATAATTGTCTATGAACTTCAAACTCCAAGGTACAAATAGAATGAGTAATTCCTTCGATAGAATCCTCGAGACCATGAGCCCAATCGTAAGTTGGATAAATGCACCATTTATCACCTGTGTTGTGGTGTGATTTGTGAAGAATTCTATAAATTACTGGATCTCTCATCATGAGATTTGGGTGCTGCATGTCGATTTTTGCTCGAAGAACTCTCGCACCTTCCGGAAATTCTCCATCCTTCATACGAATGAAAAGATCTAGATTTTCTTCTATTGACCTATTTCTATAGGGACTATCTTTTCCGAGCTCAGTCAAGCTACCTCTTTGTTCCCGAATTTCTTCTACACTTAAATCATCAATAAATGCTACTCCTTTCTTAATCAGTTGGATAGCATAATCGTAGAATTGATCAAAGTAATCAGAAGCAAACAATACTTCATCTCTAAAATCTGCTCCAAGCCATTTTACATCTTCAACAATTGCTTTGACGTATTCCTCTTCTTCTTTAACTGGGTTTGTGTCATCGAAACGTAAGTTGAATTTCCCTTTGTATTCCTTTGCAATACCATAATTAAGATTAATTGACATTGAATGGCCGACGTGTAAATAGCCATTTGGTTCGGGAGGAAATCGAGTGTGAACACGTCCACCGAATTTCCCTGTTTTCATATCCTCATTAATGATTTTTCGTATGAAATCAACGTCTTCTGCAGTTTCAGTTACTTCTTCTTCCTTGAAGATTTCTGGATATTTTTGTTGAGCTAATTGTTGTATCTCTTCTTTTTTCAAGGCATTAACATACTCTACTTTCTTCTCGAGTATATCTTTCACTTTGTTGGCTTCTTTTCGTAACTCAGGATTATCTTTCATGATAATTTTCATAATAGATCCAACTTGTGCTTCTCCATGCTCTAATGCATTTTGAATTGCGTATTTCTCGCAAATAAGCTCAACAGATTTCATAATTATTTATCTGAAAACTTGAGAATAATAAATCTTTAGTATTACAGAGAAAAAAAAGGTATTATTTGATTCTTTAGTCAATAATACCTGTTGCCATGTAGAAGATAAGAAGTGCTGCAAGAATTATAATTAGAATAATTACTAGGATTGAAACAACAAACATAATCCATTTCTTATCTTCGAATGTTTTTCCAGCGTAGCTAATATAGGAATAAATCATCATTCCGGAAACTATGATGAATAGATAATAACCAAATATTTGATTTGGGAATAGCAATCCAATACCACAAATAATTCCTAAAACAGCAGTAAGAATTAATGCTGCATATAGGAAGTATTGTGATTTCGATTCATTGAACTCCAATCTTTTTTCTTTAGTAAGTAAATCTTTGATTTTAGTTGCTAATGAAATAACATTTCTTCCAATCATAAATAGACTGCAAACATAAACCAAAGCATATAGAGCCAAATAACCACCAAGAATAGTTTAGTTCCATTTTTGAAAAAGGTTACTAGAAAATCGGAGAAAATAAGATGATAGGCTCAGTTATTTTACTAAACCTACTTTATCAAGAGCGAATCCATAAATGAACGCTGTTTCTTTCATTTTCTCATATCTACCAGAAGCTCCGCCATGTCCAGCACCCATATTAGTTTTCAAGATCAAAATGTTTTCATCAGTTTTTAGTGCTCGTAGTTTAGCAACCATTTTTGCTGGTTCCCAATAAGCAACTCTTGGGTCATTTAATCCAGTTGTTACTAGGATATGTGGGTAATCTTTTCTTACTATGTTCTCATAGGGAGAATATTGTAACATATACTCAAATTGCTCTTTTATTTTTGGATTACCCCATTCATCCCATTCCAGAGCAGTCAAGGGAATACTTTCATCTAGCATAGTATTAATGACATCAATAAATGGTACTCGAGCAATGATTAAATGAAACAATTTAGGTCGCATATTCATTATTACACCCATTAGCAAACCACCAGCACTTCCTCCTTGAGCAACTAATTGCTCACTAGTTGTAATTTTATTATTAATGAGATAATTAGCACAATCAATGAAATCAGTAAAGGTATTCATTTTTTTGAGCATCTTACCATCATTATACCATTTCCGACCAAGTTCTCCACCACCTCTGACATGTGCAATGATGTAAATCATGCCACGTTCTATCAAACTAACTATTGTAGGGGAAAAATTAGTATCAACTGGATAACCATAAGAACCATAAGCATAGAGCATTGTTGGGGCGGGTAAAGATAGTTCTTTTTTATGAACGATAGAAATTGGAACGTTTACACCATCACGTGCTTTAACAAATTTTCTTGTAGTAACATAATCTTCTTTGTTGTAATTTTTCACTTCTTCCTCTTTCATTAACTCAAGCTGTTTGTCATTAACATGATAATCAAATACTGATTTTGGTGTTATAAGTGAAGTATATTCTAATCGAACAATATCTGAATTGTATACAAAATTATCTCCACTCCAGACACCATAGATAGGTTCAGGGAATGTTAAATCATGATTTCTCTCATTATCTTTTCCATAAAAGATTTCTACTTTTTTCAAACCTTCATGTCTTTTATGAATGACCAGAAAATTCTCAAAAGCTTCAGTCCATAAGAGACGAACATCTTCATTATGAGAAATAATCTCCTCCCAAAATTCCTTGCTAATCTTATCTACAGCAGAACGCATCAACTTAAAATTAGTTGAATCATCAGAATTTGTTACAATATAGAAATAACCATCTTTATGGGTAATGTTGTATTCATGTTCTTTTTCCCGTGGATAGAAAACAACAAACTCCCCTAAAGGATTGGAAAGATCCAAAAATCGAACCTCTGAGCTTAATGTTGATTCTGAATTAACGAAAATGTATTTCTTATCTTTACTTTTCCAGATTGATACACGTCGAGTAATATCCTCTTCTTCAAAAATAAATACATCATCCTCAGCAGGAGTGCCAAGAATATGTCTCTTTACCGCATAAGCTCTTTGAGCATCGTCTCTGAGAGTATAATAAATTGTTGTATCATCAGCCCACTCAAGATTCCAACCAACATTTTCCATGCCTGGAGTACTTGTTTCTCCAGTTTCAAGATCCTTAATTTGTATGATGAATTTCTCGTACCCAGTATTATCAAATGAATAGGCTAGGATCTTTTGATTAGGGCTTATCTTGTATCTTTGAAGCCAATAATAATCTAAACCTTCAGATAATTCGTTAAGATCTAGAATTTTTTCTTCTTCAGCATCTAAATTCAAATGCTTCCTAAAATAAATCTTGTACTCCTTACCCTTCTCGTTTTTAGTATAATAATAGTAATCACTGAGTTTGTATGGTACACTTTCATCATCTTCTTTGATTCTATTCTTCATTTCATCAAATAGATTTTCATTAAAAGTGTCAAGATGTTTGGTTATTTCCGCGGTATATTCATTTTCAGCAGTCAAATAATCAATAACTTTTTGATTCTCCTTATTTCTAAGCCAGAAATAATTGTCATCAAATTTTTGATCAAAAATCTCTGTAATTTTCGATTCTTTTTTAGCTATTGGAGGAATAATTTTTTCGTTCATAAAATAACAGCTAATGTTGTTCTTTTAAAAGTTATTCAAATTTAAAAAAAAAGACATTGGGGTTTTTTTTTCAAACTCCTGAAGACTTCTCATTCAATGAATCAGTATTAGTGTTGTTATTTTTAGCAAGTTTAGTTGCTAACACATAACTAACAATGTATAATACAATAATTAATGATTGAATTACAATTGTAAATACAGAAATGAAAGGATTACCACCAACGAAACCTACAGTATTAAAGACTAACATCATCCCAACAACTGGTACTAAAGTTAGAAGTAAAACACCTCTCCTATCTATT
>JAHLVZ010000053.1 GCA_019058165.1 Candidatus Heimdallarchaeota archaeon
GCAACAATCTTGTTACGGGAATTAGGTTGGGATGGGATGGTCCATATTTGGCCGTTTAGTTGCATGCCTGAATTAAGTGCTCAAACTGTCATTCCTGTTGTTTCACATGATATTGGTATGCCTGTTCTTCCTATGGTTGTAGATGAACAAACTGGTGAAACAGGATATCAAACAAGATTAGAAGCATTTGTTGATATGTTAAAAATAAAACGTGAAAATGAACGAGCTGGAAAACCACCAGAAAAAATATCTTGGGAGAAATTTAATTATGACTAAAAATTGTAATTGTCCAACTGAACCAGAATTAGTTATCACTGAATCCCCTACTGGCGAGGAATTAATTGAAAATATCGAAGAAGAACTCTCAGTAAAAGATGAATCTGAAAAGTTCTATTTAGGAGTAGATGTGGGTTCTATAAGTACAAATCTTGCAATTATTGATGGGCAGAAGAGGCTAATTAAGTCTGTTTACATTCGTACTGAAGGAAGACCAATACAATCAATTCAAAAAGGAGTTACTCTCTTAAAAGAGATGGTTGGCGAGGATTTTCAAATCGATGGCGTAGGTGCAACTGGAAGTGCAAGGCAATTAACAGGATTATTAGTCGGTGCTGATGTAGTAAGAAACGAGATTACTGCTCATTCACTTGCTTCTCTCCATGAGAATTCTGAAATACAAACAATTATGGAGATCGGTGGACAAGATAGTAAAATCATACTAATAAGAAATGGTGTGCCAGTCGATTTTGCCATGAATACCGTTTGTGCGGCTGGAACCGGTTCATTTCTTGATCAACAAGCAAATCGTCTTGAAATTCCAATCGAGGATTTTGGTGGATTGGCAAGTAAATCAGATAACGCTGTTGCTATTGCAGGGCGTTGTACAGTTTTTGCAGAATCAGATATGATCCACAAGCAACAACTTGGTCACCCAGTTGAAGATATTATTCGTGGCTTGAGTGAAGCATTAGTACGCAATTACTTGAATAATGTTGGAAAAGGAAAGGATATTCGTGGGCCGATTATGTTCCAAGGTGGAGTTGCAGCTAACATTGGTATAAGGGATGCTTTCAGACGTTCTCTTATAAAATCAGGAAAGATAAGCCATAAAGATGAATTAATCGTTCCTAAAAACTTTGGAGTTATGGGAGCTATTGGTGCTGCTATTCTCGCATTGAATAAAAAGGTTAAAAATCCTGTAGCAAAAACGAAATTCGTTGGTTGGCAAATTCCAGACATTCAATATAAAACAAAGGGATTTGAGTGCAAAGATTGTCCAAATATCTGTGAAATAATTGAGGTTTATATGGATGAAGAAGTAATCGCTCGATGGGGTAGTAAATGTGGGAAAAGGGATCTCTAACAGTTCTGATTTTTAATTGATAATTTGGAGATATTTTCATGAAAAATAATCTAAAAAAGGAAAATCATCATATTGAACTTTCAGAACCAGGACCAATGCTTCCACCTGTTCCTGCGATAATTCTAGGAGTAAAAGGTGATGAGAAAACAAAGGATGATTTAACCTGTGTTTGGACCTTTGTTCTTGAAGGAACACCTCCTCAAGTTGGTATAAGCGTTGGTAAAAAAAGTGCTATTTCAGGTCACTACCAAGTTGCTTTAGATCTAATAAACAAACATGGTGAATTCACATTAAATGTACCTGATGCTTCATGGGTAGAAGCTTTTGATATAATTGATATGTGTGCGTCAGAACGAGATGATAAATTTGCTCGAGCTGGGTTAACTCGAGTGCAATCTAAAAAGATTAATGCACCCGGCATTGCCAAAGCTCCAATAATCTTGGAATGTCGAGTTATATCCTCTCATGATCTACTGCCTAAACGAACAGTTTTCTTTGCAGAGGTTCTTCGTACCATAGTTCATCCTGGAGTAACAGATGATGAAGGGCGATTGATTCCGGAATCCAAACCATTTTTTGGGATGCTTGCTGGCTGTGGGGAATTTTGGACCTTCAAAGAAAAAGTTGGGCATATTGGTCAAACAAAGGGAATTGAACACATAAGATACTGAAGGCTTACACATTAGGCTTAATCTTCATTAATTTCTTTAGATCATCAATTAGGATAGAATCTTCTACCGTGAAAAACATCCAACGACCATCATGCAGCTGTTTGGTATTATCGAATTTATTTAATACGAACTCACTAAAATCATCTCTTGCTGCTTGAAACTTCTCTACTTCTTTCTTACCAAAAATAATCTGGGTGGTAAAGCAATCTTTTAATGGGTAAAGTGCACACCAGGTTTTATTGCTCTTGCGAAAACGAATCGCCCAACCCCATTTCTCACCATAATTCCTCTTTTCAAGTACGAAATCGTAATTGTCATTAAGAAAGGCAGTAATCTCCTTCCAAGCATCTCCTGCTTTTCCAACGAACGCTAGTATTTCGTTATCTGTTGGTTCTTTCTCTGATATCAACCTAATTGGATCTGATTCTTCATCAGACATAATTTCTCACCTATTTTATCATTCTCTAATTAAGTATGGATTTAGATGTTTTAAATCCTCATTTTTTTTATCGAAAATTTCACGGTCTTTCTCTGTAGTTTCTACGACAGCAAGTGTGCATTTATCATCTCCACAAGCTTCACATGTTTTGTGAATTATTTTCTGTGAAGGATCTGTAGCCATACTCTTAGCGGGATCAACATAACAATACAGTGCTCCTAATTCCAATTCATCATATTCTTTGAATACTTTTGCTAGTGCGCATCCTCTAACGATATATTCTCCCATTTCATTTTGAAAGACTTCTTTATGAACGCTGAATCTTGGTAAGTCCCTAGCTCCTTTAGCTGTATTCTCACCGATTCTTGTACCATATACAGCAATTGCTTTTATAATGAGTTCTTTTCCCTTCTTTTTACCAAATTCATCAATCAAAACTTTAGCATAAGATAGATGCATTAATGCTAATCTCTTAATTGCAATTTCTACTTCTAAGGCTGCTTCATCTATAGAAATGGTTTTGCTTTCTTCACTCACTTTGAGTTCACCAGTTTCTAGATGTCTGTATCAATCTTTATTTTTTTTCAACAAAAAGAATAAGAGGTAACAAACGATATTGATTTCAGAAACAATATGCTTGGATTTGACTGAAATGACCAAGATAGTTGACCTTCAAGAAATAAAAGAAATATTAAGAAACATAGATCCAATTCAAGAAATAGAGGATGGTTTTGTTGCATTCTCTCGAGGGAACGTTGTGGTTCCTCCTGTAGGTGAGATGATTTTTGAAGATCCTCCCGGGGAAGCTCACATAAAATATGGTTTCATTAAAAATGATGATTTTTATGTAATTAAAATCGCATCAGGTTTCTATAATAATCCAAAAATAGGTCTTCCAAGTTATGACGGATTAATGCTTCTTTTCAATCAAAAAACAGGTGAACTAATTTCGGTATTACTTGATGAAGGACATTTAACTAATGTAAGAACAGCTGCTGCAGGGGCAGTTGTTGCAAAGTATTTAGCACCCAAAAAAGTGACTCGAATTGGAATTTTTGGTGCAGGCGTTCAAGGAAGAATGCAGCTGGAATATCTCAAAGGGATTATCGATTGTAATGACGTTATAGTTTGGGGTATTGATCAGCAAGAGTTAGAAGATTACAAAAAGGAAATGGAAAAACAAGATTACAAAATAGAAACAACAATGCAATCAAAGGATATTACCTCATCCTGTAATTTCATTGTAACGTGTACTCCTTCAAGAAAACCTTTGATCCATGTTGATCAAATTGTAAAAGGAACACATATTACCGCAATGGGTTCGGACACTCCGGAAAAACAGGAGCTTGATGCTGCAATTCTAGGAAAAGCAGATCGAATAGTAGTTGATAGTATAGATCAGGTTCAGAGTCGGGGAGAAAGCTATCATGCTTTGAAGTCAGGAATGATTGCGAAAGAAGATTTAATCGAATTAGGGATAATCATTCCAAATAAAACACTATACAGACAATCAGATGATGAAATAACAATTGCCGATCTAACTGGAGTAGCTGTTCAAGACATTCAAATAACTAAAGCAGTCTGGAAAGGTATAGCACCTACCGAGTAAAACTAGTGTGTCTCGGAGTAACTATGATCAGTCATCACCAGGTGCTAGCCAAGCATTGATCCTGATTCAACTTGTCAGATCTCTTCATTGACACAAATAACAATCTCTGCTCTTCTATCAAAAATCTTTCCAATAATATAGTTTTGATTTAAAGAATGAATTAATTTTATCTTGAAACTTTAGTTTATTCACAAACAATTTATAATAAGAAAGGCATTTAATATTCCTTAAGGAATTTTGTGAGATGTTTGCCTAAATGCACAATAATATCTCTTCTGACTCCCGAGTTAAAATGGAAGTATCAGAGGTAATGACCTCTACTGTTTTTTCAATCTATCCAGATCAAACAGTAGAAGAAGCAGCAAAATTAATGTTGAAGAAAGAAGTAGGTTGTGTCATTATACAACCAAGAAAAGGTGAGAAAACTCCCCTTGGGATTATCACAGAAAGAGATATCGTTACTCGAGTTGTTGCAATAGGCAAGAATCCATCAACTGTTATTGTTGATGAGATAGCAACCAAACCAGTAGTCTCTGCAAATCCATCACTAGATGTTGCAAAAGCAATGTCCCTTATGGCTAAATTGAATATTAGACGATTAATCATTGTGGAAAAAAACAACGTAGTAGGCATAGTAACTTACAGAGATTTGCTGAGAATTGCACCTGGGTTACTAGAAATTGCCCTTGAATATGAAAAAATTGGTTTTGGATCAAAAACAGAAGATGATATCATAGATCTCGCAGATGAAGACTATGACAAAGATTCAGAGTTGAATCCCCCAGATTTATCTTTAGGATTTTACTGTTCTATATGTGGCGAATGGAATGAAAATGAACCAATTTACAACTCTGATGATCAAGCTTTATGTAGTGACTGCCAAGCTTTAGATGAATAGATGAGTTATCGTAAATCATAAAAAGTGATTAACGCTCAAAAAAACGGAGAAAAAAAATCAGGAGATATACAGTAATTTCTAGGAGGAAATTATATGAAAGTTTCAGAAGTAATGTCAACTGAATTTGAAACAATAGAAAAAGATCAGACCCTACAAAATGCTCTGAATCTCATGAGGAAGAAGAAAGACACCTCGAGACTAATTGTAATTCAAGGTGAAAAACCGGTGGGAATTATATCCTTCCGCGATGTTGCAAATAGATTAGGAACTTATAAAACAGATGGAATTTCTCCTAAGAGTTTGCGTGTTTCAAGTGCAATGACTTATCCTATTTTAACCATTGATAAAAATGAGGATGTTGAAACAGCAGCCAATATGATGTATGAGAACAGAGTTTCAAGTTTACTTGTCATGGAAGACGAAAAACTAATTGGGGTTATGAGAAAATTCGATCTTTTGAAAGTTTATGATTCATGCAAGAAAATAAAAGTAAAAGAGCTAATGACAGAAGAACCAGTCATGATAACTGCAAGTGAACGAGTCATTTCCGCTCGAAACACTATGATGGAAAAGAAATTCAGTGTTTTACCTGTTATGGAAGAAAGTACAATTGTAGGAATTATAGATGATGCTACACTTGCAGATGCATTAGCAAGATTTCGAGAACAATTCTCAATAAAACATCAAAAAACTAGACTCCATGAATTCTATATAGGACAAATTATGAAATCAGATCCACCAATAATCGATGAAAGCGCTCCTTTATGTGATCTTATCACAGTCTTTCAAGAAACAAATTACAAAGGAGTATTTGTAGTTGACAAAGAAGAGAAACTAGTAGGAATTGTCACACTAACAGATATAACAAAAGCTATCGTCGAAGGCAAGAAATAAGAATGGATCAATGCAATCTATTCACTAAAAAAAGTGAATTACTAAGAAGAATGGCAAAGGAGAGCACTTGAGGAGTTCTTTCAGTGACTGTTGACACTAATATAATAAATGGGAAACTTTTCACCCCAGAGGGATTCTTAGAAGGAGGAATCTCAATAGAAAGGGATCGAATCATTAAAGTTGGAAAAGAACCCTCACTCCCAAAAGCTTCAACCAGAATAGATGCTAAAGGAGCTCTCATTTTACCAGGATTAATAGACATACATGTGCATTTCAGAGATTTCGAGCAAAAATATAAAGAAACAATGATAACTGGAACAAGATCTGCAATTGCAGGCGGAGTAACCACTGTTCTGGATATGCCTAATAACAAACCACCTACTAATACTGCACAACGAGTAAAAACTAAAAAGCAAATAATTCAAGAAAAGGCAGCTGCAAATATTGGATTTTATTCTTTAATACCAGAAAACGCAAAGGAGATCATTCCGCTTTTTAAAGAAGGAATATTTGGTTTCAAGATTTATCCTGCATCACCTATTTATCCGCCAAAAGACAATCAAAAATTACTTGCATTGCTGAAATCCCAAGCAGAATATAAAATACCCTTGATTGTGCATCCAGATAATGGGTATGCAGACAGAAATGAAAAATTGCTACTGGAAAAAAACATGCCTGTGATTGATGCATTCTTAAGAGCTCATAATCAAATTGATGAAGCACAAGCATTGAAGGATTTCATAGAATTAAGTAAAACTAGCAAAAACTCTCTGCACTGTTCTCATGTAACAGCGAAAAAAACAGTTGAATTGATTGAAAAGAATCAAGATAATAACAATCTTTCAAGTGAAGTTTGTGTTCATCATCTCTTCCTAACCGAGAGTGATTTGCGAAAGATGAAATCAAAAGCAAAATGCTTGCCCCCTGTAAGAACACAGTTAGATCAAACAGCATTATGGGAAGCCTTGAACAGACAAGTAATAAAGATAATAGCCACAGATCATGCACCACATTCATATGAAGAAAAACACTGTGAATTTGAAGCAGCTGCTTCAGGAATACATGGATTAGAAACTATGCTCCCATTGATGTTTACAGCAGCAGTAAAAGGAAAAATAAGTTTTGAGAAATTAATACCAGCGTTAACAGTAAATCCTGCACAACTAATGGCTATCAAAAATCGAGGAGAACTAAAGCAGGGAAATTTCGCAGATGTTGTGGTAGTCGCAAAGGAAAAAGGAAAAATAAATGCTGAGAATTTTGAATCAAAAGCAAAGTGGACCCCATTCGACGGTAGGGAAGTCCTCTACACACCAAAATACGTTCTTGTAAATGGTTTCTTGTCAAAAGAAGATGATTATATAATTTCAAAGGCAAATGCTGGAAAAATCTTAGAAAGAGAGTATGATGTCGTATTACAGGACAAATTAATTGATGATGAGGAGTGAACAACCATCTCTTCGAAAAAAGATAGAGCATTGAAATTCGTTGTCGATCAAATGTATCATCGATTAGCTCGATGGCTAAGAATGCTTGGGTATGATGCTGTATATGATCAAGATTTTGTGGATCAAGACTTCATACATTTGGCAAAAGAAGAAAATAGAATTATCCTAACTCGAGACGAGGATTTGAAAAGGAGAGCACAAAAACTAGGATTACAAGCAGTGACAATAGATGCTCCTACTATAGAGGAGAGACTGATAATTTTACACAAAGAGTTAGGGGTTGAATTAGCTCTCCCAGAAGAATTTTTACCTCGTTGTACGATATGTAATTCGGAGATAAGAGTAATCGATAGTAATGAAATCCTAGATCAAATATCAGAAATAACACAATTACACTACAAAGAATTTTGGATATGCAAAAACCCAGAATGCTCACAAATATACTGGCGGGGTTCTCATTGGGAAAAAATGGGTAATACTTTGAAAGATTGCAGAGAAATAATAGAACTCGATAAATCCACTGAAGACTAAATAGTAATTAATCAAATTAAAGCTCAAAAAAGTAAATGTGGGAATGAAATGAAAGAAAACGAAGAACCAAGCTATACTTTGGAAGATGGAAAATTCCTCATAACTTTAGCCAGAAAATCAATTTTGAATTACTTGACTTTTCAAAAACTTCTCACACAGCCAGAAGGCACTCCTGCGAAATTTTTAGAGGAATCCGGAGTGTTTGTGACATTAAACAAACCAGACGATAAAGGGAATAAAAAACTACGAGGATGTATAGGCTTTCCAACACCAGTTTATCCCTTGGTTCAAGCAACAATAGACGCAGCGAAAAGCTCTGCAGTAAGTGATCCTCGGTTTCCAACAGTGGAAATAGAAGAAATGAAAGAAATAATGATCGAAGTAACAATTCTAACACCACCAATGCTCATGCAAGTAAAAGATCCGAAAGAGTATCTCAAGAAAATAAAAATCGGACGAGATGGTTTGATTGTGAAAAGTGGTGGGAGAAGTGGGTTATTGCTTCCGCAAGTGCCAGTGGAATGGAATTGGACTGTGGAAGAATTCCTAGAACATACCTGTGGAAAAGCTTGGTTAGATGTAAATTGCTGGAAGAATTTGAGCACAGAAATTTACAGATTTTCTGGAATCATCTATCAAGAAGTAGAACCAAATGGGGAAATTGTTCTTAAAGAAATTTAGTATCTAATTAAAGACCATAATCTAAATCAAAAAGTTCTATGAAGAGATCCTCATGATCTTCATAATGCCAGAAAGTAATTCCTCCAATGAAATCCCAAGTAATGCGTGTTCCTGATTTTCTTTTAATGTAAACGTCTGAACTGAGCTCTTCATCACTTAGCGACTTAATTTTTGTAAGTAATGCATCAAAAGCGTTTTTAGATTCCTTTAGTATTTCATCAAAAGTGCTTTCTTGTGTTTTATTGAAAATCATTTCATTGCGGTCTTCAACACTCATATTCCAAAATTCGCTTTCAGCAATGGATTTATTTTCTAAAGCTGCAAGTAGTTCTTTTTCATACCATGTTATATGGGCGATAGAATCTTTAACGTGCCATTTTTCTGAGATACTTTCCTTCTCTAAGCCTTTCTTAATAATAGCTTCAATAGTTGAATCCCAGTGTTTACGTCTATATCGCATTTTTTTCAAGAGTGTCTTTTTCTTCATATTCATCTACCTTTGAAACAAACCATTGAGAATAAAATGTTTTCCTCGCGAAACCTTTAAATAAAATTATGAGAATATTATACTGAGATATTCTTTTAATTAATTAACCAAAAAGTTAATATAAACTCTTTCTGCAATAATACTATGAAGTATGTTAAGTTAGGGAATACCGGAATAAAGATCTCACAAGTAGTACTAGGATCAACGAACATGGGATGGAGAATAGATGAGAAACAATCACATAAAATGATGGATAAAGCTGTAGAGTTAGGAATAAATGCATTTGATACAGCAAACATCTATGGGAAATGGGGGGAAGGTGGCTACCCCGGGAGATCAGAGGAAATTATAGGTAATTGGATTAAAGAAAGAGGAAATCGAGAAGACATAGTATTAGCAACAAAACTCTATGGGGAGATGAGTGAGAATGTGAACGACCGCGGTCTCTCGAGAAAACACATACACAAAGCATTGAAGGGAAGCATGAAACGATTACAAACAGATTGGGTGGACATCTACTTTACTCATACATTTGATGCGGAAACACCAGTAGAAGAAACAATGAGAACATTCACAGCACTCATTGAACAAGGAAAAATACACTACGCAGGAGCATCAAACCATCCAGCATGGAGAATCATGGAAGCGTTATGGGTAAGTGATAAGTATGGGCTTGAGAGATACGAGGTGCTACAACCAGTTTACAACATGGCAAAAAGGCATACCTACGAACAAGACATAGTGCCACTAGTGGAAAAATATCAACTAGGCGTGACATCCTACAGTCCACTCGGGACAGGATTCCTCACAGGAAGATACGGGAAAGAAAAACTCCCAGAAACACCTCGAGTAGAAGGAGTAAAAAGAAGTTACTTCAAAGACAGGAACTTTGAGACGCTAAAAACAATAAAGAAAATAGCAAAAGAGAAAGAAGTAACAATGGCACAAATAGCGATCAGTTGGGTAGTGCACCAAGAAAGCATAACAGCACCGATCATAGGAGCAAATACAATAGAGCAATTAGAAGAAAATGTGGGCGCTCTTGATATAAAACTGACAAAAAACGACTTGAAGAAATTAGATGAAGCATCGGATTGGAAAATACTAGATGAATTATCGCGATAAAAATTTGCAAAAGAAAAATGAAGAGTGAGATTTGGAATCTCAGTACTTCTATTCTATATCTTTGGTGTCAAGTCTTATTTCACTCTGAATTTTCCAGTCGTTATTTTCTTTAACCCATATTTGGACTGCTTCGCTTTCTGTTGTAGTTTCTGTTTCACTTTTCTTGGTTGTGCTGAGAGTTGATATTTTCTCAATGAATTTTTCTCCCAAGAAGAAATGATCTTTTCTTTCATTTTTAATTTCTACAAATTTAGTAGGTCGAAAACATCTTTTGAAAACTTCTACACCTTGAACATAGAATCCATTAGAAACAGTTATGACGAAATCCTCTGCATAATATTGCAACAACTTTTCAACATCATTCTCAAAAGAAGCTTGATCTAGTTTGACTTGAATCTGGTCAATATCCTTTATTGCCTTTTCAGAACTGATACTTTGGTATAATCGTCCTAACACATTGTCCCAATAATCCGGTTTCTCATCATAGAATTCTGGTAAACCTTTGTAAGAAGATACTTCAGAGGGTTTTACTCCTTTGTCATACATCTCATTGAGTGTTTGGAATAATTTCTTGAAATAATCTCCTGCTTTTATCATATATGCTAAATCAGTTGTTGGTCCGTGTCCAGGGATGATTATCTTAGGCTTAAGCTTTGCAACTTCATCATAAACACCAATAATGTTTTCTTTTAATCCGCCAAAAAAGCAGCCACCAACTTTAGTGGGATCTCCAACAATATTGTCTCCAAGAATTACAATTTTTTCATGTGGAATATGGACATAGGCAGAACATTCTGTATGACCTCCAACTCTTCTAAAAACTACTTTCTGTTTCTCAGAACCTAATTCAAATTCGTCAACAGCTTTCGTTGGAGGGAGAAGTTCTACTTTTGGATAGTATTTCCAGAGAAGATCTCTGCTTTTACTTGGTTCCCAATTAAGTTCAACAGCCATAACTTTCCATTGCTCAACTTGAGCTTTTCTAGACTCCAAAGAGAGAGTTCCCTGAAGATCTTCCAAATACTTTGCATGGTCAGTTTTACTACCAACAATCTCAAGGTCTTTGAAAGCAGACATACCACTAATGTGATCGTGATGATAATGAGTTAAGAAAAGATGGGTGGATTTCTTGTTAAATTGTTTTTCCATGTCTTTCCTAAACTTCTTGGCAATATCATCCATTCTTCCAGAGTCAACAAAAACTAAACCATCCTCAAGCTCAATACAGATGATGTTAGTATTGTGCTCCATTTCATGCATAACTACGCTTTTTCCTATCTCGATAATTTGCTCTGACATACAATAACAAAAAAAGACTTACCATTAAAAAGATTTTTAATGGTTCGAATATATTTTAATAATTAAAACAGTTTTTAAATAACAAAAAAGATAACATAAAACAGTGGCAGAGAATGAGCAAAAAGAAAAAGCAATTTGATCCGAAAAAAAGGGAAATACTATACAACTTCTGGGACAGCCTACCAGAGCAAAAAATAATAACAGAGTACGAAGACGACTTCTTCAAACACTATGCAAGAAAACTGACATTTGCAATACTAGGAAAGGGAATAAGAGAAAAACTGCCAAGTGGGGAAATAGTCACAAGAAAAGCACTAAACGCACAAGAATTACTAGTGGAAATAAACGACTTGCTAGATAATCGATACAAAATAAAAGAAGAAAGAGAAAAATACGACCTAAGCATTCACAGCCTATACTTCCACTTGCAGAAACTAGAAGAGGTAGGGTTCATACAAACAGTGGCAATACTAAAAGACGGAAGACACAACATAGCATACTACTCCAGACCAGCAAAAATAGTGCTATTCAAAGACGAATACACAGAAGACGAGAAAACAAAAAATACCTTCATAGCAATGAAGAAACTAATGAAAAAAATAGACCCAAAATTCGAAGAAGAAAAAATAATGAAATTCTACAAGAAATACAACCAGATAAGTGAAAGAACGCAGGATCAAATACAGAGAAAAATAGGGGAAATACAAGAACAAGTATACGAAGCAGATATAGATCCAAACGATATTCAAAGATTCTTTACCATGCTCAATCAAATAAATCCAGAATACGTGAAACTATTCAAAGAAATTTTAGAAGAAATAAAGATAGAACTCTGGTGAAAAAATAGCCGCAAAGAAAAAAAGAACGAATTCTGAAGGCTTTACAAAATAACGCTAGATGAGAGAGAGTACCTAAGATTCTAAACTAGCAACTATTTATAAAAGAAAGACTAAGAAAAGAGTGGAGAGCAATTTTACTTTCTTAGTATACTTGCTCTTCGAATCCCATAAACCTCTCTCCCCAATAAAATAACTCCCTTTTCCTGTGACGGGGGCTTTCTTTGCCCCTGTCCTATTTTCACTTTCTCAAAGGTTTTTGTAAATGCTTTTTTCCCTTATTCTGCGAAAAGTAATTGAATAAACAAGCTCTTATTAATTATAATTTGGGGTAGGAAGTAAATGACGATTTTTAAAAAGAAACTCCTTACAATTTTGTTGATTTGTTGCTTATTATTTTTGAAATTTAATTTTAGTGATGCTGTGAATGATGATAATCCTTCTGATGATTTTCTCCAACCTGATGCCCTTGGTTTTTACCAAAAGTGGTCCTTTGTTACTGGCGGTGATGTTGAATCTACTCCATCAGCTTATGACTTGGATGGAGATGGTCTCTTAGAAGTTGTTTTTGGTTCTAATGATAATAAAATCTATTGTGTAAATTCTACTGGTGGTATTGTTTGGAATTTTACTACTGGTGGAGATGTCGCTTCTTCTCCAGCTATTGTTGATTTGAATCATGATTCTAAACCTGAAATTCTTGTTGGATCTAATGATGATTTTTTGTATTGTCTCAATTCTTCTGGTGGTTTAGTTTGGTCTTTTGATACTGGTTATGATGTTCTGTCATCTCCGACGATTGCTGATTTGAATAATGATGGTTCATTAAATATTCTAATTAGTTCAGATAATTGGCTTTATTGTCTCTTTCATAATGGTTCACTTTTCTGGAGTAATGGTGATGGTGCTAATGAACGACAAGTTGTTGCTGTAGCTGATATTGATTATGATGGTTCAATGGAAATAATTGTTCCGCGTTCTAATGAAATTGCTGTTTTAGATTCAAGTGGTTATTTTATAAGTGGTTATCCATTACAAAAACTTGTAACTAATCCAGCTATTGCTGATTTTAATCAGGATGGATTTTTGGATATTGTTGTTGCCGGAGAAGGTGATTCTGGTGAAGGAATATATTGTTTTGAAGTAGATTTTGAATATCATGAACTTCTTCTATTGTGGTATTATGATATAGGTGAATGGATTTACACTTCTCCAGTTGTTGCGGATATAGATGCAGATGGATTTTTTGAGGTAATTGTTGGAGATGATAATTATAGAGGACTAGTTTGTTTAAGTCATTTAGGAATTAAAGAATGGCCTGTAGATCCCTTTGGGGATTTAAGTTTTTTTTATTCTTCACCTTCAATTGTAGATGTAAATAATGATAGTGATTTGGATATGGTTATTTTTGCTATGGGATATGTATGGTGTTTTAGTATTAACGATGGACTGTTTGCCTATAGTGCGGTTTATGGAATTGAATTCTCATCACCTTTAATAGTTGATCTTGATTCAGATGGTATTTCTGAAATCTTAATAGGTCGAACCAATTCATATGATGATTTAGTTTGTCTGGGATTAAGTGGGATAGCTTCATCAGGAGATCAGCAATGGTATACGAATCGGGGTTCAATTTTCAGAACTGGTCAAACAGATAGTGATTCTGATTATTTTGATGATCTAACAGAAGAATTCTATGGAACAGATGAAAACAATAACGATACAGATGAAGATTCATTGGAAGATATGGCGGAGCTTTTTTCCTTATCAACGGATCCACTAAATAATGACACAGATAATGATCTACTCTTGGATGGTGAAGAAGTTCTCACTTACTTGACAGATCCTTTAAACAATGACACCGATTCTGATGATCTAATCGATGGTGCAGAAATTAGTACTCATAATACCGATCCAAATGATGCTGATTCTGATGATGATCAATTAACCGATGGTGAAGAAGTAAATATCCACAACACAGATCCTAACAAAGAAGACACAGAAGATGATACCATGCCAGATGGTTGGGAAGTATCATATGGTTTAGATCCCTTAGTTGATGATTCATTAGACGATGAAGATGGAGATGGTTTAACTAATGTTGATGAATTCAATATCAACACAGACCCGACTGAGGATGATACAGATGGTGATGGCTACACTGATTATTTAGAAGTTCAAGAAGGAACAGATCCATTAGATCCTTTGGATCACCCTCCTGCCACAGTTTCTCCTCCACCAATTACTGCAATACCACCTCCAACAACCATTACTCAGAATAACACTATTACCATAACGGTTGAAGCGGGAATAATTCTTACTACTAGTGTTGTATCATTTGTGACAATTCTTACAATAATTGTTATTTTGATTAGAAAGAAACGAAAATGATTTGTTTGTTTACAATTTAATCCCCTATTCCTGTGACGGGGGCTTTCTTTGCCCCTGTCCTATTTTCACTTTCTCAGATGATTTTATGTAAAGCTTTTTATTCATATTTTGATTAATTACCTTTGAGGGATTATGTTATGGGATTGAAAACAAGTATTAAAAATGGGAGTAGTTTAATTTTTGTTTTTCTTTTAATCCTAAGTCAAATAATTTCCATTGGATTTTTTTCTTCTGCAAGTGATTCTCAGTATATAACTAGTACTATCTGTGGAAATTCTGCTTATCCATTTGAACCATATGAGCTAAATGTTCATGGTTTTGGTTTATATGACTTATTGGTTGTTGGTGATCTTGTTTTTGCTGAATTTGAAGATAGTTCAGATATTCTTAATATTTCCACTCCTTCTGATCCAAAAGAAACTTTAATTTGTTCAGATTTTGCTCATCCTTCGAGAGCATTTACTAATTATGGTGATACTATTTTATTTGGCTCTAGTGAAAGTTATTACCAAAATTATTCTATTATGAAAATTGATTTAGCTTCAAATACGACTGAATGTTCTGAAATTGCTTTTTGGAGTGAAACTAGACCACGTCTAATGAGTCTTACTAATGATACTTTGTATGTTTTTGCTATGAATATCTACAATAATACTGTATATCCTGAATTTATGATTTTTAATGCAACCAATATTAATGTCTTAACTTTACTAGGGAATACCACATTAACTGGGAGCAATCTTCGTTCTAGTTTCATTGTGCATGAGAATTTTGTCTACTTTATTTCGTATGCAAGAAATCTCTTTGTATATCAAATTAATAGCACCTATCAACTCTCATTCATTAAGGAGTATTCTTTTGCACAATTAGAAAGTGTGTATTTTCATGAAAATTATCTTTTCACCTGTAATAATTTTGGTTTGCAAGTATTTGATTCTTCAAATCCTAGTAATTTGACTTATATTACTCACTATAATATTTCTTCTGCTCAATCAATTCGCATAAATAATGATGTTGCTTATTTGACTACTAGTGATTCATTCACAACCTTAGATCTGAGTGATATTATGGATATACAAGCACTTGATCAATATATTCCAAGTGATAGGGAATTTGTAGAATTGTGGAAGATAGAATTGAATGGGAATCTCGCTATTATCCTTACTGAGACTCTTTGGTTTTTAGATTACGGTGGTGATTATGGTGGGTATCTGTATATTTTTGATATTAGTTCCCCAACTGAAATTAAAAGACTTTATCCGGGTAGAATACCATTGTTTGATTCTTTTGATATCTTCATAATACAAATGATATTGCTATTTGTAGTATTACCAATTGTAATAATTTTAGTTACAATACTAATTGTTGTAATAAGAATTCGGAAAAAGAAACGACAAGTGAAATTAGGTCTATCTTGAGGGATATGAATTGTTGTTTAAATTTACAATCATTCATTGATTTCAACTTGACTCCCTTTTCCTGTGACGGGGGCTTTCTTATGCCCCTGTCCTATTTTCACTTATCTCAGATGATTTTGTGTAAAGCTTTTTATTCATATTTTGATTAATTACACTTGAGGGATTGTGATATGGGATTGAAATCAAGTATCAAAAGTTGGGGTAGTCTATTCTTTATTTTTCTTTTTGTTTTTAATCAAGTTATTTTCTTTGAAGCTATCTCCTCTGGGAATAATTCTCAAAAAATGAATTGTAATATTAACAACTTTTCTGGAAATCCTGATGAGTCTTTTATGCCTAATGATATTGTTAATGGTAATGCTGATTTGTTGGTTGTAGATGATCTCGTTATTACTATAGATGGTTCTAGGGAAGGTATGCATTTTCTTGACATTTCTAATCCTTCTAGACCAAAATCTCTTGATGTTAGTTTTGAGCCTAGTCAATACTTATATGAATTAACAAATTTTGGAGACATTATACTACTTGGTTTAGAACATCAGAATTTGAGTAATTCTTTTATGAAAATCGATTTAGCTCTTAGTTCTACTGCCTATACTGAAATTGCTTTTTGGAATAAATGGCTTCATGGAATGTGTCTTACCAATGATACCTTGTATAGTTATTTAATGGATTTCTATATTGGTATTGATGAGTTTTTAATTCATAATGCGACTAATATTGATAACTTGACTTTGTTGGGTAATACTAATGTATCTGGGCTTGAATTACCGAGAGATTTTTTAGTTCATGAGGATTTCATTTACTTTACTGCAAGATATCAGAATCTTTCCATTTATCAGGTTAATAGTTCTTATCAGCTATCATTTGTCCAGAAGTATGTGTTTCCCAGTACTATTGAAAGCATCTATTTTCATGAGGATTATCTTTTTATTTGTAGTAATCTTGGTTTCCAAATTTATGATAATTCTAATCCTGCTAGCTTGTCCTTAGTGACTCATTATAATATTTCTTCTGCACAATCAATTCGCATTAGAAATGATATTGCTTATTTGACTACGAGTGATTCATTCACGATTCTCGATCTGAGTAACATCTTTGCTCCCCAAATTCTTGATCAATATATTATCGGTGATGATGAATATACGGAGATGTGGAAGATTGAATTGCGTGATAACCTAGCTATTATTCTTACAAAAGAGATGCACATTTTTGATTACCCTGGTAAATTTGGTGGATATTTATACATTTTTGATGTTAGTTCCCCAACTGAAATTGAAAGGCTTTATCCTGATAGAATACCATTACTTGATAATTGGGATAAATTCATGCTAAGATTGATTTTGTTATATATTGTATTACCTGTTGTTACTGTTTTAAGTGTGATTTTAATTTTTGTGAGAGAATATTGGAAAAAAAAGCAACAAAAGAAGAAGGATTCATCTTTTGAAACTTGAGTTGTTTTACTTCATAACTATCATTAATTAAATACACTCTAACTCCCTTTTCCTGTGACGGGGGCTTTCTTTGCCCCTGTCCTATTTTCACGTGAATAGATTATTCTTTGATTAAGGCTTCAATGTTTTTCACTAGTTCTTTCCATTCTTTCATATTTCTTAATTCTTGGAAGCACTCTCTTGTTTCAAGGGCATTTTTATAATTAGCCGGATTTCGTGGCCCAATTTTTACTATCTTCATTAAAGCGTCTATTGCATCAGTAAATCTCTTCAGTTTTATTAGCAATTGTGCATAAACAAAATAATGCCGTTGTTCAGGTTCCATTTCTAATAGTTTATTGATATATTGCATTCCGTCTTCTGGTTTGTCTAAAACTAATCCTCTGTACCAAGCATTTAACAATAAATGCTCTTCTTCTTTGTACAAACCATTTGCTGCTAGATAGCTTTTCTTCCTCACAAAACCTACTTTTTCTGCTGTTCGCCATGATCCTTCATTGTCTTGATTGCAGTGCCAGCCTATGCGATAACCTTTTCCTTGGCCATATTCTACTGTCGCAGCTACACATAACGTTGCGAATCCTCTTCTGCGGTAATCTGCTGCTGTTTGTATTCCTATCTCAATTTTCTTTTTCACTCCCCAATCTGAAAGACACAAACAGACGATTATTTTATTATTCTCTACTAAACAAAATCCAAATCCTTTTTCCAAGAATTTCTGCTCGTTTTCATACTGAGAATCAATCCATTTTGTTATCTCCTCAATATTCTCGAGATTTTTCTGTTTTAGCAAAGACTCATCTATTTTTCTCATTTCAAATCCTTTCGGAATTTTAGCTCGCCAATCTGGAACGAGTAGTTTATCAAATACGTAATAGTATCTATCCAATGGTATGGGATCTTTCACAAATTCGTTTTCTGTTTTCTCAAACCAATCTTGATCTTCAAAATAGAAAACCCAATCACCATGAGTTATTTCTTCCATCTTACTTGAAACAGGGAATATTTCCTCTTTCAGAATCTTCCCGATCGTTGCATTGAATTCCTTATTGTTTGGATTCCCTGCTAAGAAAAAGGAGCAAACATTGTCAACTAGAAATCCACTGGTAGGCTTCTCTTTTGAGTCAACCCATATCCTACCCGGGTTGATCCCTGCAATTACTACCATG
>JAHLVZ010000218.1 GCA_019058165.1 Candidatus Heimdallarchaeota archaeon
CTTTTGCACCTGCTTCAATAACTTCCCGAGTTACTTTAGTTGCACTTCTTACAATAAGAGCATCAAACTGGTCTATTTCAGCAATCAGAGTAGTTAAGTCTCTTTTCTTTGTATCTGTTTCTATGCCAGCTTCTTGGAAGAGTTGTAAGCCTTCCTTTTCTAAACCATCATTTAGCAGTACTTTTGGTACATTTGGAGTATGCTCTATTGTTTCTTCATAAACTACTGGCTGTAATTGCTTGTGATCACCCACTAAAACCACTCGAGGATATCCTTCTACTGATTCTGTTGGAAGACATCGATGTCTAAATGCTCCAAGACTTGCAGGTTCAGTGGCTTGTCCTGCTTCATCAACAATAACCCAATGAAAATTCAAACCCTTTAGAAGATTGTTTCCTACACTTCCGAGAGTGCCTACGATAATTCCAGCTTTTTGATAAAGTTCTATCCCTTTCTTTAATACTGTAACTAATACGTCTGCATCTGCTTTTTCGCTGAGAGTCTCATCAAATTTCGTTATATTAGGGAGAATATATTCTTGAACCTCTTCTGAGTGATCCTTTGAGTATGATTCTAAACGAACAATATATGGTTTTAATTCCTTAAACGCTGATAATTTTACGATAACCTCATCTGCAGCTCGATGAGTATTTGCTAAGATGAGAACAGGTTTTGATAGATTTGATTCCTTATCATCTACTAGTTTTGAATTTAGCAAGTAATATTCTGAAAAGATTTCCCTAGCTAATTGAGCGATCATTCTTGTTTTTCCAGAACCAGGGGGTCCCTGAACAAGTAATATATCTCCCGGCTGTAACCCTAGGGCTTTTTCAATTGCTTCAACTTTAAATTTGTCAAGGTCTTTTATCAAACCTGGTCTTGGAATAGGTTTAATTTTATTGGGCTTTGATATTCCAAGAATTAATTTTATTAAGTAAGGTAATTCTTTGTCACTTAATTTTCTCCCCAGAATGCCAGATCGATTCATTGATTCAAAAAGGAAATCTGTTAATGAGCGAGATTGCCACTGAGAGAAGATTACATTCTCAACTTGATCAACTCTAAATTTATCTGCAATTTTCCCTCTTCTTTTCAAAGTTGATCTTGTCTTGATTATGATTTCCTTTGAACTAAGGGATGAGATTTTTCCTTCTACACTAAATATTTCACCCGGCAGTAAGTCTGAGGGTGTTATGAAGACATCATCTCCTTCTCTAATTCTAGTGAAGATTTTCTTATCAGATGATAAAGTAAGGACATATCGATACGGGTCGAATTTCTCCAATTTTAGATTAGAGATTGTTACGCCTTGATTTTCTAGCTTGTCAATCTCTGTTGTTGCTAATTTATGTAGATGTCTTTTCACATTGTTTAATTCAAATTTTAGTTGTCTGAAATACCAAGACCAATATTCATAGAGATCTTGTGGAAAATGTAACCAGATATCCGGATCAAGCAATCTTTTTCCATCAGAACAAATTCCTTGTTGGTTTGAGGGGCAATAATTACAAATTCTACGCCAATTACTACTCAGTAAATTAAAATCAGTCCCAAGAGCAGGCATAAATCTCCTTGAGAGGAATCTATTGATTTTGTACCGATCATATCCCGAAAGCAAACCAGATTCAATAGCAAATGCTATGTTCCTTGTTTGTAAAAGTAAATCTAAATATTCGTCACTTTGATCGTCTGCTAAATCAATCTTTCTTCTCTTTATTACTGCATGATCTTGGAGAGGAATAATTTCAGGATTATCATCTTCTAATCCCGCATCCGCATCAAAGAATTCAATGTACGCTCTGGGTGCTTTTCCTGTTACTTTCTTTATAATTTCATGATACGCAAAAGCTTGGATCCCACCAGGATGAGTTACTCCGGTCAATGGATCATAATCAGATTCAATGAAATATCTACTACCTGTTTTTATCTCCCAGAGTTCATCAAAATCCTTTTTCAAGATAATTTGATCAGCCCTACCTGATATTCCTCTTTCCGGTGAAAACAGTAAAGTCTCATTAAGTAATTGATTTTCCTTGATATCCTTAAATTGCTCTGCAATCTGATCTACAATTATTGAATCAACTTGTAATGGTAATTTCAAATCTTTATTTGGTCCACGATAGTAACTTTTTCTTAGTAAAACAGAGAAGTTGTCTCGCCATTCATCAAGAACTGCTCGATTATATGATTTCATTGCTTTAACTGGGTCAGCACTTCTCACCCACTCATTAGAGGCATATTGAATCCCCTTATGAATTGCATTACCTCTTACAAAACCAATAGAAGTTGGGGCATTTCTAATTGCTCGTTGTAACCCTAGAAATGATTGATAAAAGTATTTAGCTGGACAATTAAAAGCTGATTCAAGTTCCGCTCCTGTAATATTATAATCAGGTGAGATTATGAATTTGAGAATTATTATTTGACCACTTTCAGTTTCTTGTTCGGTTGCATTTTCCTTCTTCTCAGGTTTCCAAATAGCTTTCAATATTTGCAATAATAACTCAGGAGACCTTCCTTCAGAAGCTAACCCTGCATAGCAGTATCTTAACACATTATGATAATGAGAGAATGTTGATTTTTTTATTCTTCCGGGAAACCATTCCATCGGATAAATAACTGCAGTACCTATATGAGCTCTTGTTTTTGGATCCATTAGCTTGAGTACTAATTGATATTTCTCTCCTTCCGCTTCTCGAGTCCTTTCAGCTAATACTTGGAAATCTACAAATTTTGGAGTGTTTGGATTAGATTTCAAAATCTCCAAATGGGGGGATATTTTATCCACTAATAATTCCCTCAATTATTGATTTTCTCGATAGACTGGAAAACTAAACTTCTCTTTAGTTTCCACCATGAATTCAACATCATAGATAATGCTTAGATGATCAATGAATATTGTTTGTAAATCAAATGCACTAGCCATTGTTGGTAAATCCTCAATATCCTTTAAACCGGTTTCAGCTTCTAAGTATTGATGGAGCATTTTAAGCGCTTTCCTCAGTATTTCATCCCCCGATGCTATTGTATCAAACGTTTCTTTATTCAACAAATAAATCTTGTATAACCAAATATATGCTGCTAGATATTCTTGGTTATATAATGCAATAGAACACTTTGCGAGTAATTGCTGAGTTCTTATCTCTTTTTCTTCACCCTTTAATTGATGAGCAAGCTCATATAATGAATCAACTTGCTTTCTGTAATAGTTTTGTTCTGCGGCACTTAGTTTATCATATTTTGATATCAATTTTACAACTTCATCAAAGAAAGCACCTTTACTCTTTACAATTCTCTCAGGTGATGTTTGGATCACAGATTTTAACAAATTATGGAGTTGCTTGTAAAGATTAATCTGCTGCTGCAATTGCAGATCTCGAGCAGTCTTAGCTGCATCGCTGAAATATTTATCACTGGTTCTAAATTGCCAAGAATTGAGTGTTCTAATTCCATTATTATAATTCCTTTTAGCCAAGTCCTCAGCAGGATTTAATGTTTCTTTCCCAAATTTTAGTGGAGCACCTGTTCGTTCTGAGGTAATTAATTTTATCATTATTTGTTCTGGTGAATCATCTTTATTGATAGTTACGATTGGATCCTTCGAATTATACCTTTCAGATTCAATTATCTCAATATTCTCTTTTACAGAATCTTGTATTTTTTTTTGTAAATCACTCATTCTTATATCCTCCTCAGCAACCTAGCATTCAATCTAGATTAGTGAGACAAATATTAAATAAAAATCCATTGTCTCGCAGAACATTGTATTCATAATTTAATAATTTCATGATAAGAGGTTAGCGAAAGTAAAAGCTCTTTCTTTTTTTATTCATTTCTACTAGTTGTTAATGAAGAAAGGATTGTTGCTCGAGTAAGTAGGAGTTGAATTTTATCGTTATCTGGAAATCTTCTAGCGATTTTTGTAATTTCTTC
>JAHLVZ010000054.1 GCA_019058165.1 Candidatus Heimdallarchaeota archaeon
CCACAGCTCAATACACACCTTCACCATTGAATTCTGGGTATTCGTAAGTAAATTGATCAATATCAATTATATCGAGGTTCCATGCCATTACTGATGTATCTGGGTCAAATGCTTCAGGGAAATCTTGGAAATTAAGTGGATGTCCCTGATAACTGCTTGTTGTATTCACTGTATAACCACTGAATGAAAATGCTGGTAATAAAGCAAATAATACCATTGTTACTAAGAGTATTCTTTTCTTCATATTACCCACTCGTAATTTATCGACAAAATTTATTAGTTATTTTTACGTTCTTCTTCTTAATAAGTTTTTCAACTGAAATTCTAAATCAAGTAGAAGCAAAACATTGAGAAAATTTCCTAAATAACCTAGATTTAATCACTTGGTTGTACATCAATAAACCGTGCTTTTTTATTAGCAGCTTCAATAACAGGGATTACTGGTTCCTTCTGTTCTTCTAGAATTTTATCAAAAATATCAAGTTCATCTTCAGGAATGGGTGGTAATAATTCTCCTTCGATTGTAATCGGAATTCTATATATTACTTCACATTTCCCACTTTTAATTGCCTTTACTAGTTCTGCTTCGTCATTTATTTCATCATAGAATGATGTTATTATGTTCCCAACACCATCAATAAAATGAGCATCACTTCCTCCAATCAAAGGTAAATTCATAACATGTGAAGCTGTTTCTGCTGTTTTGTTTTGACTTACACTACACTTGGCATTTATTTCTATAGCATCAAATTTGTGTTTATAGATTTCATCTTTTAAGCTTGGAGAAGCGATTTTATAGGGGTGGGCACATACTGCTGCCCCATCGTGATCTTTTACCCAATCTAATGTTTCTTCCACTGATCTCTTAAAAGGAGGATTTTCCTCAACACCATAAACCAATATATGCCCTTTCCTAGTAGTAATTTCTACTGCAGAAAACACTTTTACTCCATAATTTTTTGCTAATTCTTTTGCTTTCGGAATTCCTGTAATCGAATCGTGATCTGTAATTGCAATACCATCTAACTCTAGAAATTTCATTTTCTTTAGGAGAATTCCTATCTTTATTTTGGAATCAAAGCTAACGTTCGTATGAACGTGCATGTCTATTTGCATTTTCTCGCCTAATCTCCATTTCTCGGGTAAATGGTCTTGTCTAATAGTCTAACGACAAATTTCCTTAATAACATCTGTCTTAGGTGCAAAAGTATACAGTTATCTACTTCTATAAATCCCATTGTAGGATGAATTGCACCCCTTCTTCTAGTGACTTAGCTTTTGGTAGTTTAGCTCCTTTTGCTAGAAGTCTATGCTGCTTTTTTGTATTACATGTTATCCAAAAAAAGCCAATACCTCAATGTAATGAGTAGTAAGTAATACAGAATTTAACTTTTTTTTAAAAATAAAAGCTGAATAGGGAAATTTTTATAAAGAAATGACCAAATGAATGATTAGAGGAATCAAAATGAGGAATAGTGTTCTTCTTATCCAATAGAGAATCATCTTCTGATTATATCTACTGGAAGGAAGGCATCTCAACCCAATTGATTTCTGTTTTTAGTGAGCAATGGACAAGTGCAGTGCACTGTGAGATTAGTCATCATTTCTTTGAATATGATAACAATTTTAAATGCACAATTTGCAGTTGTCGCATTGTAAACTCACTGGGAAACTCTCGAGATGATAACACATCTGAGGGTAAATACTCTAGGAGGTCCAAAGGACAATGAGTGAATACGATTCGAAAAAAGTAGAGCCCAAATGGCAGAAAAAATGGGCTGAAGCAAAGATCCACGAATCAAACGTAGATCATGACAAAGAGAAATTCATGATAACGTTTCCAATCGTCTATTTGAATGGAAGCGTACATGTCGGACATGGATATACTTCCATGAAATGTGATTCTTATGCACGATTCAAACGTATGCACGGAGTAAATGTTGTTTTTCCACAAGGCTGGCACGCAACTGGTCAACCAGTTCAAGGTGTTGCTGAGCGTGTAAAGAAAGGCGATGAAATCCAGATACGCGCTTTGAAGCAAAGCGGAGTTCCAGATTCGGAAATTAAAAAGTTCACTGATCCACTACATATCTCTACGTACTACAAGACTTTGAATAAGAAACATTTGACACAATTTGGTCTAAGTATTGACTGGCGTCGTGAATTTGTTACAACTACTCTCTGTCCACCTTTTAGTCGATTCATTGAATGGCAGTATGAAACACTAAGGGATTTAGGATACGTAAAGAAAGGAACCCATCCCGTTGTTTGGTGTCCAAATTGTCAGAGTCCGACTGGTGATCATGACCGTTTAAGTGGTGAAGGGAATAGTCCAGTAGAGTTCATCTTATTAAAATTCCCCTTTGAAGACGGATACTTAGTTCCTGCAACTTTGAGACCGGAAACTATCTTTGGTGTAACCAACATGTGGATTCATCCAAATGGTGATTACGTTGAAGCGGAAGTCGATGGTGAAAAATGGTTCATTTCCGAACCAACTGTCAATAAATTGCAGGATCAATTACGTGAAGTAAAAGTCATTCGTAAATTCAAGGGATTAGAAATCATAGGTAAGAAATGTCATACTCCCATCAGAGAAGAAGATGTGAAGATTTTGCCTGCTACATTCGTAGCAGTGGACCACACAACTGGTGTGGTTATGAGTGTTCCAAGTCATGCACCATTTGATTATGCTGCATTACGAGACTTGTGGAACAATCCCGAAATGTTAACAAAATATGGTTTACCAAAGGATTTTGCTAGTGACATTGAATTAATTTCAATGATCAAAACTGATGGTCTAGGTGAGCATCCTGCAAAGGATATCATTGAAGCTAAAGGTATTGAAAACCAAGAAGACGAAGCTATCGAAGATGCTACTCAAAACATCTACAAAGGTGAATATCACAAAGGTGTTATGCGTGAAAAGTGTGGCAAATATGCTGGAATTGCTGTCAATGAGATCAAGGACATTTTAATAAAAGACTTAATCGCTGATGGAGTTTCTTCTACTATTTGGGAAACTTCCGATCCAGTCATATGTCGTTGTACAACTAAAAACCATATAAAAATCCTGAGAGATCAATGGTTCATTACCTACGGTGAAGAGAAATGGAAGAAGCAAGCAAGAGCTCAATTAAAGAAGATGACAGTATATCCACCTGATGCACGATTGTCTTTTGAATATACAATTGATTGGTTGAAAGACAAAGCATGTGCTAGGAAAAGTGGTTTAGGTACTCCTTTACCATGGGATACAGAGTGGATTGTTGAAACATTATCAGATAGCACTGTTTACATGGCTTACTATACAATTTCAAGAATTGTAACTGAAAAAGACATCCTGCCAGAGCAATTACCAAACGAAGTCTTTGATTATCTGTTCAGAGATAAAGTTACATTAGCTGAAGCTTCGAAGAAATCCGGTTTAGATAAAGCTCTATTAGAAGAAATGAAAGAGGAATTCGAGTATTTCTATCCCCCAGATTTTCGTGGCAGCGCAAAGGAATTGATATTCAATCACTTTACCTTTTACATCTTTCAACACTTAGCTCTATTTCCAAAGGATCATTATCCATTAGAAGTAGAAGCAAATGGTATGATTCGGATTGAAGGAGCAAAAATGAGTAAAAGTGCTGGAAACTCTGTTACGCTATTAGATGTCATGGAAAAATTCGGAGTGGATGCTTCACGTTTTGGTTTAGCATACGCTGGTGAAGGATATGATGATGCTTATTTCAGATATCCTGATGCAGAAGCTGCTGGAAAGAGATTGAGAATAATTTATCGAGATATAACAACTTCAACATTTACTGAGGATGTTCAAAGAATCGATAAATGGATTTTGAGTCGCTTACAAAATAGTATTGCAGAAACTACTGACCATTACCAAGAACAACGATCTAGAAGTGCCATTAGCACTGGATTTTTTGGCATATTAAACGATTTGAAATGGTATGAATTACGATCTGGAAAAGTCAAAGGTCCTGGATACAAAGAAGCTTTGTTCACATTGATTGATTTAATGACTCCAATTATACCTCATTTTGCAGAGGAAATAAATGAAGTCGTTAGAAAAGACAAGAAAACTTTCGCAGCTCATCGAGCATTTCCCAAAGCAAACAAGAAATTGATTGTTAAGAAACTAGAAGAAGAAGAAAATCTAGTTAGAAATGTGAGTGATGATATTGACGGAATCATTAATGCAATAAAGAAACATGAAAAGAAACCATTAAAAGACATCGAGATATTCATCGCTCCAGATTGGATGTACAAAGTTCTAAGCATACGAAGAAAGAAACCTGAGAATTTAATCAAAGCAATTATGGCAGACGAGACCATCAAAAAAGTTGGAAATGCTGCAGTCAAATATGCACAAAAATTAACCAAACATCCAGGAATTGATTCAAAATTAAATGCAAAATCAGAAAAAGCAGCTATAGAGGATGCATTATCTTATTTCAAGCGAGAATTTAAAGCAAAAACTGTGAATGTATCTTTAGCATCCAAATCAGACCATCCGAAAGCGAAAGTTGCTGAACCAGGTAGACCTGGTATAGCTTTAATATTTTAATTCCTAAAATAAGCTGGATAATAATTCCAGCTATTCAATTCTTTTTTCTGTAAGTGGTTTGAAATAATCCGGCAATGTTGTATTCAAAATACAATCGGATTTTGGGATATATGGTTTAATGTCAATTACGGGAGTATTATCAAATGCATCTGTTCGGTCAATGTAAATTTTGTTTTCCTCTATTTTTAATAACTTGACAATTGTCAAACCTATAGGATTTGGGCGTACAGGAGCTCTTGTAGCAAATATTCCACTTATTGGTGGTTCTTTAGTAGCATTTCTAATCATTGCTTTTCCTTGTAAAGTTGATCGATCATTTTCATTATCCTTTTCAGAAATCCACCAGAGAGTAATAATATGTGAAAATCTGTCCAAGTATAATATAGCATCCTTATATTTCTCTAAAATCTCAATCCATGTTTCCTCTTTATCTTTGCGAACAAATCCAACAGGAACTATTTCAAAATAATCTATCACTATTTATACCTCATTGAACAATTGTCACATGCAATAGCTTTTAATGATATAGTTTAATTAGATTATTACACTTTTAACCATTAAATGCAGAATAGATGCAAAGGGGCTAATGCTTATGGCAGATAAAGGCTTACGAAGAGCAATTTGGACAACAGTCATTATTATTTTAATTTTAACAATTGGAATTGGAATTTATCTTACAGTATATATTCCTCTTAGAGAAGGAGGAGAAGGAGTAAATATTGCGATTCTTGATTCAGGAATAGATACGAATACAAGGCTTTATGGTTTTAGTACCTCCCGTGAATTAAAGGATAGAGTAATTCTAGAGAAGAGTTTTGTAACAACAGAATTTGGCTATGATGAAAATGAATCTTCTCTTGACATAACCGAATATCGCCATGGTACACTTATAGCGTTACAGATAGCTGGTCGATCATTTGGTATTGCCCCACAATCAAATCTTATTATAGGAAAATGTGCTGATGTTGAAGGAACAGCAACGTATCCAGCTATTTATGCTGCATTTATGTGGGCTGTTGAGGAAGCAGATGCAGATATTGTGAATATTTCTTTAGGTGGACCGATCCTTGAAAATGATACTATTGTTGAAGCAATAAACGAAGCTGCAAAAACAAAAGGTGTTTTAACTGTTATCTCTGCAGGAAATAGCGGAGATAGTGCCGGGTATTCATCTTCAAGTATTGAAGGACCGGGAGATTCATTACAAGCAATAACTGTAGGAGCAACAACAATAGATGGTATTGCTGATTATAGTAGTATTGGCCCTCTAAAAGATCATAGTATAAAACCTGATTTAGTAGATTCTGGCTTCACATTAATTGCTTTAGGAACAAGTTTCTCAGCACCTAAAATTACTGCGAAAGCAGCCATATTGATGTCTTGGTGTAATTCTGAGAGTTACAAGACAACTCCTGGTTTATTGAAAGCCGCATTAATGCGTAGTGCTTCTTTAAGTCAATCCTATCCTGTCTACTATTATGGTGCAGGAGAACCTGACGTTGAATTGGCTAAAACAATCATAACAGAAGCACAAAAATCTGGAGATATTCCATTAGTTAGTTATGTTTTGCCTGATACTTTGCCATTCTCATTAACAAAAGCATTCCGCGGAGATATTTGGAGTTTTCCACTAACAATAATTACTCCGATAGAACAAACATTTACTTTTACAAGTTCATTAGCGCCAACGCAATCAATTATTGCGATTGAATCTCCAGTAATAATTAATCAAACAGCATTAGTTGATTGTAAATTCGTAATAGCAGATAATCAAACATTGGGCACTCATGAGGAAATACTTTACATATCTAGTAATTTAGGAGAATCATTAGAAGTAACAATATCGGTTGAGATAGAAGATCCAATAACTCGAATTGGGTTTGATACTTACCATTCACTTTGGAAGATGGATCACCTTTTAGGACAATTCGGTGAAATGCGAGAGCAATTAGCTAGAGAATCAATTGCCTTAATTGAATTACCGAACCTTAACAATTTCTCACAATTGAATAATTATGATGCATTAATTATTCCTGATCCCAACACATACGGTCTCTATCTTGAGAATGATTTCTCTGTAGAACAATATTATAGAGAATTTACTAATGAGACATTGGATTATATTACAGATTTTGTTGAGACCGGACATGGATTATTCGTTTTGGGAACTGATAACGAATCTGCTGCTTTCAATGAAACAAATCGATTATTGAATAAATTTAACATCACAATAACTGAGAATACAATTCCAGCTACTTATATTTATGATGAAGCAACAGGTGAATACAATGTTGCTCTCATAACTCAGATGAATAATACTCATCCAGTAACTGCAGGTCTGATTAATTTTGATTACTTCGGTGCTAGTTTAAGCATAATTGGAGATAATTCTCTTTCAGTTGCATGGTCAGGATTACAAACAAATGCTGCAGTAGTTGCACATATCTCACCAAACAATACTTATGGTCGGGTTGTAATTACGGGTTCAAATTTCATGATTGATAATTGGGCTATGAATTCTCAGTACAATTCAACTCATAATTTGGATTTCCTCTTAAACGTGGTTGAATGGATTACAAATACAACACTCAATCCTATTGTTGAACAACAAAATACTAATCCAAGAACTTCAAAAAGTGTAACTTCATTACAAGTGATTTCACAAAATACTGATTTGTCAATGACTGGTTATCAACAAATAATTCCTGACAATGTTTTTTCACAGAATACTCAACCAACTTTAGAAACTGCTTCTACTATTGAAAACAAACGAAAAAGAAACAATTGCTTTTAGAAGACAAAAGCAATAATATTCTTCTTTTTATCAGCCCATTCAATATATCCCTTATCTTCCATAATATTGAAAATACGTTTGAGATCTCCTATTGGAATAGTGCTCCAAGTTTGACCTGCTTCTTGAATATCTATAATTGTCATGACTCTCTCAGCACCAGCAGCTCGACCAGTTTTAATGCTCCACTCATAAATAATATCTGCCCATTCGTCAAGAGTGCGCCAATAAAGTCGAAGTCTGATTTTCTTTTTATCCCACCAAATACCCATCTCTTGGGCTACAATGTAATCACCAATTTCTTGTAATTGCTCCCTATCTAACTTTTTCTTAGTTTGTTTGTTATTGAATGGATATTTAGATCGTTCTTCTTCAATATGAATTATATGTTTGATATTTATTCGAGCATATTCAAGAATAAAATTCGACCAATCAGAGCACCAAGAATCCAATTGCTTTTGGTGTTCAGGAGTCACATACATCCAAGGTTTATCTATCCATTCAGGTAGAATTTCTTTCAGTTGCCTCTCAATATCTTGTCCTAAATCAAACAAATCCTCTCGAGATATTGCTACATCTGATTGAATTAGTTGCTCAATCCTAAGCATAGCATTATAGATTTTCTCTTCTGTTGTAACGGGATTTTCTATTAAAGAAATAGTGATGGTTGCTTCTCGGGGTGGTTTTGTCTCAGTCTTAGGTTCTTTAGTGGGTTTAACTTCAGTTTTCTCTTTAACCTTCTCCTTCACAGAACTGGATTTCTCCTTCTTCTTTGATTTGGATTTTGGTTTTTTCTCTCTAACTGACATATAACTATCCCACTGAGATATTATTCACTCGCTGTCATTTTATTTAATTCTATCTTGTTTTTTAGTTTAACCATTGTTTCAATCTTACGGAGTTTTGTTTTTATGTTTGCTTTGTATCAAAAATACTACATGCTTCCGAATTCTTCTGCCCAGCCACGATGACGTAATAATTCTTCGGGAGCTACACTTGGTTTAATTTTTTCCATTGCTGTTATGAAATCCTGCATTATAACATTTCTTGCTTTAATATCTGGGTTATCTAAAGCACCAGAAATATCTAATTCTCTGACAGGCATCATCACAGCTTCACGACAAAGCATCTGAATGTCACGTCCTGAATAACCTTCACTAGTTTCGCCTAGCAAACTAAAGTCAACATTCTCATCACATTCCACACCCTTTGTGTGGATTTCGAAGATTTTTGATCTTGCAGGTAAATCAGGCAAATTGATATAAATTCTCTTTTCAAATCTGCTTCTAAAAGCAGGATCTAATTCCCATGGAAGATTTGTTGCACCAATGACCACAATCCGATCTTCTTTCTTTGTAGTAACTCCATCCATTTGTGTCATTAAGGTAGTTTTTACACGTCGCATAGCATCGTGCTCTCCGCCACCACGAGCAGAAGCAATACTATCTACTTCATCAATGAAAATCAATGATGGTTGTCTTTCAATAGCTGTTTCAAATAATTGTGTGACCAGTTTTTCTGATTCACCCAACCACTTTGAAATGATGCTAGAAGCACTTACATTAAAGAAAGTTGCATCTACTTCAGTAGCAACAGCTCTAGCTAATAATGTTTTGCCGGTACCAGGTGCACCAAAAAGTAAAATTCCTCTCCAAGGATTTCTTGCCCCTTTAAATAAATCAGGACGTTTCATGGGTAGGATGATTGCTTCTCTTAAAGCTCTTTTTGCTTCTTCTAATCCTGCTACTTGACTCATCTTTACATTTGGTTTTTCAACAATAATTATTTCAGAAATTGCTTCTTCTAATTCATCCTCTTCTTCATCAGAATCGGAAACAGAACCTTTTTTGCTACCCTTTTTAGAACCTTTCTTTCTCCCACCACTATCTACTCTCTGTAATCCTTGATCTTTCAATTCAGAAGCACGTGCGAGGTACTCTTTAGCTTTAATATAGTACATATTCTTTAATTGTGGATTACTTGTAAAACCAATAAGCTGTTGGAGAACTTCCGCAGCTTTCAAATAATTTTGATGAGCTGCTTTATAATTACCAGCTTTATCTTGATCATACGCTTTTTGTGCATATTTAGATGCATATTGGTACAACGATGAATTTGACAACTTTCGACCACGCTCGATATTCTATACTTGCAACTCTCTTATATATTTACCATTATTTGCAAATGTAATATTCGGGGATTTCATACAAAAATCCTTGGAAATAACCATATTTTGTTCTTTTCTTATATAAAAGTCTGCTAATATAAGCATAGAGCTACAAATTAGCTTTTTTCTTCATAGTTTTTACTATTACAATGAAATCCATTACATTAGTACTGGTTGAACCCGTGATGATCAAATTATTTGTTTGTTTGAGATAATTAAATGAATCATTGTTTTCTAAGAAATCCTCTATGTCTAATCCTATCTTGGAACCTGCTAAAACTGTATACCCATCAACCAATGCACCAGCTGCTTCAGTTGGTCCATCAACACCATCAGATCCAATTGAAGCTATTACAATACCTTTTGTCCCAGAAATTACTTGACTTGCAGCTAGTGCTAATTCTTGATTTCTGCCCCCTAATCCTTTTCCTTGAATTGTAACTGTAGTCTCTCCTCCTGCTAATAAAACCGAATTATTATCTATACTCTTTGTTTTTTCAGCTAGTTCTCTACCAACAACTCTTGCTTCTCCACTGATTTGAGTTGATATTATAGAGGAAGGATATAATTTTTGATTTGCATATTCTCTCATCGCATTACATGATTTTATATTAGAAGCAATTATGATATTCTCAACATTATCAAAAATGGGATTTTCTGGTTTTAGTGTATCATTAATCTCTTTCTTTAACCCTCGTTTAATTGCTTGTTGTATTGAATCCGGCAATTTATTCATAAGATTATACTTTTTGATAATTTGTTCTGTGTTTTGCCATGTTGTGAAATCTGGTGCAGTGGGACCTGAGGCGATTGTATCTAAAGTATCACCAATTACATCACTGATTATTAGAGAGATTACTTTTGCTGGATAGATTAGTTGAGCTAATTTACCGCCTTTAACTTTAGATATATGCTTTCTAATCGTGTTCAATTCGTGTATCGAAGCGCCTACATCTGTAAGTAGGTTAAATACCTTGCTCAGATCATCAAGAGAAACATTTTCTACTGGCACCTCGAGTGAGGCTGAACCCCCACCACTAATCAAGCAGATAACCAAATCATTGGTTGATAATCCCTTAATCAAATCCAAAATCTTTTTTGTACTAGAGATTGTTTCTTGAGTAACTAGCGGATGTCCTGTAATATTTAATGTAATGTAATTCAAACTGATTTTTTGCTTCATAGAGCTTTCTGGAGTGTTTATCATCCCCTTATGTATGTGCTGACCAAGAACTTCTTCTACTGCCTCAGCCATTTTTGCAGCAGCTTTTCCAGCACCTATAACAAAAATCCTCTTAAAATCATTAAGCAAATACTTGCTTCCATTATTAAATCTAATTTCATTTTCATCTAGTTTTACTGAGCTATAAATTGCTTTTTTGGGATCTGCTGCCCTTATTCCTTCATTTAATAATTCTAAAGCCATTTTTCGTGCTTCTATTGTTAGGGGATCAAAATCTGCCTCTAACAGAGATTGATGATTCTTAATGAAGGAATGTTTGAAATGTATTTTAATCACCATATCAACTATTCAATAATACTAAATTACTATAAACATTAAAGAAGAATTATTAAATTACTTTTCTAGTATGTTAGTTAGTGAAAATCATGAGCTTCTCAAGACAAAGAGTTACAAATGCATTATTCAATCAAAGATTTCTACTTGGTGTTTACGTTCCATTGATCCTGGAATTCTTAGTATTTGCAATTTATACTGCATTAAGAGGTATTAAGCTTGATGTCACATGGTTGATTTACTTAGTCATTTGGATTCTAATCTTCTTAGCTCCAGCTTTATTCTTCTATATAATATCGCCAATGTTTATCTATTTCATCTGTGGGATTGGAAAAGAGTATGAAACAAGTTTAAGGAAGAATATTGATTCTTTATTCATTTTTTCAGATGATGTAGATGGAGTGAACACAAAGCAAAAAATCAAAATTGAAAAATCCATAGAAGAAAAATTAATTCCACAATTAGTAAAAGAAGTAAGAGGATTATACATTGACTCTTACGTTAGCAGAACAAAGGAAAGTAAAAAAGAAAATCTTCTAAGCAGCTTTGAATCATTGCTTCTCTTCTCAGTTATCTGGTCAATCTTTTCTATGGCGAATTTTATAGGAGTAATTATTCTTCATTTTAGAACAATTTCCTTTGATTTCATAATAATCGATAAAATTGACAATCCAATAAATGTGGCTATTTTTGCGTCACTCTTTGCTATTTTCATAATTCTTAGCAATATTATAGCAATGTATTCCATTCGTCGTCTTCGGAAGTTAATCTTAAAAACACTTCCAATAGTCGTTTATGTTGATGAAGAAGAGCAAATCAAGCAAAGTAATTACATTCGTGCTTTGAGTCAATTTCCAATTGAAAATCTTGTTGGGGATCGCTTATTACGAAAACACTCGAGAAGAATAGATCCGATTTATCAACAGGAATTCTCTGAGTCTTTAGGTGAAGCATTGAGGATCTATTCAAGAAATCAAGTTGCAAAACAACAAGCTTGGAGAATCTATAAACCAATTTTAGATGAATTAAAAGTAACTGCAAAGCAAACCGCAGTAATAAAAGATAGGTTCTTTGATAGTCCTATTTATGAGATTGCTCGAGATGTTTTCAATTATGAACATGAAGTAAACTCACTCAAAACAGATATTGAATATGTAAAGAATCGATTGAAAATGTGGGATAAAATATCAGAAGAAGAACATGCAACAGCTTTAGTGTTTCTGTTTAGATCAACAGAACAATTGTTCAAGAGTCTTATAGATAGATTTGATGCCCCAGTTGAAATTTACACTAATTTTTCTATGATTTTACAATTCTTAAAAGATAAGGGAATGATCTTTGAAAAAGAAGAAAAAGCATTTGATACAATTCGTAAAAAGCGAAATAATCTCGTTCATCAATCAGGACGTGTAATTTCAATCAAAAAGAAGGAAATTGAAGAGTTTCTTGAAAGTCTAGAAAGAACACTATTGACAGTAGAGAATCATTTCAAAGGTGAAGAAAAAGGTAAAGATACATAATTAATATCAAGAGATTTTAATGAATATTTTTTGAATATTCAATCTTAGCGAAAACCTTTTTGAGTAGACCCTTTGTCCCCTAAATTAGAGAATATAAAAATGTGATATTTATGTCAGAAAAAAGTAAAAAACCAGCAAGCAAGAAAACAACAGCTAAAAAACCAGCTGCAAAAAGTACTGCAAAAAAAGCAACAAGTAAAAAATCTCCTCCGAAGAAACTAACATCCAAGAAACCAGCAGCAAAAACTACAACCGCGAAAAAACCAACAACCACAGCAAAACCTAGATCTAGAAAATTAAAAATTATAAAAGCTCAGATACTAAGTTATCGAAGAAATAATAGATTACAAACAACCAATCAAGCTATTGCTAAAATATTAGATGATTGTAATCATAAAACTTTGATCGGGAAAAAATTCGTTCTAGATTTTCCTAATAGTGAAGCCACAGCTAAAGGGGTAGTCACTGGTATACATGGAAAAAGCAAATCTAGACAGGTAAGAATACGATTTGATAATGCAGGTATGTCAGCACACGCATTAAATCTAATTGGTGATATTCACATTTAAAAAACGAGTTTAAGAGAGAGGAAACTCCTCTTCTCTCTGAAATATTATTTTCTTACATCTCTGGTAATTGTACTTGCCATTTCTTTATAAGATCAATTAGCATTTGTTTTCTTTTTACTCCACCACTTTTGATCTTATAGACTTTAGTCATTCCAGGAGATCCGACATGTTCGTAAAGCTCTTCGATAAGCTTATCACACAAATCGTTGAATGAACTATTGTCAGTTATTGCTTCTAGATACTTGATGAAAACATCAAAAACTTTGACAAGATCTGAACTTGGAGTTCTGTCTATTGGTTCAGCTTTCCCTCTCTTCTTTTTCTTGGAAATCGAAACAGGTTTTGGTTTCGGAATAGAAATTTCTTCTTCTTCTTTCTTTTCTTCTACTTTTTCAACTGGTGCTGTAGCTGCAACAACCTCTTCTTTTTCTTCAACTTTGGGAGCTTCTTCTTTTGCTTCACCTGAATGAATGCTTTTTCCTTTAAGGAATTCACTTGGTTTTACGTATCTATCTCCAACATCATCCATATCAATATCCTCAACTAATTCAGCAACTGGTTCCTTTTCTTTAACTGGTTGCCTTTTAACAGGTTCAGGAATTACTTCCTTTACTTCTTCCACAAAGGGTTCTACTTTGACTTGTGTGGGCTCAATGGGAGTTTCTACTTGAGTTGGTTGCCTTGTAGGTGCACGAACTATTGGCTGCATAGCTGCCATTCTTGGTTCAAAGATCTTCTCAATTTCTCTCGCATGTATTGCTATTTGATTGAGAATCTTTTGTTTAGTTATATTCCTATTATCAGCGATTTCTGAAAGTTCTACTCCCATAAATGCAATGAATTCTCTCTTAAATGGATCATTAGTTGTTGGATACAATTCATCTAATTCTTCAATTAAATCTTCAATTTTCTTTCGAGTTTCATCTCTACCTTTAATCTTCTTCTTCTCATCAGTTAATTCTAGATCAACTTCTTTTAATTCTCTTTGAAGATCCTTCATCTTCAATTCTAATTGACTGTTCTCTACTTCAAGATTGTTTGCTTCTTCCAATTTTTTCTCTAGTTTTTCTTTAGTTTTCTTAAGGTCGTCAGATACTGATTTATTAGTTATTTTTAGATATTTATTTTCTTCAGAGAGCTTTATACTTTCTTCTTTTATTTTAGCATCAGACCTGGCACCGGCTGATAATTCTTTGATTTGTTTTTGAAGCTCTTTTACTTGTGTTTCAGCTGTCTGATATTTACTTTGCATGGTGACATTTGATTGTTTCATAGAGGCATTTTCTGTTTCTAATTCCTCATTTCTTTCAGAATATTTTGACACCATACTAAGCATACGTGGTGCCATACCAAGGCTGATATCCTTGTTAATTAAGAGGGTAATTAAATTCTCTAATTCAAAATATTTCATATCTTTTTGCTTCAATAAGTTAGCAGAACGCAAAAGCATATCAAGATCATCTATAAAGAATGCCAAATTGGAATAACCCATTTCTTTAGCTTTACTAAACAATTTTTCTAATTGCTTTTGACTGAGATTGCTAGCTCCTTCACTCATAATTATTCACCATACTCCAAAAACTTGTTATCTTTCTATTTGAAAAAGCTTTTTCATTATAGAAAAAACTGTAAAACTTCCTTATTATCTTTTAGATAGGGAAATTTCTCTGATAAAGTGATATCTTGCTCTAAAAATACAATTGAGAGTACTTTTTGTTTTAAAATAAACTTTAATAAAGTCTGCACCATAAAATAAACACTCAAATAAACCCTAAGAAATATCCATATAATAGGAATCTTGTTTTTTAGGCAATAATAAATTACTAAGAAATGCCTTATCGAGGTTAAAAAGTGGTACTTCCTAAAGACTTTCAATTGCATGAGTCCCGATTAACAAAAGAATCTCTAGATACTATTGAATTTCAGTTTGAGAGACTAGATCAAGATTCAACAGACATTAAAACATTTCTAGATCGTTTTCTAAAAATATCAAAATCTCCTACATTACCTCCTGATGATTATGAAATTTGGTTCTTAGCCTCTAAGGTTGCCTATTTTCTCTCTGATTACGAATACTTTACTACAGAGTACTTTGAAGAAAAAGAATCTCATAACCATGGGGCTAGAATTTGGCATTCATTAGCAATGGCTGCTCAAGGAAACATAGATGATGCAATTAAAACACTTGAGCGAATAAAAGAAATTACAGAACAAGATAATGATTATCTGCAATATATTGAATCATTAGGTGTTCTAGCTCAATTATACTTAGTTAGTGGATCAAAGGGAAAGGAAAAATTAGCAGAGACAATGGAAAAAATTGATGAGTTTCAGGAAGCGAATCAAGGCAAAATTCCGGGATTTGAACATATGTTCATGCCAGCTTACCTGATTAAATGTAGGATTACTGCTCAGCAACTTGCACCAAAAGAGATACTAGAAGAAACTTTGCCAATATATAAACTCGCAAAGGAAATTCCCGATCAATATTGGATTACACAATATGAATTAGATTTAATTCAAGCGTATGTTTTATCTTCTCAGCTAGAAGAAGCTGATAATTATTTGAATAAAGTTTTCGCAACATTACAGACAATTAGATTTCCAGCACTAGAAGCAAAAGCCATTCGCATTAAAGGGCAATACTTGGAAAGAAAAGGAGAATATGAACGAGCTGAAAAATCATATCTTGGAGCAAAAGAAGCTTACAAAGTACTTAAAGATCAAATTGGTGTATCTGCCTGCGTTTCAAGATTAGCCAAGCTTGCAGAACTTCAAGACCAACAAAATAAGGCAGAACAATATTTCAATGAGTCTTATTCTATCTCTGAAAAAATGATTGATTATTATGGAATGGCAGTTGCTCTTACTTCACTAGCACGAATAGCCTACAAACGAGGTCAGTATGCTGGATCAGCAGAATCCTTTAACAAGGTCTTAAAAATTGCTAAAGAAAATAATTTCGATTATTTATTACCTTCTATTTATGATGGCTTAGCACAAGTTAGTTTCATTTCAGGAGATTTCTGGTCTGCTGTTGAGAATAAAAGCAAATCAGTAATTTTCAAAGAAAAGCTTAGCTATTCTGCTGATGATTTATTAATTGAACGAATGAAACTTGGACAATTAAATGCCTTGGTTAGTAATTTAGATTCAGCTTTTAGTGAATTTGAAATTGCTCTAAATTACTGTATGGAACTCAATAGAAAAGATGATATTTATTTTGATATTTTGAACTGGTTATTTGAAATCTCAACTGCTTTAGGTAAATTGCCATTAGCAGAATCTTATATGAGTCGAGCTGACCTCTTTGCATCAATTCACAATTCAAAAGAGGAAAATGCTCAAGCATTGATATCACGAATAAGATTTTTGATCCAAAAACGAGAATTAGACGAAGCAGAGAAGTTAATTGGAATTGTTTTTGAGCAAGCACAAGATTTTCCATCACCATTAACAATGGCGTTGATATTAGTAGAAAAAACTGTAGTCTTATTCATGAGGTTTTTAGAAAGTAAGGATGACTCAGTACTCGAAGCAATTCTACAATCTATGGATGACATGCTCTTCATTTCACTTGATTTAGAGTTCCTACCATTAACAATGTACACAAAGAAAGTTCTAGCAAAAGCTTTGGCTTACAAGAATGAAATACAGGATGGAATTGAAGAATTAACTGAAGCAATAGAATTAGCTGAAGAATTGGGTATGCTCAAGTTTGTAGATACTATTAAAAAAGAATTAAAAGTACTTCAAAAGCTTCAGAAGAAAGAATTAGATGAGACATCATTTGAAAAGATTCGTGATTCATATCTTGAAGAAGGATTAGCATTTCTAAAAGAGACATTCTGGTTAGTAAGTGCCTCTGAATATCTAAGAGAATAAAACTAAGCAGATTCATTTCACATTAACGAGAAGGAACATTTATTCATTATAAAACACTTCTAACAACTTGATCTAAATGACAGAGTTGCAGATTATTTGTGAGAAAGTAGATGCTTTAATTGATTCTTTAGGAGGATATTGGTCTAAAGAATGGTTGCTCCAACCAGTTATTGAGGAACTAGGAGAATTTTCGAAGGAATTACAAATAGATGCAGGTCTACATCCTGGAAAATCTACTACTAAAGAAAAACTAGAAGAAGAATTTGGAGATTTGTTCTTTGCTGTCATTGCATTAGGAAGAGGTCTAGAGATTGATATTGAAAAAGCTTTAATGCAGACCTTAAGAAAGTATCAAACTCGAAGGAAATAATTTAATACACGGGAATTTATTCTCATTCTTGCAAATTCGATTTGCATAATTAAGTAAATGGATTATTTTGATAGTTGGTCAGCAAAATGAAAGATGAAGTATGGAAAATTGCTAAAGAGATTGAGAAAGAAGTAATTGAATTTCGAAGACATTTTCATATGTACCCGGAATTAGGGTTTGAAGAAGTGAAAACTTCTGAATTTGTTATTGAGAAATTAAAAGAATTATGTATAGAAGTCACACCAAATGTAGCAAAAGTTGGCGTCATTGGTCTTATAAAAGGGACTGGTGGTGAAGGGAAAACTATTGGTATTCGTGCAGATATGGATGCTTTACCTATGCAGGAAGAAAATGAAGTTCCATATAAATCAAAACACGATGGAATAATGCATGCATGTGGTCATGATGCTCATACTGCTATCCTACTTGGAGTTGCGAAGATTCTTGTTAAAATGAAAGACAAAATAAAGGGAAATGTAAAATTAATCTTTCAACCAGCAGAAGAGGGTCTTGGTGGTGCTAAACCAATGGTTCAAGAAGGGACTCTCAAAAATCCGGATGTATCAGCAGTTATTGCTCTCCATATGGCTGACGA
>JAHLVZ010000219.1 GCA_019058165.1 Candidatus Heimdallarchaeota archaeon
CTACAACCTCGGTTCTCTTTCTCCTAAAGTTGTTGGAGAGAAGATTAGTTAATGACAGCCAATTCTAACTAGCTTTCCTAGGCGCTGGGATTCAGAAAAAGCAGAAGGTGTTTGTTTACTGATAATAGACATTCGCTCTATAGAATTCCATCCAGCGATATTTATCTTCTCCTATATTGCTGGGTAACCTGAAGGTTGGTCTAACTTTAGTGTTTATCCATTGCTCAGGTTCTAAATCGAACGGGCCTATTCGTTCTAGATTCTCTCTCCGACAATTAGGTACTTCTCTTACAAATTTCATCTTCTCATCTGGTCCATGAAAGAATTGCACTGAATGATTTGCTCGTAATTCGAACTCTATTGTAAATGCTTTCTTCTCTGGGAATCTGTTTATTAAGACTGTACCTGCCCCTTGTTGTCTTGCAAATTTCCATACATCTCCTCCTTTTGTCCAGTGTCTCTTCTTTAAGAACCATGGAACACCTTGCACAATATCTCCCATTTTCCAATAGCGATAGAAATAAACTCTTTCATTTCCAGGTTCCATTAAATCTTCTTTCAATCGTGACCGGATACCCCACGCTATATGGCACTGGGTTCCATAGAATCGTCCGTATGCGAATGGTTTTCCATCCTTCATTTCTTGATAAACTGCTTTTATTGGTGTTAATTCACAATAAAGTTCTTTACTCAAAACATAGTCCCCCAATTTTTTCTCTATTTCTATTATCTCCCTCATGATAAAATAGCTTTTTCTTTAAATCTTACGTGTGGTATACTTAATGCTAAAAGCAAGTTTATACCCATTTCATTTTTCAGAAGTTTTTATATCTTTAAAAAACAAATGTTACCTATGGCCGAGTTGAATTCTTTACGCAATATAAAGATTTTCGGATGGATTATCTTCGTTTTTAATGTGATAGTAGGGATAACAAATTTTCTTTCTTTATTTATACAATCATCTGCATTTTTCGGAATTATGGTTGGAATTTTCATCATTAGCAATCTTTCAGCCACAATGCTCTATTCGCTCTTTCTAAGCCACCAATTAAGAACAACTGTGAAACGAGGACATCGATTAAATCTCTTATGTTATGGTTATTTTGGAGGAGTAATTTTGGTCATGATTTTTACTTTTTTTGCTGTTTTCATTGGCTTTAATGATGTAGTTTCTGTTAATCTTGGATTGGGAGTGTTATTGTATGGGGCAAATTTTGGAATTGTGATCTATGGGGCCGTCTTAGGACTTGTCCCTGCTATCCCGAAAAACTATATTTTTTTGTCGACTTCTCCCATTCCAGAAGATTTAGTTTGGAACAGAAGCATCAAAACCCAGAAACGAGTGCGTTGGCTGAAAGGCGTGATAATTATCATTTGTATTCTTGAGATAGTCATCGGGGGGTTGGTGTGCTATTCAATATTCTTCGGCCTCCAAGGAAGGTTGAGAATCTTTATGATTAGAGTATTTGCAGGACAAGCAGCACTATTTATTGGACTTGGTATCCTCAGTTTCACGTTCATCCTTTTCAAAATAACACGCTTCATCCCTAAAAAACTAATACGAATTCCAATGAGCTTCTTGGTCATCTTAGGGATTGTTGTTTCAGGATTTTGCTTCGTCCCGCTTGGATTAACCCCACAATTTGCGCAAGATGCAGATGAAGCATTTTCTACCAGTTTTAATCCAGTCTTTTCTGGGGATTGGAAAGCAGTTATTGATAATTCGGGTTATGCTGATGCATTTCTCCAGACACCCTTCTCAGTTGGGGGGTATTTTCTCGGACCCCCCATTTATGATTGTATTGTGAGAAAAGATGTGTTATACTTAGACGGATCTTCGAGTAATTTTACGGTGGATGCGAATGTAAAGTTATATTTTGACGCTTATCTTCCCCCCAACGATTCTGATTCCCTACCAGGAAATCGTTCAACTTTGATTAGAATACATGGGGGTGGTTTGACAATTGGTGATAAGGGTTTAGGAAATGTACTCACCATGAATCGTTATTTTGCAGCGCAGGGTTATTGCGTATTTGATATCCAATATGGATTGAATAATGGTCCTGAAAGTATGGGAATTCCCATTATTACTCCACCTAATGTCTTAGGGAATTTCACATTGGATGACATGATGCGCCATATTGGAGTTTTTACATTCTATTTGGAGGATCATAATTCAGAGTATGGTGCGAATCTCGATTCGGTGTTTTTATCTGGAGGTTCCTCTGGAGGTCAATTAGCATGTGCAACTGCACTCAGTATAGCCAGTGGTAATTATACTGAGACGTTCAGTGCGAACTATTCCATCAAGGGAATTATTCCATATTATCCTGCAAATAATGTCTCCTTGAGTTTTGCACAACAATCTACACCCGAATGGAGAAATCCGGAATTATTGGTAAATAATCAGAGTCCCCCATGCCTGATCTACCAAGGGGATCAAGATCACCTTATTTTCCGATCCCGATCATTGGAAAATACCTATTTAAATCGAGGTAATGCAGAAGTGTGTTTGTTGATTTTTCCGTTTGCTGGTCACGCAAGCGATTTATATTTCTCGGGATATTATAATCAGGTGTTTTTGTATTATATGGAGAGATTTATGTTTCTCTATCACTAATTCTATATTTATGGAATAAGTAATGATTTTTTCTTTTACATCACTATCTATGATTGAATTGTATTTTCTGATTGTTAAAATAATTTAATTCCGTATTTCTTTTAGCTTTTTAAAAATGAAAAGCTATAAATAATAGTTGAAGATTTGATTAATTCCGGAGTGTATTGAAGATCACAAATAAAGAAACAGAATTACCTTTCATTATCAAGAAAAGTTTGAATAAAAACAAGTATACAGTCGTTGAGGATTTATTTATAATTACTGCCCACTATCTTTACTTACAAGCCGAACTTGATGTTCCACCAAAGCTCAGAATTGATGCTGCCGCCTATAATGATAAGGGAATTCTCTTTGTTGTTTACCAGACAAATAAGCACTCACTAGAAAATCTCCATATTTTGACCAAACTTGCAAACAAAGTTCATGTTGCAGTAGAGTTAGATGCTGTTTCTGATTTAGAAGATTCCTTTAAGGAAAGGCTCAAGTCTCTAGGTATTGGTCTTGTTACTGAGAATGACAAGGAAGACATTCAGGTTATTTCTCCTCCCATTTTCTTGGATTTACCTATCCAGACAACTGAAAAAATTCGCAGATCAATTGACTTTAAGCTTCATCTTGATAATTTTTACAGCTCTGCGATCATCATTGATGGTAGTAATGCCTTACTTTGGAATACTCCGGAAGGAGAGAAAGGGAAAGTTGCTGATTTAGAGTTAATGATTGAATCATTAAAGGAATTAGGTTTCACCAGATTTTATCCTGTTATCGGTCCATCCATGGTTTTTCGGGTTGATAATAAAGCCAGATTAGAGCAATTAATGAAGAAACCTAATTGGATAAAAGCTCCCCCGAATATTGACAGTGACATTATTCTTCTTGACAAAGCTGTTGAGGAAAACGGGTATGTTGTTTCAAATGATAAATTTGATAATCACACTGATTATGCTCGCTTTCTTCATAAACGGTGCATTCTCTTTCATTTCGCTGATAACAAGGCTCGATTCAACTGGGCTCACAATCAAAAATCAATCAAAGGCAAAATAGACGAATTTATCGAAGACTAACTATGGTTGTGTTGTTGGGTTCCAAGTTGTTCTCATGTTTCGATGAAATGCATCTAATGTTTTCATATCTTCTTTTGATATTTCAAAATCATAGATTTCCATGTTTTCAGTAATATTGTTATGATTTACTGATTTTAGAATAACTATTGTATCTCTTTGTAAGCACCAGCGGATGAGTATTTGAGC
>JAHLVZ010000055.1 GCA_019058165.1 Candidatus Heimdallarchaeota archaeon
ACACAAAGGTCAAACAAACTGTGTTTTTATCCTTATCAAGAAACTCATGCGAACAAAAGCCAATGTAGGCCCCCTTAGATGTTTCAAATATACGACATTGCCCTTGATCAACAACTAATTTGCACTTCAATATATCAATATAAAACTCAGATGTTTTCTCAAGATCGTCTGTTTGAAGAAAGGTAATAGTTGAGCTGAAGTCTTTCATAGATTATTCCAACTATAGGTGTTAATTAGTCTTTTCAAAAAAAGGAAAAGAAGAATTTGCACTATATTTTCTCCTCATTTTCCTTAGTTATGAAAGGTCCTTTTAATGGAGCCCATTTGATGTATGGGTTTGCTAGTATTACTAAAACAAACAGTAGTGAAAAGCGTACTACCATAAAGATGAAAAACAAAATATCATTTAACCAAAGGAATGTGTTCAATCCCACAAAAACAAGTACAAATACTGCTAGTATTATTACGAGAATTGACCAGATAATCTCACGCTTTTGATTTGATTCCAGTTTTACCCATCTGACAATCGCATAAATAGCTGATCCGCCAAAGATGAACGGACAAAAAGCAAAAGAAACTATGTGTGTTGTCGGGTCGATTAATTCTCCAAGAACCACTAAGATTGCTGTTATTGATTCAATCATTATTTCTAATCTCCAAACTAAAGATATAGTTCAATAATCTTCATAACCTATTTAATTTTCGATATTTAAAGTAAAGATTACTGGATGAACTTTTGATGAAAACAGAACCAACAACTCACAACGATTCCGCAGCAAAAAAAATCTCCAAAACTAGTTATAACAAAATGAGTGGTTGGTATGATACTTTTAGTATATTCGAGAGAAGATATCGAAAAAAAGGATTGGAGTTATTAAATCCTCAAAATGGTGAATCACTTCTAGAGATTGGGTTCGGAACTGGTCAATGTATTATCCCTTTAGCAAAAAAAGTTGGATCAAATGGTCAAGTATATGGCATAGATATTTCAGAAGGTATGATTCAAAAAACTAAGAAAAAAGTTAGAAGGAAAAGAACAGCCTTTTCTGTGCAATTAATTTGTAGTGATGCTGCAACCCTACCTTTCATAAGTAGTTTTTTTGATGGAATTTTAATCAGTTTTACAATAGAGCTTTTTGAAGAGACGGAGATACCCAAAATTTTAGCGGAATGTAAGAGAACTCTTCATGCTGGTGGACGATTATGTATTATATCATTATCTAACCGAAAAACAAACCTGATGGTAAAATCTTATGAATGGTTTCATCGACGATTTCCTAAAATGATTGATTGTAGACCTATTCCAATAAAAGAGTATATTTCTAAAGCTGATTTCGGAATCATAAACTTAATAGAAATGAATATGTGGGGATTACCAGTTGATGTAATTCTAGCTGAGAAAAAATGAACTATGGCTTTATTAACTAAATTTCAAACAACTCAACGATAGAAAAAAACAAAAATTGTGTGTGAGAAAATTGAAAGCAACATACATTGAACACAAATGTAAAAACATTCTCCATAAAATCGATAATCCAAGATTACCATTTAATTGGGGAGCTAATCCTTATCGAGGTTGTTTGCATTCTTGTATTTACTGTTTTGCTAGATATACACACAGTTATTTGGAATTAGATCCCGAACATGAATTTGAAACAACGATTATTGTAAAGAAAAATGCTGCAAAGATATTACGAAAGGAATTAGCGAACCCTAAATGGAAAAAAGAACTTGTGAATTTAGGTTCAGTTTGTGACCCATATCAACCTATAGAACGAAAATATGAAATTACTCGTGATATGTTATTAGAGTTTCAAAGATACAAAACACCCGTTACAGTTGCTACAAAATCGAGTCTAGTTACTAGAGATAAAGATATTCTTGCTGAGATGTCTAGAGACACTTATGTTGATGTAGTTATTTCTTTCTCCTCTATAAATGATCAAATTAGAAAAAAGGTTGAACCAAGGGCAACATCTACTCAGAAGAGATTAGAAACTATAAGTGAACTTCGAGAGAATGGTATTAATGTTGGAGTATTACTAATGCCAATAATACCATTCCTGAATGATACAGAAAATGAAATTGAGGAATTATTCAAAGCTGTGAGTGAAACTGGTGCTAATTACGTTATTCCCGGAATTCTCTACTTGATTGGTTCAACTAAGAAACGCTTTTTTGAGTTTCTTGACAAACATTATCCTGAATTAGTTGAAAAATACAAATCATTCTATAAGAGTAGATCACCACCAAAAAGTTACAACGAGAGAATTAATCAGTTATTTAGACACTATAGAGGAAAATATGATTTGCATAAATTTACTCCTGGGCAGTGGAAATCGAAAAAAGACACCCAAAGTGTTCTAGATCATTACGTACAAAAAAAGTGAAAGGAACTACCAATCACTGTTGGTAGTTATTGAATGATATTGCTTTATCTCTAATCACTGGTCGAGTTCCTTCAAAACCAATCATTTTTTCAATCTCTTCAATTGAATAATTGACTCTTTCACAATCAATATCTGTTCCAGCAATATATCGATACACTTCATCAAAATCAAATGTTAAGTTGTATTCTTTTTCAAAGAATTTACCGATTGTTAGTATGTCTTTTCGAAGCACTTGTAGGTTTCTTTTTCGTATATGAGTATATCTTGCTGTTACTAAGCTTATATCAATTGCTTGAGGTAGATCGATGATTACAGGTTTACCATTATGTAGAAGAATATTGTATTCCGAGAGATCTCCATGAATGAGTTTAGCTTCTCTATACATGATTCTTACTTGTTCAATTATTTCATCTAAGACTTCTTCTGGTTCCTCAATGATTGTACTCCTTAGTTGAGGTGCAGGTTCCCAATCAGAACCAATGAAACTCATGATTATGACGTTATTGATTTTCCTTGCAGGAGTTGGTACTCGCATTCCAGCGTTAAAAGCACGTGTTAGTCGATCATATTCAGCTTGTGCAATATTAGCAGCTCTCATTTGAGGATTACCTTTTGCTCTATTGTGACAGGTCATTTGTAAACGAAAAGCTTTGACGATTAAAGGAGCACCTCTTAAATGGGCAACTATGATAGTAGCTTCTTTTCCAGCATTTACTTCTGCTACTAAATCACTTATTATCCCGTATTTTTTCAGCTCATCTCTAAGTAACTTATAGGTTATCTCCTTAGTTTGCATTTGTAGAAATCCTGGATCGAATGTATGTCTATCGAATTTTGTAACCGCTTCTTTTGGATCTCTTTCTGCTTGTTGGGTAACTCTTTTTGTACCTTTAATCTTCTGAGTTATCTTTACTCTTTCAGCGTTCTCGAGATCATCTGTACGTAATTGATCTTCTTGTAAAGATTCAGCATTTGATTCTAATTCATCTTCTTTTTCTTGATTTTTCTTCAATAATCTGTTTAATTTATTATTTGCTTTTGTTATTTTTATCACCTTATGAATTTTATAGGACTAATTGAAATGGATAATGGATTATTGTTATCCTACTCTGGTTATGCTAGTTACAACTTGTATTTGAAGCGCAAAGAAATAACTAGCATAAAACTACAATGAAATCTCGTTCAAAAAGCCTAAAACTAAAGCAAAATTAAGAAAGAATCAAGAGCTCAATTAGAGCTAAGAATAGACTTCCATAAAGATGCTTGTTTGAGACCATATTTTAAACGAAATATTGCACATTATCATGTTCAAAAAGCACCTCCATTCTATTGAAATAGAACCAATTCACTTCTTAAATAAACATTTCGCATTGTCTAGAAGAAAAAAAGAATAAACACCAGCATGCGGTGTTTTTAATTGCTTATGTTTTACGTCGTTTAGCTTTGTTTACGAAAAGAATAACAGGGAAAATAATAATAGCCAAAAATCCAAGAGCAGTTGTTGGTGAAGTAGGTTCAGTTGTTCCTTGTATATCATTTATTAAAGATTGAATTAAATCTCTAGCTGTTAAACCCGCAGCTGCTGCTAAATCATAATCCATTTGACGATAATATTGGGGAAAGTCCACATTTAGTGTAGTATTGATAAGTCCTAATGCGGAATTAAACTCTGAAGGACTCCCAGCATCTTGATAGATCTGATAGGCATTGGCAAACTCATCAATTGCATATAAGAAGTGAGCATCTGCATGAGCACGACCTACAGCATCTTTGTAAAATGGGCTGAATTTTTCTGTTGTGGAGAAGTAACTCATGACGTCTTCAACGAAGCTGGAACCCCAACCATATGAGCTATGTGGATGTGGTAATCCTAATGAATGTCCTAGTTCATGGATCATAACTGCTGACATACCTCTCATCGGTTTTGAAACATTTCCTTCTTCGAATAAACTATATTGTGATGCTTTCAGGATTTCCCAACCCATTCCACCTAACCCTGCAAAAGAAGTACCATACCATCGAAATGCTATATTATCTGTTAGGAAAAAGTAACATGGCAAAACTTCATCCGCAGCCGACATATCAAAGTGCGAATCTAGCTCGTTCTGTAAGATGGAAAAGAGTCCTGATGAGACCTCTATGTATTTTCCATTGATGTCTTCTTGTGTATTTGTTTGTATATAATCAAAAAGCGCAGGTTCATCAGTTAATTCTACCCATTCAATTTCGATTCTCCAATCAATCCACGGGAAGTCATTATCTAGTTGATTCAGAATTCGATATTTAGAAATACACCAGAGTAAATCTTCTTCTGGATACACATTATCTGTTAAATTGTTAAGAACTTTCACTTGAAGAGATATTGATTTGCCTAAAGGAGGGTCATAGCAAGGTCCAGAGAACACGTTACCAATATAGGAATTAATCCAATCAGCCAAATAATCGGTTAATTTCGTATTTCCAGTTGGTGTTGTAATGTCATGGGTTTGTGTTAAATTATCCAAGTCAGGATAATCATAATAAGATGGATAACCAATTCCAAAGGAAGACCAAGCATTTATCACATAATCAAGATACCATGAACGAGAAGAAAGATCGATATAAGCAAACCGATATTTTCCACCCCAGCCCATAGCAGCTCTTTTAGGGAGATTTCGATATCCAGAATACCACCAAGTAACAGTTTCATTAGCATCAATGCTAGTTCCATAAGTATCATACCAATGTTCAAGACTATGATCGGGAGAATCAAAAATAGAGAAATTCATCAAAAATAAAGTGTAACCCGGTTCATCAACAGGTGGATCTTGATAGAGATTCTGATACAAATATTCATTGACTAATTCTGCATCAATGGACCTGCCATCCCTTGGTATAAAAATATCAGAACGATTTCCAGATACGAGATCTTCATAAAGCAAAGTGATATTTAATTCATAACCAGTATCTGTTCCATTGACAGCGGTTGAATTAATGTAATCCTCTAAATTTTTTCTAATTGGTTCATCTGCGTAATTGAATTCGAAATTAAAGTTAAGATCAGCTTGAGGTATTGAAGTGGAATGTTTGAAATGATAAAATAATTGACTCTCAATTTCTGACTCATTAACTAAGTCTTGATTAAAACCTATAAATTCTAATTTTAATTTGAGGTTTTCATTCTTTGCCTGAGGTAATAACATATCATAATTGGTGTTATCCTCAGCATTATCTGAAAGGAGAGATTTCTCACTAATTATTTGTAAACTAAATGTAAAAAATAATATAAATAAAACAACAAAAGTTTTCGATAATTTCTTTTTTACCAAACAAATCCCGTGCCTATTTTTTTAGAGATGAAATAATAACTACTACTAATAATAAGCTAATATAAGTAATGGATTCTCAAAATAAATAAACGTTATTTATTCTCTTGAAAATCAGGTCTCTAGTTTTCAGGATTATTGTTGGAATTATACCATTTATCATTACATGTACAAGTTCAAACATTGAAAATTATAGGAAAAATAGTGACATAGTGAAAATCTTTAATTTATAGAAACTTCTGTTCTTTGATTCCGGAATAGAAATCGATTTTAAACGGAGTAGAATTAAGCTTGAAACAGGATATGGCTAAGGTTATTTCAGAGATTGATTACATTCAGTTTCAATTTACAAATATAGCTGGTGAATTAAAAGCGGTAGAAGTACCGAAGAAATATGCTGAAAAGTATTTGAAGGAAGGTTTGGGAATTGATGGCTCGTCTGTAGGTTTCCTTGCAACCCAGCAAAGTGATATGCGTATTGCTCCTGACCTTACTACTTTACATGTTCTTCCTTGGGATCCGAGAATTGCTCGAGTTATTTGTGATGTTAATGATATCCATGGTCAACCATTGCAAAGTGACCCAAGAAGCATTTTAAAAAGAGCAATAAATCTAGCAAAAATAGATTTTGGTTACGATTTCATAGTTAGACCAGAAATCGAGTTTTATGTTATGAGCCCTGATGGAGAACCAGCAGATGTTGGTGGTTATATGTGTGCTCCCCCATTTGATGCTGAAATCGAGCTTCGAAGAGCGATGACAGATTTCATGATGGATTTTGATATCTATCCTAAAATGCTTCATCACGAAGTGGGTCCAGCACAAATGGAAATTGAATTTGCGATGGAAGAAGTTTTACTTGCAGCAGATATGGTTCAAACTGTTAATCAAATAATAAGAATGGTTTCATGGAATGCTGGATTAGTTGCGAGTTTCATACCTAAACCATATACAACAGAAGCAGGAAATGGTTTACATGTTCATCATATGTTGTATAAAGATGGAAAAAATCTCTTCAGTGCTGAGGGCGGCGTTCCATCTGAAACTTTACGACATTTTGTAGGTGGTCTTATCAAGCATGCCCCGGGATTAACTGCAGTATTTAATCCTCTAGTGAATTCATATAAACGACTTGTACCAGATCACGAAGCTCCTGTGTTCATCTCTTGGGGCATAGCAAATAGAACTGCACTAATAAGAATTCCAGGTTATGAGAAATCAGCCAGAATAGAATATCGAGGAGCTGATTCTGCAAGCAACATCTACCTCCTTTTAGCATTACTACTTGTTTCCGGACTTGATGGTGTAAAGAATAAGATTGAACCTATTGAAGGAACAACTCTTAATGTTGACCGTTTAACTGAAGAAAAGAGAAAGGAAATGGGTATAACTCAAGTACCAAGAAATCTAAAAGATGCAGTAGCAGCATTAAATGCTGATAAGTATCTCTGTGATTTTCTAGGTCCACAGTTTATTGAAATCTATAATACAACTAAGAAAATGGAATGGGAAGCTTATGTTAAAAACGTAAGAAACCCGAATACCCATGAAGTAACTGAATGGGAATTCATTGAGATGTTTGAAAGAATATAGAACTGCTATTAGTGAATTTTAAAAATCCATCCGCTTTGCAGTAAAGATACTTGAAATTGCTTTAGATATTAAATGCAAAAAGTAATAATGAGATGAATGAAAGATAACATTAGTTGGGATCGAAATTTGGCACAAACAAAAATGCTCTATATGGAAGATAATTACATTAAATCTTTTGAAGCCAAGGTTATTGCTGTTGGTGAGAATTACGTAGTTTTGGATCAAACAGCTTTTTATCCTGAAGGCGGAGGACAAGAATGTGATAAAGGAACAATGTTGTTTGATAATGATACAATAACGATTTCAATGGTAAAACGAGACTCAGGAGAAGTAAGACACTATTTAGAAGACTTTGACAAATTACCAGACAAGAATGATATAGTTAACTGTAGCATTGACTGGGATAGACGCTTAATTCACATGAGATATCATACAGCAATTCATGTCTTAAGTACATTCATGAAAGAACACTATAACACTGAATGTGTTGGAAACAATATCTCCACGAGAAATGGTCGCGCTGATTTTAATCTAATAGAATCCTTAACTGGAGAGGATTTAAAGAAAATAGAAAACGGTATAAATGAAATTATTGCAAAAAATCTACCAGTTAAAATCACATTCATGCCACGGGAAGATGCTATAAAATACTTGGAAGAGAAAGGATACCAAACAGATTACATACAAATGGTCCCCAAATCTGTGAAAACTTTTCGAGTGATTTCTGTGGATGACTACGATCACGCTTCGTGTGCAGGAACTCACGTCAAAAACACTTCTGAGATTGGGAAAGTTAAAGTAGTGAAAAGAAGAAGTATGGGTAAAGGGAAAGAACGAATAACCTTATCTTTTGAAGAAAATTGATTCTAATGTTGAAAAAGTTTTTTTCATAGTAATGGGTAATAATATTGGAAGTTATGTTATTAGGATATCAGAATGAGTCGTTCAAGTAATATAGATAACCGGAGAAAATGGTCATGTCCAAATCATTGGAGTATGTTGATGAACAAAATGTTTTAGATTTAACTAAGCGATTGATCAAAACCCAAAGTCAAAGTGGGAATGAGAAGAAACTTGCTACACTTATGGCTATAGAAATGAAAAAGGCTGGTTTCAATCTCGTACAATATGATGAACACAATAATATCGTTGGTATTATGCCTGGTTTAGGTAGAGGTAAATCGCTTATACTTGTTGGGCATCTCGATACTGTTCCAGAAGGAGCAATGGAGAATCCTTTTAACCCACAGGAAATTGATGGAGCCAAATTAGGAACACGAGGTAAAGTGATTACTGGACGAGGTTCATGTGATACAAAAGCGTCTCTAGCTGCGATGCTAAGTGCTGGGAGTGCTCTGAAAAGAGCACGAGCAAGATTGAAAGGAGATTTTGTTATTATTGGCTTAGCAAAAACTAAGACCGGCAAATCAGTTGGTTTAAAACAATTGATTAAAAAGTTCGAACTTACTCCGAATTTTGTTGTTTCTTGTACTCCTACAAACATGGAAATAAATACTGCTCATCCAGGGCAAGCTAGCTTTGAAATTCTTGCTAAAGGAAAAATGTCCAATATTGGTAATCCAAAAGAAGGAGAGAATGCTATCTTAAAGATGAATAAAATGATTAATTATCTCAAGGAAAATGTTGTTTTGCCAGAAGATAAACGGTTTGGAAAAGCAAATATGATAATTAGCTCAATAACATCAAATACCGTGGGAGAATCACATTCCATACCAAATCTCTGTCAAGCTTTGTTGGTTCGACAATTCTTCAAAAATGAAAATCCGGAAACAATAAGAAATGAATTATTGGAAATCTTGTTCAAAAATAACTTCAAAGAAGAAGATGTAGAAATAAAATTAAGACGATTTTTCAATCCTCATAGCGTAAATCCAAAAGAGGAAATAATCTCCGTTATACAAGAATCCAGAAATATCGCATTTGGAAAAACCGCAAAAATCAGTCAATGGAATAGTGGAGTAAATATATCTGAAATTTTTGATATCAAGCTACCAGTAGTTGGTTTCGGACCTGGTGACGAGAAATTTGCTCACACACCAATAGAACATGTTCCAGTAGATCAAGTCATCAAAGCAGCGAAAACCTACACTGTTTTAACAGAAAAAATTTGTGTTCAAATGAAGGATAAGGACGCTTAATTGACGTCCATCCTCTCCAAAATTTTTTAAATATTATTAAAGGGATATCAAATGATTCTAAATGATTGAGATAGAGAAGGTTAATTTTCGATACTTGAATTCTAAAAAATCAATACTGCAAGATTTTTCTCTCAATATCTCTAAAGGGGAAATAGTAGGAATTATCGGACCTACTGGAAGTGGTAAAAGTACAATTTGCTATCTTTTCAATGGATTAATTCCCCACACAATCAAAGGTATTTTCACAGGATCAATAATTATAGCTGGTAAAAATACTGTTGATATATCAGTCGAAGAAATGAGTGAAAAAGTAGGATACATATTACAAGAACCTAGTTTTCAAATTGCCTCACCTCATGTCGAATCTGAAATTACTTTTGGAATGGAAAATCTAGGATTATCTGTAGAAGATATGGATGTCAAACTGAATAATATACTTCAGAAACTCAACATTTCACATTTACGTTATCGTCAAACTGCAAATTTGAGTGAGGGTGAAAAGCAAAAGGTTATCTTAGCATCCATCTTGACAATGGAACCAGAAACATTAGTTTTAGATGAAAGCTCAAGTATGGTGGATACAACAAGTAAAATAAATTTAATGAAAACCCTCAAAGAATTAAATCAAACAGAACAAAAAACCATTGTAATAATTGACCATGATTTAGATTTTGTTGCTCAAATTGCTACAAGAATTCTCTTAATTAATGATGGAAAAATTATTGCTGATAACACGCCGAATAAAATTTTAACAGATGTAAAATTACTGAGAGAGAATGGATTAATTCCCGCAACAATACCCTCACTTTTCTATGAATTAAAAGAGAGTCATTTACCTGTAAGTAAAATTCCAACATCCTCTGAAGAAGCTACAAAGATATTAACGGAGTGGTTGTCATGAGCTACATAGATGTCTCTGATTTATCCTTTGGGTACACTGATGATTCTTTATTGTTCAGCAACATTACATTATCTTTCAATTTAGGTGAACAAGTAGCGATAATCGGTCAGAATGGATCTGGAAAAACAACGTTCGTTAAATTATTAAATGGAATGCTAAAACCTCAAAAAGGTCGCATAAGCATTTCTGGGGAATCAACGAGTGATAAATCAATTGCTGATATTGCCACAAAAATAGGTTTTGTTTTCCAAAACCCAAATCAAATGCTTTTTACAAATACTGTAGAAAAAGAATTAGCTTTAAGCTTATTTCGATTAAATATAGGAAAAAAAGAAAAAGATTTACGAATAGATGAAATGCTAAATTTCTTTGATCTTGAACATTATCGAAACACACATCCAAGAAATTTGAGTCGTGGTGAAAAACAGAAACTAGCTCTAGCTACTGTTTTAATCCAAGAACCACAAGCAATTATTTTAGATGAACCCTTTTCAGGAATTGATTTCAAGCAAAGAGAAAATCTAGCTAAATACATACAAATTCTGAGTGAAGAAGGAAAACTCATAATTTTGATAACTCATAACATAGATTCTATTTTAGAGAATTGTTCTCGTGTAATTGCTTTAACTGAAGGACAAATCACCTATGATTTACCCATTAATGATTTTTTAATGGATAAAACCAGTTTAAGTAAAATAGGACTACTGCCTACAAACTACTTGAAGATGCTATATAAACTAAGAAATATTGGTCTCCCAAGAGAAATCTATAGGAAAAAGGATTTGATTGAATATTTCAAGCAAACTCTAAAACTCTAAACACTTGAGCTGTTTGTTACGTTTCTTTCCACTAAGTCCACTAGTTCTGATATGGAATCATGACTATTAATAATCCTTATTCCTTGATATTCATTAATTTCATTGCTAATTACTCCTGATATAACGAAAACAGAATCATCTAACAATTTTATCAAGTCATCAAGATTCTTTGAACATAAAACTTTGGGTATTTTTTTCTCAGAAGAAAATCCTTCTAAAATTAAATAATCAGCATCAAAGAAAGGAATTAATTCTTTAGCACTCATGGCTTTTTGGTACATTATTGTTGTTTCAATATTTGATCTAGTTGCAGTACGGGTTGCCCCTGCTTCTCGATGTAACCAAGAATCTTTGCCTTCTGATTCAACACTAAAACCATCTATATGGATTGCTTTAACAGTATTGACAGTTTTACCTCGTTTAACAAGCTCTTTTATTATCTCAAGTAAAGTACTTGTTTTACCTGAATTTGTGTACCCAATAACAGAGAAAACCTTCATGATTGACTAATCACTTCTCGTTCTTCATTAAAATTTCGATAATTTTTCAAACAAACAAGTCTCTCATTTGAAAAAACATTATTTTTGTCGAAACTCTTTAAAATGATTCAACAACACTTTTCTTCTAGTAAGCTAATTGTTTACTATAAGATTAGTCGAAGGTTATTATATGAGCTACGACGAAAAACAGCTTGAGCAACTAATTAGAAATCTAAAGGATAGAGATGGTTGGATTCGCTCAAGAGCTGCTACAAGATTAGGCGAATTAAAAGCCAAAGAAGCTGTTGAAGAATTAGCAAAAATACTCAAAGAGGATAGGGATTCTTTAGTTCGTTCCTCGGCTGCTGCTGCATTGGGAGATTTGGGCAACGAAGCAGAAGAAGCAGTTGGAACATTAATTGAAACTCTTAAGACCGATAGAATTGTTGGCGTTCGCTTAGAAGCTGCAGTTGCTTTAGGTAGTATTGGTGATGATGACGCAGTTACTGAATTAACAAAAATAGCTTTAGAAGATGAAGATATAAGAGTAAGATCTTGGGCAGCAGATGCCATTAGAAAAATAAAGAGTTAATTCTAACTAAGTGCTTAAACCCAACTCAAATTGCTATCAATATACAATTCAGATTATTTAAGAAAATAATTCTGAGATTTCTTTTATATTACCAAGATTTATTGTAATAGACTCAGTTAGCAATATGAATAAAGAAAAAAAACCTTTTAAGCATAAGCAATAAGTTCACGTCTAAAAGAGAAACTCTCACTTGAGTGGAATTCACATGGTAGATTATTCAAAGAAAATCGCTATTAAGAAAATCAAAAAACTAGATGATGGATCACAAGTATCTATAGGTGGTTGGGCTGAACATCTGGTTCATAAAGGTAAGATTTGCTTTCTTACTGTTAGAGATTCAAGTGGCAAAATACAAGTAACAGGAATTAAAACAAAGCTTCCAGAGGAAATTTGGGATGCACTTATTGGTTTAAAGAATGAAACCATTGTTTGGATTACTGGTAAAGTAAAGAAAAATGAACAAGCACCTGGTGGAATAGAAATTCTTCCGGAAGAAGTATCAATATTAAATCCCGTTCAAGGTCCTGTCCCCGTCGATATAACCGGGCGTACACCAATGGATGATGGTACAGTTTTTGCTTTTCGAGAAATGACTATTCGAATGCCGAAGAATAAGTATCCATTTGAAGTTAAAACTTATGTTGCACAAGCAACTCGTGAATTCTTTCTCAAAAGGGAATATGTTGAGTTATTCTCTCCCTTAATGGTCGCTACTGCAACCGAAGGTGGTGCTACGTTATTTCCAATAAAATTCTTTGAAAAAGATGCCTTCTTAGCTCAAAGTGGCCAATTTTACAAGCAAGCAGCAATAACTGCTCATGAGAAAGTTTTCGGAATCATCCCCTCTTTTCGAATGGAAAAATCTCGAACTCGAAAACATGTCGCAGAATTCTGGCAAATAGAAGTAGAAGCTGCTTTTAATGATCACATAAGTATAATGCAAGTTTTAGATGACATGATGGTTTATGTTGTTAATACAACAATAAAAACTGCTAAGGAACCTTTGGCTGCTTTAGGAGCAAAACCAAAGAAACTCAAAGGTGGGTTCCCAAGAATACCTTTCCAAGAAGCTAAAGAATTATGTACAGGTTTTGAACTCGAAGAGAAAGTGAATTTTGAAGATGATTTCACTTCTCCAGAGGAAGCTGCATTATCTCGACACTTCAAAACACCATTCTTTATCACAGAGTGGCCTACTCACACTCGAGGAATTTATTATCGTGTAAATGATGAGAATCCAGCAATTTCAAATAGTTTTGATCTAGTTGCTCCAGATGGGTTTGCAGAACTTTGCACAGGGGGGCAACGAGTTCATGAGTATGACAAGATGGTTGAAGTGATTAAGAATCAAGGGTTCAGTCTTGAGAGCTATGATTGGTACTTGAATCTCTTCAAATACGGCATACCTCCTCATGCAGGTTATGGTTTAGGAATAGAACGATTAGTTTGGTGGTTATGTGGATTAAGCAACATTAGACAAGCGATAATGTTTCCAAGAACACCAGATATCCTAAAACCGTGAGGTCTTGCACCGTAAATTAAAAAAGCATGTATGTTCTAATTTGCTAGAAAGTAAAAGTATTAAAGAAACCATTAGGAAATGAATGATAAAAAGAGGATTAGAACTTAAACTAACAGAAGAAATATTTCCTAAGAACAAAAGCATGGTGAATAGGTTTCGGAGAAAAGTGAAAAGGACATAGAATATATTAGTCCAATTATCATACACTAAGGTGTGACTAGTAGGTAAATGAAATGATTGCGCGTGAAAAAATAATAGAGCGTTCCGCTGCTGAATTCTTTGAAGCAAACAAAGCTATAGCTGGTTTTGATAATCCTACTAGATCAACATATACCAGTGTGAGAGAGCTTGTAGAAAACGCATTAGACGCAGCTGAGAAAGGTAGTTTTCTCCCAGACATTCAAATTAAAATAGAATTAATGCCCACAGAAGAAATAGGCGAATTAATGGGCATTAAAGATTATCAAATTGATGAGGATGCAACATTCGAATTCATCAGATTATCTGTTCGTGATAATGGAATAGGCATTCGACATACTGATATCCCTAAATTATTTGGGCGTGTCCTAACAGGTTCAAATTATGGGGAAAGGCAATCAAGGGGCCGCTTTGGTCTTGGGGCAAAAATGGTTTTGATTTACTCTCAATCTACAATAAGAGTTCCTTTTGAAATCAAATCTCGAGTAGCTATATCTAAAAAGAAATCTGCTGAATCAACAAGTCATTACAAATTATTTATTGATATTGTGAAAAATGCTCCAGAAATTGTAGATGAGAAGAAATATACTGGTCAATCTAAGAATCAGCTAAAAGGTCACGGCACTGAAGTCTCATGTTGCTTTGCTGGCACATGGAGTAGAGCAAAGCGCTATATTTTCGAGTATTTTGAGGAAATGGCAGTTATTACTCCTTATGCTTCGTTTTCTATTGTTACTCCTGATAATCCTGAAGAACCAATTATTCATACTAGAAAAGTAGATGATATTCCAAGACCCCCGATAGAAGTTCCATTACACCCAATTGGAACCGATATAAATCAATTAAAAAGTGAAATTTCTAGAACTACCCAAAAGACCATGAGAGATTTTCTGAAAAAACATTTCCAAAGAATAGGCGATAAAACTGCTGCAGATGTCTTGAAAGTCTCAAAAATAACTCCTTCAAAGAATCCCAAAAAATTAGATGAAATGGAGTTGCGAAGACTAATACATGAAGGATTCACAAAAGTCAGGTTTTTCCCACCAGATGGCAAATGTCTATCACCCTTAGGACATGAAAACTTGGAAGCAGGGTTGCAAGACGTCTATAACACAGAATTTACCTGCTCTGAAACAAGACCTCCTTCTAGTTATAGCGGTCACGCATTCCAAGTAGAAGTAGCTATTGGTTATGGCGGAGAAGGAAACAGTCCCCCTTACAAGCTTGTGAGATTTGCAAATAGAATTCCATTACTTTTTGGTGAAGGAAACGATCTCATCAAGAAGACAATTGAAAGTATCAATTGGTCAAATTATAAGTCTAATTTGAATAATGATCCATTAGTTTTTGCAGTTTCATTAGTTAGTACAAAAATCCCATTTCCTGAAACTAGTAAGGAATACATTGCTGAAGTAGATGAAATCAGAAAAGAACTAAGACTCTGTCTACAAAAAGCAGGCAGGAAATTGATGAGATTCCAAAGAGCTCTAAAGAAACGAGAACAAGCAGCAAAGCGAATGAAGATATTCGAGAAATATGCTCCAGTAACAACATCTATTGTTGGTCAAATGATTGGTAAAATGGATGACGAGGATTTTAATTTTCTCTTTAGTTCAACACAATTCTCAAACTGTTTAAGACTGCGAGAAGGCTCCTTATTTTTGCCAAAGAATCCAATACCAGTTGAAGCATTGCCAATGGATTCAATTGAAGGAGTTAATCTCGAACGTTATGATATTCAAACTTTACAAGATTTGATTCTCATTGGAGATAATCAATTACAAGAACTAATCTCACTAGGTTTATCAGAAGAAGCACCGGACCAAGCAGAACAAATTCTACGAGCAATATTGGAATTACCTGAATTAGCAAAAGATGAATTAGTCGAATCCGTTAGTGCTAAAGCATTAGATGAATTTGCTAAAGAACGTGGTATTTTAGATGGTTTACAAATTTACAGTTCCATAGATAATGTTTCAGTACTTCCAGGAATTGGTCCTGCTACACAAAAATCTCTTCGTACACGCGGCGTACAACTTGTAAAAGATTTCTTTTTAACAAATAACAATGATTTAACTCAAAGCAATTTACCATTTGGTGTAATAATTGATTTGAAATCTAAATGTAATGTTAATGTATTACCGAATGTTAACGCAAAAACAATAGAAGAACTATACAAGAAAAAAATCTATAGTGTTTTAGATTTCCTTGAAGCAGATGAAGAAAAATTAGTGAAAATACACGGTTTAACTACCGAAAGAATAAACGCCTTAATTGAACTCATTAGAGCTACTCTTGACTTGGATATTGAAGAATTACGAGCTGAAACCGTTGAAGTAAGTCTTGATGAACCAATCGAAGCTGAATCAGCAATTCTAAAACCAACAGAAATTAAGATGCCAACCCCTCCACATGACTTCATTGTAGTAGATGCTTCTGTAGTTGAGCTTGAAGGCGTAGGAAAAACCATGGCGGAAAGATTAGAGGCAAAAGGCATCGAATCCGTTGGAAAATTTTACATGGTTTCAAATAGTCGATTACTGAAGATAAAAGGACTGGGAGCAAAAACCATCTCAACTAATAGGGGAAATACAGATGTGTTAGTTCTTCCTAGAATTAATTTCGAAGGAAAGAGAGATTTAAACTTAATGGGGATTTTTACTGTTAAACAATTCTATGAAGCAGAAGATGATAGTTTAACAGCTGTTCGAGGTTTAAGATCACCAACAATTACTAAATTAAAGTTAGATATAGAAGAAAAACTGCTAAAGACCCCTGGTTCCACAGTGGTTCCAAAAAGAAAGAAACCAAAAAAACCAGCAACAAAAGCACCAGCTAAAAAACCAACCCCTAAGAAACCAGCAAAGAAACCAACAATACCAAAGGATACAACAATTGCTGAATACTTGGGAACCAAGAAACCAAAGGAAATATCTGATGAAGAGAAAGTTGTGAGAGGGCCCCCTAAAGGTCTATTAAAACCGGCTGTAAGAATAAGCAAGTTACCCGGTTTAGGGAAAACAACAGAAGAACGTTTCGCAGCACTGAGCGTCCAAACAGTAGGCGATCTTTTCAAGAAAAGCATTAAGCGTTTATCAAAAATCAGAGGAATAGAAGAAAAAGACATCATTGAGCTTCGCAAAATGCTTTCAGTAGAAGTGTTACCACACGTAACTCCTGCGATAATGAAGCAGTTAAACGAAATGGGGATATATACAGTTAAACAATTCCAGAATGCAAAAATCGCTAAAACATCTTCAGTTAAAGGATTAGGAGTAAAAACTGTAAAAGCGATAAGAAAACATATTTTACGATCATTCAAAACATCTGCAGAATTGGAAGGGAAAACATCCTAAGAAACCGCAGAAAATCTATATTGAAAACTCCAAAAAATAAAAAAATTGAATAGAAGTGGAAAAAAATGTCAAGCAAGAAGAAGAAATTCCCAAATGAAGTTCCACAATCAAAAATAAAAGAAATTCTAAAAGAAAGAGATATACTCAAACAAACGAAAAGATACGAGTTAGATGATTTACCAGAAGGCATTCATGAAATAAGGGAAATAAGTAGAGATGAAGGAATGCGAAGGATAGAAGAGATTTTCAGAAAAATCTTTGTTGACACAATCAACACTGGCACTCCAATACTGAAGGTCCCATCTAGAAGTGGGAGTAATGTAATATATGATGAAGAAATGGATCTTTTACTTCTTGGGGAAAACTTTCTTGATAGAAAATGGGATGATATAGGGACAGTAAAGAAATTCACAGCCCAACTTCGAGTTTTACAGATTGTACATGAATTACTGGAACTAAATATTCATGGGAGTAAGAGAGAAGTCTTCTATACTGATGTAGCTTTATTTGAAGATCAAAACAGAGGGAGCGATCCACTAATTGAAGATACAGCTGTATTACTAGG
>JAHLVZ010000056.1 GCA_019058165.1 Candidatus Heimdallarchaeota archaeon
TTAAGAAGGGACATTAAGAGAAAGAACTATTCTTATACCTATGAGCGGGAGAGAGAATGGAGAGGATTGATCCCAATTTATGAGCGATGGATAACAAATACGAAATCTTATTGGTTCATTAATTGGATGGAAAAGTTTACTCGAATACAAGTTTGTTCTGATTGTAATGGAACCAGATTGAAGCCAGATTGGTTAGCAGTAAGAATTGGTGGATTGAATATTAATGAAGTTACTAAATGTTCCATAAATGAAGCAAATGATTTCTTCACAAACTTATCTTTTGGGGGATCAGATCAAATAGTAGCACAAGGATTAGTAGAAGAAATTTTGGATAGGTTAGGATTCTTAGTTGATGTCGGATTAGATTACTTAGCTTTAGATAGAGAATCTAGAACTTTATCTGGAGGAGAAGCACAAAGAATACGTTTGGCAACACAAATTGGTAATAAATTGGTTGGTGTACTATATGTTCTTGATGAACCCAGTATAGGCTTACATCCTCGAGATAATAATCGATTAATAAATACGTTATATGAATTACGAGGTTTAGGAAACACAGTAGTTGTTATTGAACATGATGAAGCTACTATTCGAAGTGCAGATTATATTATTGATTTAGGTCCTGGTGCAGGAGTAAATGGTGGAAAAATTGTTGCAGAAGGGAATTTGAAAACAATAATGGATAATAAGAAATCATTAACAGGTCAATACTTAAGCGGACTTGTAGAAATTAAGATGCCAAAGAAACGTCGCAGAGGAAAAGAATTCCTGACAATTGAGGGAGTTAGTCAAAATAATCTTCAAAATATAACCGCAAAATTCCCATTAGGAGTTTTTAATTGTGTGACTGGAGTAAGCGGGTCAGGAAAAAGCTCACTTCTTATTGAAACACTGTATCCAATATTAGCAAAAGCGTTTCATAGATCAAGAAAAGAGCAAGGAGATTATTCCAAGATTGAGGGAATAGAGAAATTAGACAAAGTTGTTCTAATTAATCAAGATCCTATAGGTCGAACTCCCAGATCCAATCCAGCAACCTATACAGGATTATTTGATCATATTAGGGATTTATTTGCTAAACTGCCAGAGGCGAAAATCAGGGGTTTCACAAATTCAAGATTCTCCTACAACAATTCGAAAGGCAGATGTCCAGCTTGTCGTGGAAGAGGAATTAGAGAAATAGAGATGCTCTTTCTAAGTAATGTAGAAATTACTTGTGAGGAGTGTTATGGTAGACGATACAATCGTGAAACTATGAAAGTAAAATTCAAAGAGAAAAGTATTGCAGATGTTCTAGAAATGACTGTCGAAGATGCAATGCCATTCTTTGAGAATCAACCAAAGATAATGAAAATCCTAAAGGTCATGGACGAAGTTGGTTTAGGATACTTACAATTAGGACAATCAGCAACAACCCTATCAGGCGGAGAAGCTCAAAGAGTTAAATTAGCTTCTGAATTGTGTCGACCTCAAACAACTAGAACACTATATCTATTAGATGAACCAACTGTAGGACTTGCAGCATTCGACGTCCATAAACTAATGAATATTTTACAGAAACTGGTTGATGGCGGTAACACAGTAATCATCATTGAGCATAATCTTGATGTTATCAAATGTGCAGATTGGGTTATTGATCTTGGACCGGATGGGGGAGAAAAAGGCGGAAGAATTGTAGCAGAGGGAACACCTGAGCAAGTGAGTAGCAATAATAATTCAATTACAGGTCGTTATTTGAAAAGTGTCATTGGAAAATCAAAGTAATTCTTGAGTTCTTCAAAATTAGTTTCTGTCATCTCTAGAGTTTGTAATTTTAAATAGAAAACAACTCAGTAAATACGTGAGAAGATAATATAACTCAAGATACTGAGGGATAAAAATAACACATACTGAATCACAAAAGAAAACCAAAACAAAAAAGAGTACAATTGAGGAAACAATAAACATATCAGATGATATTGTTAAACCACATTGTCCAGATTGTGGGAGTGAAAATGTTTACGGTATAAGTCGAGTAGTTGGGTATTTTAGTGTTATAGATAACTGGAACAGATCAAAACAAGCAGAATTTAAAAGAAGACAAAAAGGAAATTATTGGTATGAAGAAGATTAATTACTTCTGAGTGTCATACCAGATAAGATTTTTTGATGTTTGCCTTTTTCTATTACAACATCTCCATTTACGAGCACATATTCTATTCCAACGGATAACTGATGTGGATTTGTGAAAGTTGCTTTGTCAATTATTCTTTCTTGATCAAAAACAACAATATCTGCCCACATGTTTTCTTTTATTAAACCACGATCAGCTAGACCCAATGTTTGAGCAGGGAAAGAAGTTATTTTACGTATTGCCGTTTCTAATGACATAATCTTTTTCTCTCTAACAAAGTAACCAAGCACTCTTGGAAATGTTCCATAGAAACGAGGATGAGGTTTACCATAACTTAAAGGTCCTGTGAGTGGTATTGCCGATCCATCACAACCAATCATTGTATATCGTCCTTTCATAATTCGTTGAATATCTTCTTCGCCCATACTTTCAACAGTCATTCCACCCTTAGCTTCTTCGTCGATTAGTATCTCACACAGAACTTCAAACTCGTCTTCTTTACCCTCTGCTTTTGTTATTTCTGTTAATGATTTACCCATGTATTTAGACCATTTTTCAGTTTCAAGTGAAGATATGTAGACACATTCCCATCCAATATTTTTAACAAAACTCTCAAAGTTAGCTCCATCATAAAGATCCTTTTTGATTTTTTCTTTTTCTTCAGGATCTTTTAATCGTTCAACTAGCTTTTCTGGTCCTCCTTCATGACTCCAAGGAGGTAGAAGAGTCATCAGTGATGTTGCACCTCGATTGTAAGGATATTGATCGCAAGTAATGTTAATACCACGCTGATTTGTTTTTTCAATCAGTTTGAGAGTTTCTTTACTACGACCCCAATTTGCTTTTCCAGATACTTTGTGATGAGCTATTTGTCCACCTCTGCAACCTGATTGTTCAACAATATCAATCACTTCTTGTATTGCTTCTATCACTAGATTTCCTTCATTTCTAATATGACTGAAATAAAGGCCATTGTATTTAGCTACTTCTTTTGTTAACTCAAGAACTTCATCTGTTTCAGCATATGCTTGCGGAGTGTAAATCAAACCAGTGGAAATACCAAAAGCACCAGCTTCCATAGCATCTCGTATGTAATCTTTCATTTTCTGCATTTCATTTTTTGTTGGTTTGCGATCTTCATAACCCATTGCAGCTAAACGAATCATACCAAATCCAATGATATAAACAACATTTGATGAGCAACCAATTTTTTCCATTTCGTCAAGATATTCACTATAAGAAGTCCAAGTAATATTGTACTCTAATCCTGGTGGAGCAGCCATAGAAAATTCCTTGTCAAATAATTCCTTTTTCTCTGGATTTACAGGAGCTAAGGATGCGCCACACATTCCAACAACTAAGGTAGTTATACCTTGATGGATAGTAGAGACTACCATTGGATCAAAAGGTATTGTGTAATCAGCATGGGAATGAATGTCAATAAATCCAGGACAAACAATTAATCCCTTAGCATCAATTACCTTAGTTTTCTCGCTTGGTTCTATTAAGCCGATTTTTGTGATTTTACCTTTGGTAATTCCAATATCTGCTTTAAACCAAGGATTACCCGTACCATCAATAACTCTTCCATTTTTTATAACAATATCAAATTCCATTCTAATCTCCTCGTTTGCTTTCTATTTTGCACCATAATAGGTGAACATATTTACGTTAGCTTTTGCTGCTTTCAAATACGACCAAAGAACCCCCTTATGCAGAGCTAAATGAGTTGTCAGTTTAGGAAGGAATTGAGTCCATGCTTGAGGTGGTGAATCTGGTTCATAAAAAGGACGCAAAGTCTCTTTGAGTAAATCCTCATCAGTTAGTTTCTCAAAATACTTTCGAAGATAATTACAACTATCATCAAAAACTTTCAAAACATCATCAATTTTTTTCTTGTTTAGTTTAAGCTCTAGTTTATGAGTTTCTTCCCCCGAGGGAAACTTCCCTGAATAGATATCAACATCTATTTGAGGTATTTGAGCTATATGATTGACTAATTCAAGTAAAGTTCTACTATCTTCCGTTAAGCGAAAATCTAGAGGAACCTCTTTTGCTTTTTCCATAACAACTCGTACTTCTTTGATTTCATCTTCAAAGAAATCTAACAAAACATCCTTAATGGTTTTCATGGGAAAAAATAGGTTTTTGTAGTAAAATATTTTTCCAAAATAAGAGAGAGTAAAAGGGTAATTGTTCCTTATTACAAATCTTTTATTAAGTAAAAGCAAGAGAATTAAAGCAATTAGCGAGTGCGTAAGTTATGTCGAATTTGGATACATCCATTAGAAGATATGCCGAAGACGAGAATGGAGATTATATAGAAATCTGCAGTTGTCTTAATCCAAATAGATATCTAAGATTCGATATTAATTCTAAAAATTATCAAGGAACTTGTGGATGTAATAAGGAGTATCCTTGTGCAAGGTTACAGATAAATAAACACAAATTAATCTTATTCCGAAGAAGACAACGATTCTTAGAACCATATTTCGCTCATAAGAAAAAAAATCCCAAAATTAGAAAGGATCCTAATGACCAAACCATAGATCAATTTTTTGCAGAATGAAGATTAGTTTTTCTGGGAAATTAGTGGTAAACAAAATTCAGTTTTATATTTTTGTTCACACTTATTACAGGAATAATTAACTATTACTTTTTCACATTTTATCCCCATATCCTTAGATAATTGAACTGAATACTCACCATTGCATTTATGGCATTTCTCAGGGATAACTAGAGTAACTTTTTGATTAGTATCTATCTCGAATTCTTTTACTTGAAATCTTCCAAGATCATAATATGCGAATTCTTCTAGTAATTCATCGAAATATAGTAATGCTTTTTGACTTCTCGTTTGAGCAAGTTCTTTTCCTGTTTTTGTGAGCATGGTTTTAGGGGCCGCTGCTGTATATGTTAGTTCTCGGCTTAGATTCTTGAGAATAGAACTACTCAAGTTGGCACCTCTTAGTGTCATTTTTGTAAAGAAATTAGCAATCCCTAGAGGTCCAAGTTTTTCTAATCGGTCTGCATCATGAACAATTTTGCAATTTATGTTGCAATCAAGTTTCTCATTATAAAGAGCATAGATTGCTGTTTTTATAGCTTCAATATCATTCTTTGATAGACCACTATTTGCTAGTAATTTTTGAGCAATAGATGATGAGTGTTCCTCCTCAGTTACGTCGTCATCATGATATTTTCCGAAAACAAATTTACCGGCATCATGGAGAATGGCAGCTATTGTTGGTACTAAAGGATTAATACCCTCATTCAACGCAATTTTATAAGCGATTTTTCCAACTCGAAAAGAATGGTCCCAAAGAAAATTAGTTGTAAAAGTTGGTGTATCCTCATTGAATGCTTTTTCAGACTCTTGAATTATTTCCATTGCTTGATCTAAAAACAAAGGAATTTCACTCTCCAGCATTGCATCTAAACTGTACTCATGATGTTTTTTCTTTTTCAAATCTAATAATTCCTTTAGCTTAGTTATTTTCTTTTCTAATTCTTTTTGATTTTCTAAGTTAAACATTTTAGCTATTACGTAAGCGTCAGATAATGAATGAAACTCAAGAAAACGAATGCCTCTATTTTGCCATTGAGTAGCTTCTTGCCAAAAAGATTTAACACATAGCTCAACCATCTGTGTTCGTATGTCTTCTTTAGAATTCATTTCTTCCAACGCAAATTTAGAAATAACATTAAACAACAAGATGCCAGCAAAAAAGAACAGCTGTTGATTTATTAGTTCTTTAGATAATTCCAAAGCTTGTGAAAGAATCTTTTTTTCAGGTTTCATGAAATTAGATTTTACTAGAAAAATTTCTACTTGTGCGAGGAGATCTTCATTCACTTGCTCTGAAACAGTCTGAGAATTTGTTAAATCAAAAAATTCTCTTGTCTGAGAATCCTTTGCATCACTTATTTTTACTAATTTAGTTCTGTCATTTATACTAGTGAAAATATTATCAAGTTCTTTTGCTTGGTCTGAGGAAAGTGCTAGGAATTTTATGTTTAATATAGCTCGGTGAAGATCATCTGCTCTACTTCGCTTAATTTGCGATAGTATTTTTGCAAAAATTTGTACTGGCTTTAATTTAAATGCGAAAACTAATGGCTCAATTTTTCCAGTAACTGTCCAATAGGGAACAATCATAGAGCTATTTTTGAGTTGTGATAATAAGTCAGCCAAAATCTTTTCACTTAACAAGGGCAAGTCTACTGGGACAACTAAAGCGGTCTCACTTTCAATAAAATTGAAAGAAGATACAATACCCAATGTAGGGCCATTACATAGAAATCGATTATTGTCTTTCGCAATAATAACTTTCGACTTTATGTTTTCAGGAAATTCATCAATGAATGCTTGATAGATTGATTTACTATCCTCGAATTTAACCATTATGATTATCTTATCACAAAGATTTGAAAGCATTCTAATTGTTTTTTTTAAGATAACTTCCCCATTAAATGACATTAGTGCTTTATCTATCCAAGGTTCGTTTTCCTTTTGAAAACGAATACTGTATCCACCTGAAAGAATTATTCCAGTAATTGATTGCTTCCGTGAGTTTTGGTGGATCATCTTCTTCAACATATGAATTGATTTGTAAGTATTCAATATTCTTTCGATTAAAAAGATAAAAAAGATGAAAGAAGAAGGATTCTAATTCCTTCTACGACGTTCACTTCTTGAACGTGTTTTAGGAGGTTTCTTCTTAATCTCATCAGAGATGCTTTTCATGTCGATTTCTTTCTCGTCTTCTTCCTCTTCCTTAAGTTCTTCTTCGACATCATCTTCCGCGTAATATGCTTCTTCAATTTCCTTGTCGACTTTCTTTCTCTGCGCATCTTGTTTTCGCATTTCGATGATTGTTTCTGAGACTTCGACTTTCTTTACTTCGCGTCCGATAGTAAAGAGAACAGAACCAACTACCATGAAGACAAAGAAAATTGCTATAATACTTGCAGCAAATATTCCTATAGGGGGTAGTTGTATCTCGGGTTCTTCTTCTGGAATTTCAAAGAGAAGCCACGAAATCATATTTTCCCAGAGAAGAGCATTATCGTATGCTTCAAACCATGTATCAGAACTTGTATTGGTTATTGCTAAATCACTGAACATAATTGCTGAAGCACAAGATATTCCTCGACTATCATAGGCTTCAATTTCATTTGAAGCCAAAATAGTGTGTTCTTGGGTTTTACCACCTTGAACCTCTCCATCTGCATTGACCTCATAAGTTGTGACTGAAGTATTAATCAATCTTTGAGCAAAGAGAGTGTCAATAGATGTACTATAGGTCAATAATTCATCTACAGAATCTGTACCAAGAAATCCTTGCAAGATTGAATGATCAGTCAACATTGAATCGTTATTGATGTATATAAATCGTTCATCATCATAGCGATTGTTAAAATCATTCATTAAAGTTATTTGAGCTCGATCTATGGATAAACCTCCGTAATCTACTTCATCCTGGCCACCACTGCTCATCATATAGTTCAAGTAGTTTGCATGACTAGTGTAATTTCTCATTTCTTCTTCAAAGAAATAGGGATTAGCCAAATACAACATAGATCCACCATCACGATAAAATTCAAACAAAGCTCTTCGTTCAATAACAGAAAAAGGACTCTCTGAATCAGGTGCTTGAATGGCATTGAGATTTGGAGCAGGAAGAATAATCAAATCAGCACCTTGAAGATTTACTAATGAAAAATTATCATAGTTTATGAAGACTGTAATCTCAAGACGTTCTTCAATTGCTTGGATAGCTGATTGCATTTGTGTGTGATTAAAGGTTTGTTGATGTGCTACATCAAAAATTACAATAGGTTTGTTTTTGCCTTTGTAATCACTTCCAGCATTAACATTTATTAAATTAATACTTACTTGAAATAGAAGTATAAGACTCAAAATAATCATTAATGTATAGGTAATTTTCTTCGATTTCATTGCAATCAACCATATTAATAGTAGATTATAATCTATTAGTGGTTTTCCTCAGTAACCACTTATATAACTTTTTTGAAGAATTAGTTAAGTCGAATATTAAACTATTTACATAACAATAAAATGAAATCAAGAGATTTTGTCTTATTTGGAATAATATAATAAGAACAACAGTAAATTTAAATGTGCTAGCTCTGGCAGTAAGATGAGAATCTAGTTGTGATTATTATGGGAACACTTTTCTTAGCATTAACTGGGACACAAGGTTCAGGAAAATCAGTTTTCACCGATATTGCAAAAAGGAAATATCAAATTCCAACTTATAGGTTAGGTACTATTATCATAGAAGAATGTAAGAAAAGAGGATTAGAGGTTAATGGTCGTAATATGGCTAAAATGGCTTCTACCTTAAGATACGAAGAAGGGGATCAAGCTATAGCTAGAAAAGCTTTACCTGCCATTAAGGATTTAATTCAAGATAATCCTAAAATGCTTCTTATTGATGGAGTTCGCTCATATGCAGAACTCGCCTTATTACGAGCAGAATTTGGTGAAATAAAGCTTGTTGCTATTATATCTTCTCTACAAATCAGAAAACAAAGAGTAGAAGCAAGAAAACGAATTGATCATGAGTCAGAAGGGGATTTCGAGGAAAGAGAACAAAGAGAACTTGGTTTTGGTTTGGGTAATGTAATAACAAAAGCTGATCACTATATTTTAAATGATTACATTTCAAAGAATGAATTCATAAGAAAGATAGAACAAATTCTTGAAGGAATATTAGACAACAAATAACAAAATCAAAATGAGAAATGAATGATTACGCTGAATCCAAAGAATGGTAATTCAGCATAAATGTTCTAAAAAGCTACCAATTGTGCTTTCTGAGTTTTGCGGTAGCACCATAGCCACAACTAGCACAAACTGCTTTTCTCATGTTATAGGAATTATTTCCGCATCTTCGATAGCGTATGTGTGTTGGTGTACGATTTTTCTTTCCTTTACTGGGAGTTCCTTTGGTCATTCTGATTCACCTTTATTTTTTATTTTTGGAAGCTATTTTTTTGCGATACTAGGTGGCGGACTAATAATTATCACATTATCTCCACGTAAGATGATTGTTCCTAGGTTATTGTTTTCTCCATCATCAATTATTTCCTCTGCTTCATCTAGAGTTAAGTTGAGATGGGCATCATAATTTTTTAGCTTACCTCTTAATTGGCGTCCACCCTTCAATTTCACTAATACAATACCATTTAATGACATTGAGAGTAAATCCATTGGTCGGTCTTTGTTTAATCGTTTCTCTTGTTTGCTCATTTTGCTTTATCTCCAAGCATAAAGATTTAGAACAATCTAGTTCTTTTTTGTAAATGATTGGTTTTTAAATTCTTTCTCTATTTCTATTCTCTTCATAAATAGAGGAAATAGGTTAGATGGATATTTTCATCTATTTTTTGAATTAATCTATTGTTTTTAAGCTTTTAGCTTAATTAACATTTAGGAAAAAGATATTAAATTCCAACGTGGAGTTCAATCAAATCTCTATAAGGTGGAATAAAAAATGCAGGTTTTGCGAAGGCATGCACTACGAAAAGGTGATTTCAAATTACTCAAAGAGCAATTAAGTAAGATTATAGAAGGGTCCATTGACTTGCTTTTTAAAGAGGGTGCTGAATTAGTTATTACTGATAGTGGTGAATTATACGCCGAAGATAAGATAGTTTTAGCTTTCAAAGTTGGTGAGATAGTTATCCCAAGTTTACGAGCTTTAAATGAAGGACTAGTAAAACTTCCAACAATTACCGTAGATATGGGTGCGGTACCTTATGTAACAAATGGCGCGGATATTATGGCGCCAGGCATAACCCAAGTAACAGAAGGATTAGTGGCAGGGGATATTGTTAATATTATAGATGAAAATTTTGGGAAATCTTTAGCTGTAGGTGAACTGCTATTTGATAGTGATAACATCAAACAAACGGAAAAAGGGAAAGTAATTAAGAACCTACACTATGTGAATGATAGCATATGGTCCTTAGAATTATAGAAAAGTAACTCTAGACCAGCCGTATTGTTTCTAATACATCAGGTGCTTTCGTCTCAACTTTTAACATCTTGTGTAAAGTTGATGCTAATGATATGCACTTTGATTTTTCACCATGTATTAAGAAAATCTTTTCCGGACGAGGAGTTACTTTTCGAGCATAATTCAAAAGCTCTCGCCGATCACTGTGACCTGAAAATCCAATGACAGTATGAATTTCCATCTCAATCTTTAGTATTCGAGCATGACCTTTTTCCATAACAGTGATTTCATTCACATTCTTCTGTACTTTTCTACCAAGTGATCCCTCTCCCTGATAACTTACGAATATTAAGGAGTTCTTGGCACCACCAGATAATTTATCGAAATATTCTACAGAAGGTCCACCGGTGAGCATACCACTTGTTGCCAATACAATACATGGATCACCCAAGATTATTTTGGCGCGTTCATCTCTACCCTCAACTTTGTGGAAACATTCAGCTAAAAATGGATTTTGTCCTACATGAAATATTTTCTCTCTCAATTTTCTACTGAGATATTCAGGATGACAAGTAGTTACTGCTGTTGCTTCTGAGATCATTCCATCAAGATAGATTGGAACTTTTGGAATCATACCTCTTGCCATTAATGATTCGAGAACAATTTGCAGCTCTTGAGCACGTCCAACAGCAAGTACAGGTATCAGCACTTTCCCGCCACGGTTCAAGGTTGCACCAATTATATTCATTAACTGTGTTTCAGCTTCTTTATTGGTAGGCATTACATCTTGTGGATTCCCATATGTCGATTCCATAAATAATGCTTCTAAACGTGGGAATTTTGAGACTGCAGGATCTAACAAATTAGTTTGTCGATATTTGAAGTCTTGAGCAATTACTAAATTATAGAGACCGTTGCCTATATGTAAATGCACAATTGCTGAACCCAAAATATGACCAGCATTATGTAAAGTTAATCGAACATCAGGTGAGATATCTGTTACTTCACCATAACTCAAAGGTATTGTATGAAGAACCAGATCCCGAACATCTTTTGAGGCATATGGTAACATTTTACCTTCTTTTTTAGCTACATCCAAATAATCAATTTGTAAAAGGGTCATTAAATTGCTTGTAGCTTTAGTGGTGTATACTGGGCCTTCGTAACCATATTTGTACAAGTATGGTAGAAAACCGCAATGATCTAAATGAGCATGAGTTATTACTACAGCATCAAGATTTTCTATAGAAAATTCCAAAGTATCAAGCCTTGGAAACATATCTTTGGTAGTGTTTCGACCTACATTAACTCCACAATCAATTAAAATACTACTCTCTGGTGTGCGTAGTAAAGTAGCACTACGACCAACTTCACGATAACCCCCAAGTGAAGTTATTCTCACCCATTCAGTAGGGAACATTTGTTTTCTATGAATTCTTCTCCCAACTTTCCGTAGGATTTTTTTTCTCTCTTCACTATTTTTGAATAATATATCACGAACAGTTTTTATAATTCGAGATTCCAAAGGAGGTGCTCTTGAGACATTAGGTCTCCAGAATGTTTCTGAAGTAATTTTTCTTAATGTTGCACCATTCTTTCCAATTACCAATCCCGGTTTTACTGCCTCAATAAGAATCTCACCAATATTTGGATCAAATTGAATTGAGGATATTTCTGCTTCTTCTGGAACAAGTTCTTTAACTAGATTTGTTGCTTTTGCTTGATCCTTTCTTACAGATGGATCTGAACGAATGACAATTCGTTTTCGTAATTCTTTTGCTAAATTTTTAACCAGTTCACCATTGTCAACTAAAATTTGTGGATTTCTTGAATACACAGCAACTTCAGGTCCTTCAAACTCAATTTCTGTAATATCAGCAGAAGGAGGAGTTTTTGCTAAAATTTGTGTTTTAATTTCGTTCAGTGTTTCTTGACTTATTAACATGTTTTCTCTCTCGCATGTTTTGAAATTTTTATGTTTTTTTTTATAACAATTATTATTTCGAAATTCTTTTAGAATTCAAGGCATTTTTCGGCTAAAGAATACTATCAGTATTTTTGTTCATTATTCGCTATCTATGTGTCATAACTAATATTGTTGTCTTGGAAATCGTTGTTCTTTTAATGTCTCTTTAATTCGTGGATATCAACCAAAATTGAATTTATTACCACAAGTTAAGATAATGGCATTCTTGCCAAAAAAACTCCTTAGACTATCTTGAAAATATTTTAGTATTTAAAACTATTCTTAATGGTTATTTTAAGCTGCAGTGAAAATTGGGCTAGTATTTCCTATGAATATTTTCATTGATTAATACTTAACAATGAAAAAGCTATTAAAAGAAGAGTATTTTCTGCAAATTATCAGAGAATAAGATTTGGTGAGTAAAGTGTCTAAAAAAAGAAAAATCGTTGAGTCAGTACCAAATTATAGCGAAGGAACTGATGGAAAAATAGTCGAAGCTATTGTCGATGAAATAAGAAATACACAAAAAACGAGGATTATTGACATACAATATGATTCAGACTATAATAGAGCAGTAATTACTTTTGTAGGTGAACCCGTAGCCGTTCTCTTAGCAAATATTGCTGCTTCTAAAAAAGCATTAGAATTAATAGACATGACAAAACACAAAGGACAACACCCACGTATTGGTGCAACAGATGTAGTGCCTTTCGTTCCAGCTCAAAATGTGACAATGGAAGAATGCGATGAATTAGCTAAGAAATATGCAGAAGCTATGGCTAAAGAAGGTGTTCCAATATATCTCTATGAAGAATCAGCTACAAAACCAGAACGAAGAAATATAGACAATATTCGTGTTGGAGATTATGAGGGATTAAGAAAAACCATAGAAACAAATCCTGATCACAAACCCGATTTTGGTCCTTCCAAATTTCATCCAAAAGGAGGAGCCACTGTAACTGGTGCTAGAATGCCCCTTGTATGTTTGAACATAAATTTAGGAACAACAAATGTCAAAGTTGCAAAAAGAGTTGCTAGAAGAATTCATCTTGCTTCTGGAGGTTTAGTTAACATTAAAGCAATGGGAACTGAAATCGAAGGAGAAGATTTTGTACAAGTAGGCATTAGTAATATAAATTTCAAGAAAACACCAATGTATAGACAACTAGAATTAGCAAGAATAGAAGCTGCAAGATATGGGGTTTCAATAATTGGAACAGAACTAGTAGGCCCAATTCCTTTAGAAGCTGCATTAAACTCTCTTGAATACTATCTTCAACTTGTTAATCCTAAAAAACTTAAAGAAGAAAATCTCATCGAACACTATTTCGATTTCTGAAAAAATTGATTCCGCGAGTGGTAAAAGCACTCGCATAATTTTTGTTTTTTTAATTTTCTACTACAATCTTACCGTTCTTTATTACTTTAGATACTAGATTAATCCCGAACTGATAAGATAGGAAATAATGATTTGGGACTTCAAAAATAGCAATATCTGCTTTTTTACCTACTTCCAAAGAGCCAATTTCGTTTTCTCTTTGAATTGCACATGCAGCATTAATTGTTGCAGCGGTTAGTGCTTCAGCAGGAGACATTTTCATGTTATAGCATGAAAGTACGATTGTCATAAGCATTGATTCTGTCCAACAATTTGGATTCAAATCTGTAGCAATAGCAACAGGTATACCATACTCTATCATCTTTCTTGCAGGAGCATAATCCTTCATCATAAGGCAGAATGGAGTACCAGGTAAGAGAATTGCAATAACTCCAGCTTTCGCCATTGCTTTCAATCCAGCATCATTTGATCGTAACAAATGACCTGTTTGCACTGCTTTTAATTCAGCAGCTAATGCAGCACCATTAGTATCAACAATTTCATCAATATGGATAATCATCTTAATTCCAAGATTTTTAGCAGCTAAAAGGATTTTTCTTGTTTGATCGATAGAGAAGATTCCTTTTTCACAAAAAACATCACAAAATTCAGCTAGTCCTTTTTCAGCTACTTTTGGTAGCATTTCGGAAATTACTAGATTAACATACTCATCAGTTCGTCCTTTGAACTCCGGAGGAATTGCATGGGCACCAAGAAAAGTTGGTACTAGATCTATTGGATGCTGTTTATCCAGAACTCTTACAGCTTCTAATGATTTAATTTCGTCTTTTGTAGATAAACCATAACCTGATTTTGCTTCGACTGTTGTGGTTCCATGTTTTAGCATCTTATCCAAAATATTCTTTCCGTTTTCAACTAGTTCTTCAATTGTAGCTTTTCGTGTTTCTCTTACTGTCTTTAGAATCCCTCCTCCAGCTTCTAGTATTTCTAAATATGTTTTCCCAGCTAATTTCATTGTTAGTTCATTTTCTCGAGAACCCGCGAAGATAAGATGAACATGAGGATCTACAAAACCTGGTGTTACTAATTTGTCAGTTGCATCGATTTGAATTGTTTTCTCATCTATTTTCACTATCTTCATTAATTCCTTTGTAGTTCCTACGAAAATTATTTTTCCATCTTTAATTGCTATTGCACCATCATTTATTATGGCTAATTCTTTCATTGCTTTACCAATTCGAGGAACTCCGAATTTTGAGTTCATTGTTACTAATTCATTGGCATGTTTGATTACTGTATCAGGAATTATATCTTTAGAATTCTTAGAAGACATATGCAGACTAACCTTTTATCCTCTTTTTTCAAAGGAGGGCGTTTCTACTTAAGAAGATTACTTTATACAACGGGAAAAATTTAACAGAGAATAATAAAATCTAAAATAAGAAGAAATATTGAAAGGTAAGTAAATTAGGATTTAAGCTGTACATTATCGGAGATAAGCAAATTGACAGATCAGAAGAAAGAAATCGAAATATATGGGCGCCCAATGTTTATGGATTTGAAGCCAGAAGAGTCTTTGAAGGCAGATGAAAGTGCTGAAATAATACAATGTAAAACATGGGATGCTGAAGCAGCTCTAAGAATGCTGAAGAATAATTTGCATCCAAATGTTGCGCGTAATTGGGAAGAATTAATCGTTTATGGTGGATCTGGAAGAGCTGCAAGGAATTGGAAGGAATATCATAAGATTGTGAGAGCATTAAAAGAACTCGAACCAGATGAAACTCTTTGTATTCAATCAGGAAAACCTGTGTATATTGCTCCAACACATAAAGAAGCTCCTCGAGTCATAATAGCGAATTCAAACTTAGTTGGTTACTGGTCAACTCAAGATTATTTTGATGAAATGGACCGCTTAGGTCTGATGATGTATGGACAAATGACTGCAGGAAGTTGGATCTATATTGGCACTCAAGGAATTCTACAAGGAACCTATGAGAGCTTTGCTGCTGCAGCAAAAATGGATTTCAAAGCTGATTCTCTAGCAGGTAAATTAATTCTTACTGCTGGTATGGGAGCAATGTCTGGTGCTCAACCAATGGCTGCAACCTTGAATGATGCAGTAATTATAGATGTTGAAATTAAAGATTCAGAAATAGCTCGAAAAGTAGAGGAAAACTACTGTGATAAGATGACATACGAGCTTGACGAAGCAATTGAGTGGGCATTAGAAGCAAAGAAGAAAAAGGAACCGCTTTCTATTGGACTAGTAGGTAATGCTGCGGATATTCATCCAGAACTCATTAGAAAAGGAGTTATTCCTGATATTGTTACAGATCAAACTTCTGCACATGAAGTGAAAAAATATGTGCCTAGCGGATATGATAAGAATTATGTAGAGCTCCTTGAAAGTGGTGTGCAGATTAGTGAAAGGGAATATGTTCGTGAATCCTTCAAATCTATGGCTTCACATGTGAAAGCAATGATTGACATGCAAGAGAAAGGAGCGATTGTATTTGATTATGGTAATGCAATTCGAAACCAAGTAGAATTAGCACTTGAAATAATAAATGGTAACGCTCCCGCTGCAGCTGGAATGACAAAAGAAGATGTCATAGACATGAGGGAGCACTTCAAGAAAATTGGTTTAGTTACTGTAAGAAATAAGGCAGGCGGTTATGCATTCCCAGGTTTTGTATTAAAATATGTTCGACCACTTTTCTGTGAAGGAAAAGGACCTTTTAGATGGGCAATTTTATCAGGCGACCCAAAAGATTTAGCAGCAATTGATGATGCTCTTATTTCAACATTCCCAGATGATAAGCCATTAGTGAGATGGATTGATCGAGTACGTGAAAAAGTACCAATTCTCGGATTACCTACAAGGATTTGTTGGTTAGGTTATGGTGAGCGAGCAAAGTTTGGTTTAATTATTAATGATCTCATAAAAGAAGGAACAGTATCAGCTCCAGTGGTTATTGGTCGTGATCATCTTGATTGTGGGTCTGTAGCAACCCCAAGCAGGGAAACAGAAGGAATGAAGGATGGAAGTGATGCAATTGCAGATTGGCCACTAATCAATTTCGCATTAAACGCAGTCAATGGTGCTAGTTGGGTCTCCTTCCACAATGGAGGAGGAGTTGGAATTGGAAATTCACTTCATGCAGGTATGGTAATTGTAGCAGATGGTACAAAAGAACGAGCTAAAAGATTGCAGAGAGTCCTTACAATTGATCCTGGAACAGGTGTTGCTCGACACGTTGATGCGGGATATGATCTAGCAATTAATGTAGCTAAGGATCGAAAGGTAAAGATCCCAAAATAAGTGGTGATAGAAATGGCAACAGCTAAACTTTCATTTGAAATAGATGTAGAAAAGGTCTGTAAGCAAATAGATTCCTTCATTCAAGGAATGATTGAAACCTCGAAAACTAAAGGCCTTATAGTTGGTTTGAGTGGTGGTATTGACTCGGCAGTTTGTGCAGCATTAGCTGTAAGAGCAATTGGAAAGGAAAAAGTGCTTGGTTTAATAGAACCAAATGCAAAACTAGATCCAGCTTATGAAGAAGATGCTCGGAAACATGCAAAACAATTAGGAATAGATGTCAAAAAAATTGCAATGACTGACATGGTTGCTGCTTTTATAACAAACGCTGATGTGGAAATAGCTAAAAACCAACTTGCTCTGGGGAATGTAATGGCTCGATTACGAATGGTAATAAATTATGCTTATGCAAACCATATGAATTATCTTGTCCTCGGAACTAGTAATAAATCAGAGTTAATGGTGGGTTATGTTACTAAATATGGAGATGGAGGAGTTGATTTCGAACCATGTGGAGATTTGTATAAAACACAAATACGCATGCTAGCAAAACATCTCAATATCCCTGAAGAAATAAGAACAAAGGCTCCTTCAGCGGGTCTTTGGGATGGGCAGACAGATGAAGGGGAACTTGGTGTTACTTATGAAACCTTAGATTTGATTTTGTTAGCAAAGGAAAAGGATTACTCCAAAGAGCAAATTATTGAAGAATTAAAAATTGAGGAAACGTTGTTTGATAAAGTAGATAAAATGATTAAGAATTCAGAGCACAAAAGAAAAATGCCCCCAATATTAAAATTAAATCTCTAAATTCGAGCCTTTTTATCTTATAAAAATAACAGTTTCCTAGAATACTTTAAGTGAATAATGATAGTCGTTTTAGAAGACTAAAAATTAACTCAGGATGCTTTACTGTGACAACAGGAATTATAGAACCTGTAGGT
>JAHLVZ010000220.1 GCA_019058165.1 Candidatus Heimdallarchaeota archaeon
TCAGATATTATTGGGCCGAGGATATTGCTAATAATCAAATCAAAGAAGCAATTGAACACATTCAGAAAAACAGAGGAGATAGCAAAGAATCAACATTACTAGCTTTTAACCCAACAAATAATTCTGAAATTCCTAATCTTGTTGAGTTCAGCATTTCAGCAAAACACGAAATAAAAGCTATCGAAAATCAGTCTGGAAAAGAATTTGAAATCCAACCTGTGAAATCATCTGAGAGAGTATTCTTTGAGGGCACAATGAAACCTTTCATGATAAGAGCAGGATTAAAAATACTTCCTGGGAGAAAATTAATGGATGTTTACATAAATGAAGCTTTCATCTCTGAAAGCTCTGATTCTAAAACTTGTAACATCACAATTATTTGTGGAGAAGAACCAATAGGTGACTTTAATCCTAAGGAGATGAAAGAACAAGTATTTGAAATGGTTGATAGTAAGAAATATCAACAGTATCATATAAAAATAACATTCGGATCCGAACAATCCTATATTTCTCTTTTACCAATGAAAGCTTGGAGTTTCAATAAGCTTCAGTTAAAAGAAAATGTAACTAGAAAAGAAGTATCTCCACAATTTGAGGTAACTAAAAACACAATAATAAATCTGTTCTTTAAGATTACCTTCAATAAAAATGGAACTATGAATATTTTAGATAAAACAACAAATACCCTTTATGAGCAGCAGCATTGTTTTGAAGACTTTGGTGATAGAGGAGATGAATATACATTTGGAAGGTTAGGCCCAGCCAACCCTAAAATTACTAAAGTTAAGAGAAAAATCGTGAATAATGGTCCATTATTCTGTGATATTCAGCAAGAACTGATTTTAGCAACATTTTTTGAAGTTGATGAAAAAAGAGAGAAGAGAATTGGTAAAGCAAGAATACCTGTGAAGACCATTTTCCGGTTTTATCGAGATATTCCACGAATAGATATTGTAACTACATTAACAAATACTGCTAAAGACCATCGATTACGCATTTGTTTTGATCTGCCATTTAATTCAGATCAGACATTGACATCAACTCATTTTGGGGTTGTAAAACGACAGGGTGACCCATCAAAAGACAAGGAATTTCTTGAACAACCCTCAGGAATTCAAGCTCAAAAGCGATTCATTCGTATAGATGATGAAAAATCATCCGCTTCAATGACGCTATTCAATAAAGGTCTACCAGAAGTGGAATTAGCTGATAAATCTCGTTTAGCACTAACTCTCATTAGAGCAACAGGTTTTCTCTCAAGAATGGATTATCCTGAAAGACCGATACACGCAGGACCATACCTAGCAACTCCTGGTGCACAAGAAATGAATGAAGAATATACCTTCAACTACGGAATAGTATATCACAACAAAAAAGAACCACTCACTTTTACCGCAAATCATTCAGAACTTTTTGCTCTCCCATCAAAAGGTATAACCTTTGAGAAATCGGAACCCAAAATAGATCTAACCAAAGCAATAATCACAGTTGAAAATCCAATGATTAGAGTTTCTTCCTTTAGAATCAGACAAAACAAATTACACATTTTACTGTTTAATCTAGACGAATCAAAGACTATGACAGAGTTCAATATTTCAAAAATGTTCTCAAAATATTCGGAAATAAAGATTGATGGTGAAGTAAAGAAATCAGAGAATATTTCTAAAGGGAAATTTAACCTGAAATTCGATCCATTTGAAATAAAACTGATCACTTTCAACTAGAATTTTTTTTCTTTGGTCACTTCTACTCAATCGCTTCTTATCAAGTGACCAGACTATTTCTAACATAACCTAGACTAATGTAACGGTTAAAGTAGGTAATTAACCCAAGAGTTGATGTAAATTGAAGAATTTTAGAAAACAAATCAAGAATCAAACAAGGAAGGAAATTGATCTGATTAGAATTCATCGAGAAGCAGATCTTGATGAATAATTGAATACAAGGAGAAATTGTTAGTGACAGAAAATAAGGGCAAAATAGTTACATATGACCCAGGCATGGCGAGTCAAGCGGCAGAAATGTTTAATTTATTTAATGAACTGTGGCCTGGGGGATTCGGAGGAGGTATACCATTTACAGAACAAAGAGTTCGAGATATGCTTGATAAAACATCAGCAATAGCTGACTTGATTGCTGTTGATGAAGAAAATGAATTGGTGGGTTATTGTGGATTGTATCCACATTGGCGTGATAAAAATGCAGCTTACATTTCAATCTTAGGAGTAACACCAAAAGCAAAGGGTAAGAAATTTGGAAAAAGATTACTATTGAAATCATTAGAAGTAGCAAAAAAACATGGTATCAATCGTGTTGATTTACACACCTGGTCAGGAAATTTAGAAGCTGTACCACTTTACAAGAAAGTAGGTCTTTTCTGGGTACCAGAAACATCGGTATATATGCAAGATTTCATACCTGGTTTACTCCAAACACCGATTGCTAAAGATTACTTTGAAAAACACCCAGATTGGTATGGAAATTTCAAAAGAGAGCTTTTGCAAACACAAGATAAGCAAATTGTTGACGGAATGGAGTTATACTCTTACAAGTTTGAAGCTGAAGGTGATTCTTTTGAAGCAGAAGTAGATAGATTTGGATGGAATTTTTGTGGTTTTGAAAGAGTTCTTGATGGTAAAAAACTCTCAGTAAAGACTAGATTAGCTTCACAAGAAATCTTTATTGGAATCCCTAATTCCATGACTTTGTTAATACAAAATGAGGAAAACAATGAAATCGAAGCGAAAATAAATATTGATGAATTCAAAGGTTTGATTTGGAAAGAAAAATTCCCAAATTCTGTTGTGGTTAAGAAAGGTAATACTGTAGAGATTACTCGAGAGTTCATCATTGATAAAGAGACAAAACTTTACAGAGATAATGATAGAGCTTGCGAATCCATAAGAACTAAAATTCAACTAGGTCCTCTTGATATTAAACTGGGAACAAGTGGGAAATTACAATCACCAATACAACTACGAGGTATAACTGAAAACTACTTCAGCACAGCACCTATAGGGCCTGAAATCAAGATTCCAATTGATATTCTTAATAACACCAAGCAGAAAATTACAGGAGAAGTAAAGGTAGAATTTGAAGATTTAGAGGATTCTTCTGTAACCATCCCCATTGAACTAAATTCGGAAGAGATCAATGGTATTGAAATTCCTATTTCTATTCCTGAAAAGAGAAAGAAAAATAAACACACTCTGCAAGCCACTCCGAAACTACAATTCAATGGACAAGCAATTGAATTACCAACATTCGAAATGCCTGTGTTTACAAGAACGAAAGATCTCATCGAACTTGCGGAAATCAAAGATAGAGAAAGATTGTATGTAATTACAGACAAATTATCTGTTCGAGTTTTGCTTGAAGGTGGAAATCTTAGAATTTACCAGCAAGAAAATAATGGTTTGAATCCATTAAATCATCAAACTGGTCCTCCTTATGGTTTATCGCTTGATAATACCCTGAAATACGATTATGAGTTTGTTGATGAAGGTGGTTATAAAATGCTGATTTTGAGTGCTGAGAGTTTACAGGTACCTGGACTTCTGGTTAAGAAACACCTCAAATTTATACCAGGAGCTACTGAAGTTGAATATTGGGTCACCTATACAAATGTTCACAAGAAATCAATTCATGCATCTGCTAGAACATCAACAGGTTTTGGTGGAATTAGCTTAAATCCGTATGCAGCAAAAGGATTTGCTTACACACCAATTGGTGGCAAGGTAATTGAAAGTGATTCAC
>JAHLVZ010000221.1 GCA_019058165.1 Candidatus Heimdallarchaeota archaeon
CTTTAACTGCAACTATTTCAGGTTCAGGACTAGAAATTTTAGTTTCAGGTTTTCTCTCAACTAATTCACTAGATTCTTCTACTTCGAGACTCCCTTCAGATAATAACTCCTCGAAGGATGCTAGCGCTTCTCTTAGTTTATCAGGAGAGACAACAATTTCATCTTTTAGAGCTTCAGCTAATTTATCAATATCAACTACATCAGCATCCAAATCTTCAAGAATTTCATAAGATTCTGGTGTAATCAAACAATGTCTATCCAGTAATTCTCTTACCAGATCTCTCTTTTTAGCCATATTCTCACTCTTCGAAGCTCTGCGTAATTACCTAATGAGTTTTGTTATTACCATTTAGCAGCAGAATAGTGTATTTATTTTGTGTTAATAATACATTATTACCTAGAAAATTCATTGAATTACAAATCAAGTGTAAATTCAACGAAATTTTCACCAATTTTCATGAAAGAATAAGTCATAGCTTTTACTTCACTTTCTTGAGGATGTTTTTTCAAGTCGAATGTCTCACCATGCAAAATAGCAGACAAAGTAATCATATTACTTTCGAGTTTTTCCATTTTTGAAATATGAATTTCACTAGCAATGAAAAATTCTGCTTCAAAGTAATAAATTAAATTATCAATCCAATCGTAAAGTAATGATTTGTAATCTTCAGATTCAAAAGTTACTTCTTTCATGATTTTAGATTCGACTGTTGCGGTATCGGATAAAACGTTATAATACCCTAAAGCTGCTTGTTCAAATGCTTCTTTCAAATCAGATCCTTTTGCATGAACAATAGTATCTGCTGTATGTTCTAAGTATTCGTAACTCACAGCTACACCCTCATAAATTGGTAATACCCTAACTGCTAAAACCAAATTAAAAAGCTTTAGGAGAGAAATTATAAAAACTAGTCGGTCCGTGCTGGATTAAAAAGGGAAGAGTTAATTCCTTCTTCTAATGGGAGGGTGTTGAATGATGAAAGAAGGTTCAACCACCACGGAACCGGCTAGGAACCCTACGATTTGGCCGAGATAGGTTCAAGATAGTATATGGACATTAAACAATATAAAAATAGACATAAGTCTGATAATTTATGAGTAAAAGTAGCAGATTGTTAGCATTCAAGTCTCATTTTTAACTTCTGAGAATATTTCCTCTAGTTTCTCGGACAGTGAGTCATTTTTGTCCCAAAATTCCTCTACAATTCTTACCGATGAGGTCTTTCTTTGTAATTGTTCATTCTCTGTATTATCTATTCGTTCAATCCATTGGTCACAAAATGATCGAAAAACAGCTATTTTGTTCCGCACTTTCTGGTTATCATTACTTAAGATTGCTCGAGATAGTTCGCCTACCAATTTCACTAGGATCGTATTGAATGAGGGATTGTGGACATGAGTTTTTGGCAGAGTTACTTCATCAAAATTTGGGTTTTCAAAAATCTCTAACCAAACGAGCAATTGCGAAATAAACTTTAAAATTAGTTTCTCTAGAACTTGATTATCATTGTTTTCTGTTGCTTTTGCAATTTTTCCAACAGCTTGGGAGACTGCTGCTACCTATAAATCATTTGTCGGACGAAAACTATTTTTAACGAATTTTCTTACTATATCTTTTTGTTTCTGATATTCATTTTCTATTTCTCGATAGTATTTTGTATTTTTCCCTGTTAAGAAGATAGTTTGATTCCCCTTTTCTTTCATTTATTCAAATCCTACAGATTCTACAAAAACCTAAATACTCCAACTTTAGAACAAAAAGATGTTTAAAAAAAGAAATAAAAAGACCTCTGATGCGAGTAAATTAAGATAGAATCATTTAGGAAACTCAAAAGCCATTTTTAATGCTTGTATATTTTTACCTAAAAATATAAAATGGTGCCAAGGACGAGATTTGAACTCGCGCTCCCGTGAAGGAACTGGTTTTCAAGACCAGCGTCGTGGTCCGTGCTTGACTACCTTGGCTTTGTTCTTTTTAGAATTGTTCTGCATCATTATTTAAGATTTATTATAGATAGTTTTTCTCTTCTGTATTTGCTTCTGGTTTCTCTTCATTACTTTAATTCGATTTTTTGTTGGAAAAGTATGTCTCTAGATGAACTACCAATTAAAACTGTAAAGATTCCCGGTTCAGATTTCCAAGAATGACTTTCACTATCATAGAATTCCAAATCATTTACAGAGAGCTCAAATTTGATGGTTTTCTTTTCACCAGGTTCAAGATTGATTTTTTCAAAATTCTTCAGTTCTTGTTCCGGTCGTTCTACTGATGATTTCTCATCCTTATTGTATAATTGTACTATTTCTGAGCCTTCTCTATCTCCCGAATTTTTGATATCAATTGAAATTGTAATTTTTTCTTTAGAAGTCATTGAGTCTTTGTCTATTTTGCAGTTGCTATATTCAAAGGAAGTATAGGATAATCCAAATCCAAATGGAAATAATGGTTCAATTTTCTCTTTGTCAAAATAACGATATCCAACAAAAATTCCTTCTTCATAGTAAACATCTTCATCTCCAGGATAAGTTTTTTCTGATTTATGTGCTGGTGAATCCGATAATTTTCTTGGAAAAGTTATTGGTAATTTTCCACTTGGATTTACGTCACCAAATAGTGTATTTGCTATTGCTCTACCACTTTCTTGTCCAGGATACCATGCTTCTACAATTGCTGGAACTGATTCAATCCAATCACTCATAGCTACTGGGCTTCCATTTATCAAAACTACAATTGTGTTTGGATTTCTTTTTATTGTATTCTCAAGTAGTTCAATTTGTTTTTCTGGTAACTCCAATCTGGTTCTGTCAAAGTTTTCACAATCATTTCCTCGTGCGTGATTTAATCCCAGAACCAGAATACAAGCATCTGCAGATTCCACATTGGATGTAATTTGGATTTTTTCACCACATTTTTCCTTCAGCCCTTCAAGTGGAGTAATTTCATAGAAAGGAACAACAGATGCGGCTCCACCGTAAAGAAAACCACTCATCTTCTTATTGGCATTTGGTCCTAGGATTGCTAAGGTCTTTATTTTATTTTTATCTAGTGGGAGAGTTTTCTTTTCATTTTTTAATAGAACAATTCCTTCTTCAGCTACTTTCCTTGCGAGATCTTTATGTTGTTGAGTGTTTCTTTCTCCCTTTGGTATCTTCTCAGGTTTATCAAAAAGTCCTACTAGAAACATAACTCTAAGCAATCGTCTAACAACAAAGTCTAAGTCTTCTTTGGTGATCTTGCCTTCAGCTAAAGCTTTTCTCAGTAATTTCGGCTTATAGATTTTGATTTTAGGCATTTCTAAGGATAATCCTGCAAGGATACTGTTCACCGATTTTGTTATTCTTCTTGTAGCCCACCAATCTGTTACGACGAATCCTTTGAATCCCCATTTGTCCATCAAAGTGTCTCGAAGTAATCCTGAGTGCTCACAACCAAAAACACCATTCACTTTATTATAGCAACTCATGAATACCCAGGGATCAGCATCTTCAACTACCTCTTTGTATGCTTTAAGGTAGATTTCATTAAGGGTCCTTTCATCGATAATGGCATTTACATGAAATCGATTCTTCTCTTGATTATTTGCTGCATAATGTTTAACACACGCTCCAATCCGTTGGCTTTGTACTCCTTTTACAAATGGGATTGCTATTTCTTTCGTTAAATATGGGTCTTCACTAAAATACTCGAATGTTCTACCATTGAGAGGGGTCCGATCTATATTTATTCCTGGGCCTAGAAC
>JAHLVZ010000057.1 GCA_019058165.1 Candidatus Heimdallarchaeota archaeon
GTGTAATGGTATATCTTTAACTCTTTTTTCAGATAGACCAACGACAAACAAGATAACAGGATCAGGAACAAAGAAATACCTATTTGAACTTGAATCTATGAGTTTTCTATTTGTTGCTGAAATTAAACTCCAATCAATATTTGTTGGTTGAGTTGTCATGCCAACTTCTAATGCAATTTGCTTTATTGTTTCTGGTATAATTCCTCTTTTCTTCAGTCCTTTAACAGTCACTAATCTGATATCGTCCCAACCCTCGACTTTTCCTTCCTCAACTAATGGGATTATTTTACGTTTAGAAGCTGGACTACCAACAACGTTGAATCTTGCATAATGGAATATATGTGGTTGTGGTAATAATCCAAGTAATTCCCTTATTTTATTTTGTAATTCTATTCTGGTATCAAATTCTGCACTTCGACCGACATGAGTTATTCCACATATTTTATCCTCAATCGCATTTGCAAAATCATACAAAGGCCACACATTATACTTTCGATTTTGAAGACAATGTGCATCTTTTCTAATTGCCAAAATTGCTGGATCACGCATAACTGCATTTTTACTTTGCATATCACCTCTTAACCGCAGTACTATCTCTCCCTCTTCATACTCACCTTTCAACATTTTATTCCATTCTTTCATGATTGTATCTGGTTTCTTCTTTGCATGTTCACATGATTGTATCTTTGAACGTAAATCTCTCATTTTTTCAACTGAACAGGTGCAAGTGTAAGCATATCCATTTTTGATTAATTCTTCGGCTTTTTCATAAAAAATGGGAATATCATTTGATACAATTACTTCTTTATCAGGATTGAGTCCTAACCAATCTAGAGATTCTCGATGAGCTTCATAATACTTAATTTCTGCTTGTTTTGGATTAGTGTCCTCAAATCTTAGAATAAAGGACCCATCGTATCGATTGGCATAATGATGAGCAAAGAATGCTGTATAGGCATGTCCTAAATGCATTTCCCCATTTGGTTCGGGGGCATATCTAGTTACTACTTTCCCTTTTTCAGCATCTTTGAGCGGAGGTAATTCTCTTGCTTTCCTTTCAATCACTTTTCTCTCGAGTAATTCAGGAGCGATCTTGGTCAATTTCTCAATTTGACTATCTAAAGATAAATCATTTAGATTAGGTATGATTTCTTCTACAAGATCCATTATCTTCTTTGAGTGTTTTCTTAGGTCCGCGTGTGTAGCCATTATCTTTTGCATAACAGCTTTATCATTTGCTTTTCCGTCATGATGGATTGCATTTTCTAAGCCGTATTTTAGAATTAAGTCTTTGATTTTTTTCTCTTCATTGTCTGACAAAGTTTGACCAATCCTTACAGGGGTTTTTGTTATTAAAAATCGTAATTAATAGATATTTAAAGTATTCTTCAAAGAAGCTATCATTGTAGGCACTTATTAATTAGTTGTTAAAAAAATAATGAAAAAAGAAATTTATGCTTGAGAGCACAATTTATTTCTTCTTCAAGATTATCCGAGCATCAACACCAAAAACGCCGTCTTCATTCGCAATGATCGGATTAAGATCTATTTCCTTGATGTAGTCTTCTAAATCAATAGCTAATTGTGAAACCTTAACGATCATTTCAGCTATAGCGTCTCTATCAATTGGTGGTAGACCTCTGAAACCATTGAGCATTTTTTGTGTTTTTATCTCGTTAATCATTCGCAGAGCACGTTTTTTTGTTGTAGGACATAATCGAAAAGTTACATCACTGATTGCTTCGACAAGTATTCCTCCTATCCCAAATGCAACTACTGGACCAAATGTTGGATCAATATTCATTCCAATAATCAATTCAGTTCCTTTCTTCACCTGTTTCTCAATCAGTATTCCCACTAGATTGTATTTCGCGAGTCTTTTCTTCATATCGTCAAACTTTGCTTTTAGATCATCATCATCATTTATTCCAATAACGACTGCTTTGTAATCTGATTTGTGCAAGATTTTTGGTGACATGGCTTTTATAACAACAGGATAGCCAACTTTTTTTGCGAAAGCCAACGCTTCCTTAGTGTTGTTTACTAATGCATTAGGTGGAAAAGTTATGCCTACACTTTCAAAGATTTTCAAAGCTTCATGTTCTAAAAGAAAATCTCTACCTTCTTTGTATGCTACATCTATTGATTTACTTTCTATTTTCATTTCTCTTTCACCTTCTACTTTGGAATCTCTCTTATGATTGGCAGCTTTTGTCCGTGATCCCGGAGATAATCTGCATACTCAGTTAGTTTATCTATCCCATAGATTGCTCTTGCAGGAGTGGGATAAAATGGAAAGTTCATTTGTTCTAGTTCTTCTCGAATATAAACCGCTTCAGCCCCACCAAGTGCGCAAAAAGTGATGGTTTTGTTTATTGTTTTCGCGTAGGGTTTCAATCCTTCCATTAGGTCTTTCACGTTGATTGCCGGAGGTGTTGGAATGATAATATACGTTATAGAATCAATATTAGGATCATCCTTCGTTTGCTCTAAAGAGTAAATATACTCTTTTGCTGTAGCACTTCCAGTTAAATCAATTGGGTTTTCAACGGAGAAAAATGCAGGCAAGTCCTCTTTCATCTTATTGTGAATAGCGGGAGATATTTTCGCTAATTCTAAACCTAATTCACCTACGGAATCAGAAGCCATAACTCCAGCTCCTCCTCCATCAGTAATTATCAGAACTCGATTTCCTTCAGGTAATAAAGAACTATTGAAAGCAACCATACAATCAAACAATTCGTCCCAAGTATAAACACGTATAATTCCTGCCTCTCTAAATAAAGCGTCAGTTAGAGCATCATTTGCAGCTAGAGAAGCTGTATGACTGGCTACTGCTTGAGCCCCTGCTTCGTTTCGGTTCGCTTTTATCGCTATAATAGGTTTCTTCAAAGAAACTTTTCTTGCAGCTTCTATGAATCTTTTTCCTTCATTAAAACCTTCCAAGTAAGCCAAAATGATTTTTGTTTCAGGATCGTCTCCGAAATATTCCAAGATGTCTGCTTCATTGATATCCGAAGCATTCCCATAGCTAACGAATTTTGATAGGTAATTACCATTCCCAAGAGTACCCATAATATCTAGAAATGTTGATCCAAAAGCACCACTTTGTGTTAGAATAGATATGCCCCCATCTTTTGGTCTTGTCAATTTACTTTCAGGTAGAAAGACCATATCAATCCCTCTTTTGGGATAAAAAAGCCCAATGCAATTTGGACCAATTATTCTAATGTTGTTTTCCTTGGCGATTTCATCAATTCGTTTTTGAAGATTCTTCCCTTCCTCGCTAATTTCCTTAAACCCACCTGTGATTATTACAACGGATTTTATTCCCTTTTTAGCACAATCCTCCATAGATGAAGGTACGTATTTTGCTGGCACAATAATTACAGCTTCTTCTACTGGATCATCAAAATCAAGCACTGATTTGTATACAGGTTGTCCTAAAATTTCTCCCCCTTTAGGATTTATCAGATATGTTTTACCTTCAAAATTCTTTATGAAATTCTCAGCTATAACGTAACCTGGTTTATCAGTAGCAGCTGAGGCACCAAAAATTGCTATGCTTTTCGCTTCGAAAAAGCCATGTAACGAGCTTTTTAACATTTTTATTATACACCCACAGTAGTAATAATTTTAAACTCTCGGCTGAGTTTATCTTCCGAGTTTCATTAATTTTTTATCTCTTTTAAGACTTTTTGAGAGTAGGTTAAAAGTTCTGGGGTATTTCATGCTTTATTTTTCCTTTAATTAATTCTTTTGGCGAACTCTCTCTATTATCAACACCTTTAAGTTTGAAAAGAAAATTTTGAGATTATCCAATAAAGTATTTGAGTGTAAATTGTTAATATTCGGTAGTGATGGTAGATGAAAGAAGTAATTCAAGCTTTGGAGAAAATACTTAAGGAGTTCAAAGGAAAAGTAGGAGAAAATGCGGGAATTATTATTGGTGAGGATTGGTTACACAAATCAAAAACAAAAATTAAGAAATGTATAGTCTCAGCAAGACTTACACGTAAAGCTGTTGCTACTGCTGCAAAAGAAGATGTTCAATTAATTATTACTATTTTTCCACCAATTTTCACTCAAGGGAGTCATAGGAAAATCAGTAAAGAACACCTTAACCTATTGAAGATCTTATTGGAGAATAATATAAGCGTTTATTCTCTAGGCGAGGATTGGTTGATCACAGAAAATGGAGGATTTGATTATCTATTAAATCTTCTCGATTTCCAATACCCTTCACCATTAGTTATAGAGTATCAAAATAAACATAAGAAGAACGAGAAGAAAACAGGTCGATTGGGTGAACGAAAAAAGAAAATCTCATACAATGAATTACTTGAATTACTCAGACAACACATTAGTAATGATTTACGCTATTTAGGGTATAACCAAACTAAGGTTCAAAAAATAGCTTTCTTCCATGAAATTGGAAATGAATTAATGGAAATCGTGAATGAGCTCAATTTGGACGTTCTTCTTGTTGGTGAAGCAACTTATGAAGGATTACTTATAGCTCAACTCCAAAAAATACCAATAGTGATTTTAGAAAAAAGAAATCTTGAGAATGCTGTTCTTGCTAGTATAAGAAGAAGATTAATGGAAGAAGTTGCAGTCGACCTTCCAGAAATAATTACTCTGAAACAGGATCAAATAGGAACAAGTTGAGCTTTAGCTTGTTTCTATTCTACTGCTTTCTTTAGAACTTCCACAATTTGATCTGTTTCAATTAGCATTTGTCCTAATCTGGGTCTTCGTTTGCTTAACCCAATGAAGACACAGTTTTCATTAACTGTTTTGAAAACCATAAAGCTCTTCTTTTTCATTTGTAAAATCGTAGAGCTGATTTCATCATCTTGCTCAAGTTCATCTGAAATTCTACTGACAGAGTCCAACATCACATTAGCAGCAATTTCAACAATTTGAGGTAATTCACCTGCATCATAAATTGGTAATCCATCTTTTGAATATACTGCCACACCTAAGAATGACGAACCTCGGAGAGAACGTTTAAGGAATTGCTTAATTGGGATTTGATCATCCACTTCCTTCATTAAGACATCCTTAAAAGCATAAAAAGTGGAGGCGTCGTAGATACTGGTTTCATGTATAACAACCTCTGATCCTTCATCTATGAACAAATTCTTAGTAGCCCGAATGTAATTGGAAATATTTTCTTGCTCTGCCATTTTATCGATTTTGTTTAAAAGTAAGTAGATTCTAGCATCGGAACTAAATTTCCGTAAATGTTTTACAAGAGCATCAAACCAATATTTTGCTATGGAAAACTTTGATTGTTCGTTTATATCTAAAACGAAAACTAGAGCTTCAACGTGTTTGTATATTGGATCACTGTCACTTGAGATCACGTCTTGAATTGAATGCTCACCTCCGCATCTCACAACAAGAACTTTTCTTTGCAAAAGGTCTCTCATTGTATTCCCAACATCAAGCTTTTCCATAACAGCTTTTAGTTCGTCAGGAGGAGTATTATCAACAACAACTGCTTTTATTGTTCGTAAACCGGCTCCAGGAAGACCGGCGATAAGTATCTTTTTTGGTTCTTCTTCATAAGTCGACAAGGAACTCACCAAGCCAAAATTAAGCTAACTTTCTTACTGTAAGAGCATTAAGCTAAAAAAAGATTTGTGAAAAGGAAAAAGAAAACGAAAAGAAAAACATATGTTCAGCTACTTTAAGCTGAACTTTAAGAAAAACAATTATTCCTTATCTTCTCGTAGTTTTTCAATTTCTTTGGCTAATTCTGTAGAACGAATATCAGGAGTTGGTAAACCTGTTTCTGCACCAAGACCAATTTCAGTTCCAATTTCGCCCATGATTTTATCAACTTCAGTTTCATCAACATCGAGTGACATCATGTTTTCAAAGTCTTCATCCATCATATCAGTAGTCATTTCGATGCCTTCGAATGAGTTTTCAAGGTCCTCAACTAATGCGGAAATTTCAGGAGCATTCAAACTAGCATTTACTTCTCGTAATGCACCAGCCATTCCTTTCAATTCACCAGCTAATTGCTGAACAGAATCAGCTTGCTCTAACCTGAAAATAATACCTTCGATTCTTGTTGTGAGTCGAGTGTAACTGTACACCCATTTTCGATTTCGAGCCACATTTGAAGCATACAATCTAGCTTGATCCATTAATCCTCTTCTCATCGCATCTCGAGTCTTTCTTTGCAATTTCTGCTCATCAGTTTCAAGCTTTTTAGAAGATCGAGCTAGTCGTTTATTGACCATTTTCAAATCAATGATATAATCTCGGGTATTTTTCCCGCCACCTAACCATCTGACAAATTTTCCGAATACCATTTTTTATCTAACCTACTTTTTTCTTTTATCAAATAACAATACTTTCACTAAAAAAAAGCTTTCTTAATTGACTGTTTATTGTATCGATTTTTTTAAGCTTTTCTTAGCCCAATGAACTATTCTAAAATATATTTTATAAACAGTATATTTTTATCTTTGTATTCAGACTAAACTGTTTAGGAATAGGTTGGATTGGGATGGGAATTGGTTTAATTAAACAATAATAAGCTGCTTAATAAAATTGTTATAAGAAAACCCTTTTAGGATTGATTTCTCTTTTACTATATATCAAAAATATTGGAGCTTTTACAAAAATGGTTAAGCCAGGTTCTATTATCGGTGGTTTTGTTATTGCACTTTCTGTTGCAATACAAGTAATCACTCTTGTAGAGATCGCCCATTACTACTGGTTATTATTCATTTGGGCAGCAGGATTAATCGCGGGTGTCACGTATGTTTTAGGAGGAATGGCGTTTGATACAGATAAAATGGAGTATTTTACCACCTCAGGTATTAGTCTTGGTGCTATAGGTGTGCTTACTGCTTATTTCGCACTCTTTCAGGGTGAAACAATTTTCTATTCCTTGACTGATCTTATTCCTGCGACTCAATCAGTTATGGTTGGCTGGACTTTTGGTGCGATTGGATTATCAACCATTGCATCATTTCTCGTGGCAATAGCCCCGTTATTCATAGTAGCTGGTGCTGGAAAGCAACTGAAAGGAGTTAAACCTGGTGCATTAATTGGTGGCATTCTTATTTGTGGCTCTTTAGCTTTGCAAGTCATTACTGTCGTTCATTTTGCACATTATTATTGGCTTCTTGTTTTCTGGTTCATTGGTTTACTTGGTGCAATATCCCTTGCTATTGGCGCACGTTCTAAATGGGGATACAGTAGTACAGAAGCTTTAGTTACAGCTGGAGTTTTTATTGGCATCTTATTAGTCCTAGTTATTTGGTGGACTGTTTCTCCACAAATGATAAGCAATATACTTGCGAAAACAACTACAGTAACGAATCCTTTAGGATCGGGTAATATGCCAGCTATTCTACCAACAGTCTTTTCGTTTGTAGCTGGTGTGGTAGGTTTCTTTGGAATACTATTTTGCGCGGCTTCAGATAAGCGAAGATTTTAATCTTCACTTTTTTTCTTTATTTTTGATTTTTCTTGTTTCCAGTTTGCTAATTTAACGAAGGTCTTAAAAGGAATCCGAATTTATCACAAATGTATTATTTATTACACAATCTTTGTTAGGAATTGCGTGAGGAAAAGAAGTGACAAAAAACATTGAGTATCAATTCGAGTATGGTTGCCTTGGTGGTACATTTGATAGGTTACATGGTGGGCATAAACTACTTTTAGAAGTAGCATTTAAACTTGCGAAAAAAGTGCTTATAGGTATTACAACAGATAATTTAGCTAAAAATGGGAAGGAAATTCCGGAACTTATTTGGAATTTTAAGAAACGTGCTAAAGATGTAACCGATTACCTCCATACACTCGGTGTTTCAGATGATCGCATTGATATCAAACCTCTTTCTCGGGCAACACAATATGCTGATGAAATCCCAGAAATTGGTGTTATTGTTCTAAGTCCAGAAACTTATGGCAAGTTATTGGAAATTAATGATATCAGAAGGAAAAATGACTTGGATGAACTCATAGCAATTGCTATTCCTTATCACAGAGACGAAAGTGGCAAGATTGTTAGCTCTAAAACCTTTAGGGAACTTGAATTAAAACTTGAACAACAAAAAAAGCAGAAAGATTATGATGCTTCTTTATAGATTTTCTATTTCATTAAAAGAAATCATCTAAAGAACGAATTCCTATTATTTTATCAAAAGATATTCCTATAGGATCTAGAACTTGGGTTAATGTTGAATCCATTTGTGCTAAATATTTATCAGTATCAATCTCACTTATTTCTGCGAGTTCTATAGGTTTAACGCCTTCTGATCCTTTTGTCTTAACAAAAGAAATGAGATCCCCAGCACCTAATTCTGCACCTTTTTTCTCAACCAATAATCTAGCTGCTTTCACATGTTGAGGTGTTGTTTTCACATACTGATCTAAATTCTTGTTTAACTGCACTCGGAATTGCAAATCTTCAATCGATAATTGACGTTTTTTCAGTTTTGAATAAATATCTTGAACAATATCTTCGATGCGGTTCTTTGCTGAATCAATATCATCTTCTGATTTTATTTCACTGAGAATTCCTACGATGTTATTAAAGAGATTTCTCAAAAATGGAGGAGTGTTTCTTTTCTTACCAAGTAGTCCTTTTACATCCACGTTGCCATCATGATAAACTCCCAAGTAGTTTTTCTTTCGGTCTGAAAGAGCTAGATACCTGTATGTTTTATCTACATCGAGATCAATTTTCAGCTCTTTATCGCTCCATTTGATTAGTTCTTTTATTTCCTCTTTCTTCGGATTCTTTAGGAAAACGGAATCTGTATCCCCATAGATTACTGAAACACCCATTTCATTGCATTTTTCTATTGTTTTTGTGATTGCTTCACGACCGATAGCTGTAGTTGCTTCTGCTAATGGGGGACAATAAAATGGAAAATGAGAAGCTCCAAATACTCCATAAGAAGCGTTAATTACAACTTTAAGAGCTGATTGGATTACTTCATAGAAATTCCTTGTAGTTTGATCAAGAGACATATCCTTTGTTTTAGGTTTAAACCAAGAAACTCGCATATCTCTTATGAATCCAACTAAAATTGACATTAATCCTGCATTTTTCGTGCAAACCCAATGCTCTGTATCTGGAATTAGTTTTCTATCCTTACATTCTTCATGCGTACAATTCATTGTTTCATACGATAAATTCCAAATCTTAATGATAGTTGGGTACAGACTTGCAAAGTCTAATACTGTTACCTCAAAATGAATTCCAGGATCTGGATTTACAACTATTGCTCCTTTGTATTTTTTGCCTTTTATCATTGCATCTGTTGTTGAATCCCCTCGAGACCCTATGATTTCTTCAGGTCGAGGAATCAAGTATCCTCTTCTTCGATGCTCTGCAAAAAGCCAATTCCTAATCCAACCTGAGACTGATTGCCTTGTAATGTCTTCAATTGTCATTCCAGTTAAACGCATTAATAGTATAATAAGACGCATTGTTACTGAATCATTAAATGTTGTTAATTCAAGGGTTAGTTTACTATCAATATAATTGTATTCAGCAAGTGTATGACAATCCAAAAAGCCGATTTCCTTTTCTAAAGCAATTTTATTACTCTCGAGTAAAGCACTGCTTACTGCGTTCAAGGAACTTTCACTATATTTGGCACCAAAAGCATACACCTTTATTGCTGCTTGATTGAAGAAGCGATAAGCATCAAAATGAATTGAATTTCTTATTTTACAGCTGTCTCGTACTATTAAAATTGGGTTTTCTTTTCGATTTATCTTTAACAATTCAGCTCTGTTAAAGAGATAGGGTAAATCATAATTGTCACCATTGTAGGTTATGATTATTGGATAGGTTTGCATTAGTTTGAAAGTTTCACGAATTAGTTCTACTTCATCTTCAAAGAATTGAATTTCAACATCCTTTGATAAATTCTTAGAACGAGTTCCCAGTGGAACATCATCTCTTTTCAAAGTAAAGACTTTTTTCAAGCCATCATTTCCTGCAAAAGCAACTGAAATAATTTTCTCACGCGCTTTCTTTGGATCTACTAAATGTGTCATATCTGGCGTATAAACTTCAATATCAATTGCTGCTCGCTTTATGTGAGGAATTCTTGTTAATAGTAATGGAAGATATTGAGGAATTAATTCTGTAACCTCTTTTGGAGAGTCTTTGAAAAGCTCAAGAACTTGTTTTTCAACCACTTTTTCTATTTTCGGAAAAGCAGGTTCTAAATTTCCCTTTTTAATTTGATAATACATTCCTGGGACCAGTAACCGGTCATAAAGAAAATTTTGATGATATCTAATATTTGCTTCCCATGCCGCAGGTAGTTTATCTCTAAGACTGTCAAAACCACCAGCAATAGCAAGAGGATCTGTTACACTAATTTTTGTCATTTGGATATTTTTATCAGTCAACAGATTTCTAAGTTTGAGGGATTCATAACCCGTTATTTTTGAAAAATTCTTAATAGGAGAAATTTGTTTTAACTCAGTTTCCGATAAATCTGAAAGACAATAGGGTTGATGGTTTGTATTATCGTACCAACCGTACAATTTGTTTGAATGCTCATCAAGTAAGTAGAGAAAAGCTTTCCCACTTTTCCCATCGTAAACAGATTGTAAAAGACATAATGGAGGAGTATTTATTGGGCAATGTTCTACTGGTGCCCCCTCAAAAATTACATCCTCGTCCTCATCTTGTGTTTTCTCGAATTCATCAATGACATCATTATCATTTTCAGTAATTGTTGATGTTTCTGTAGCTGGTTTGGCATCAGTTTTTTCCTTCTCTGCTTTAGGTTTTTCTTCCTTCTTTTCTTCTTCGGGAAAGAAAGTATCTAAAGAGGATTGTTTTTTCGCCATGCAGTACCCTCAAATTTTTACAATATTCCGCAATTCATCTTATTACGATTATTATGAGTCCGTTAACCAAGATAGACCATCGGTGTTTTACGCTACATTTAGACTTGTTCATCGAACTATTAAGCTTTATTCTTAGCTAATTTTACTAATCAATGTATTTCGTTATATACTTTTTAATCTCCTAAGAGTGTGGAGCTTTTAATATCTAATACATACTCACTCCTGAGTATTAATGACTAGTAACAATTCTGATAATTCTGATGTCGGATTTATTGTTCTAATAGTATTTGCAGTTCTTGCTCTAATACCTCTGGCAATTGGATTTGATAGTTTCGAAGAGTTATTTCGAGTTGGAAAAATAATTCTTATTTTGGTTCTTGTTGTGGCTGTAATTACTGGGGCTATCTTTGGATACTTTTTCTATAAAAGAAAGATTAGAAAAAGAAATGCTAAGAAAGAGAAGAATTCAAATGAAAATATAGAATCAAAAAAACAACGAAATAAAACAGAAGTTCAGGAAAAGAGAAATTCTGAAGAAATTGAAATTATTGATCCAATATTTGAGGAAACAGATGAGCTAGTTGAAGAGCTACTAACTAATCCTTTGAAGAATTAGGTTTTGAATTTGAGGAATCTTATTATTTTAAATGGGTTTATTTAGACTGATAGTTTCTTCGTTGGTGATAAAAATTAATGCCAAACAAAAAGAAATTTCTAATGGATTAATTCAGTTTTTCAAAGATACAAAGCCAAAGATGCAAAATACCAAAATACTAAACTTGAATGAAATATCTGCGGGTTGGGAGACTGAGTTATATACTTTCAAAATGCAATATTCTGAAAATGAAGGAATTAGAAAGAAAAAGCTCGTTATTAGAATGTATCCAGGGAATTCTGCTGAAAGAAAACTAGTGAACGAATTCTATATTTACAAAAATTTAAGCAAACAAAACTATCCAGTCCCAAAAATTCACTATATGTCAACTGAAAAGCAATATGTTGGGAAACCATTTCTTATAATGGACTGGATTCTAGGTGGAACTTTAGATCAGAAGTTGAGTTCTCAGCCCGAGGAAGCTTTTAGATTATTCTGTCAGCTTTTTGTTGAACTACATAAATTGGATTGGAAACCATTTATTATGAATCGAAATTTAGGGGAAAACTCTACCTCAGCAATTGATACTTATCTTGATTCACTTGAAAATAGAGTCAAACAGAGCAAATTAACAGAACTTAATCCAATTTTAACATGGTTAAGAGGTGAAAGAAATAGGATAAAAAACGAATATTTAGCTATTGGACATTTCGATTTTCATACATTTAATATACTTTTGAGTGAGAAGGGAGAACCATATGTAATTGATTGGCCTTCTGCGAGAGTAAGTGATTTTCGCTTTGATTTAGGATGGACTTTAACTCTATATCGAGTCTATTCGAATCGTGAGAATAGAAATACCCTTTTTGAAACATATCAAGAAATAGCAGGAAAGCAAATTGAACATATGGATTTCTTTGAGGTATCAGCGATTTTACGTCGTCTTAGTGACATTCTTGAAACATTCAAATTTAGTGGTGAAAGTGTAGGATTACGTGACGGTGTTGTTCAAATGATCAAGGATAGTATCTCGCATGTAGAGAATCTTAATTCCTACCTCGAAGAATTAACAGGTATTAGAATAATGGAAGTTGACGAGTTAATTGAGAACATAAAAAATAGTGAATAGTTGAGATATTTCAAGAAAATTACTTTTCTTGGAAAAGAACGAAAATATTATAAAGCAGAAACATTCGAATCAAACTGCAAATCTTTTTCGCCCTGATAGTGTAGTACGGCCTATCATCTTCGGCTTATTTCAATCCTACATATCGTTTTAAAGCCACAATTCCAACAGGAGTTTTTGTTCTTGAAGAATTCATTATTCGATATTTTTCCTTGTGTATTCTTTAGAATCCTTTCAAATGTTAAACTGTTTTCTTCAGTTAAATCGTAGATTTTTTTTGCACCCATTTCATAATAATAACAACCAACTTCTAACACTTCAAAATCAAATTTCTCTTCTTCTGTGTCCTCCAAGCGATAATCATTAAACAATTTTGCATAGAACAGCAATGAAAGATTATCATTAGAATCAGGGGTTGGCTTATAATCGATTACTCGTAAACCATTTTTGTTTTCACAAAGCTCAATACAATCTATTTTTCCTCTTTGCTTTTCTGTCATTAATCGAACTTCTTTTTCAAATGGATACCAGTAACATTCCTCTTTTGCTTCAAAGTACTTTTCTTGCTGAATGACCCAATAAAGCAGCATCACATTATCCTCTTGTATTTCTATAGGAGGTATTTGATTAGTGATGAATCCTGCATATTCCTTATGAAAAGTCTCAAAAAAACGATGATATTTGATTCCATCATATTTCTTGCCTTTATATCCTCTCTTCTTGTAATGAGCTATTGTTCTATTACTGCTGTAAATGAAATCAGACTTGTATGGTAAAGGATTGAGAATACGGTAAAGCCTGAACTTCTGGGGACAATCTAGAAAATAGAGAAACTCTGTGGCACTAAGATTTAGTTCAAAATCCATTACCACCAAAATTAACCAACCCTCTCTAAAGAATAAATTAACAAAGGATTTTCCTTCAGGAACTGTAATAGATCAGATTCCAGCCCATTTTTCTTTGCTTTACCTATAATATTAACTAAATCCAAGGTGAATTTGTCAGTTTTGTTGCTAGCTGCTTGTGTAACCTTTGAAGATATTTTATCTATTTCAGCGTTCTTGCTAAACCACTCATACAATTTTCCATAATAATTCAAGTATTCCTTTCGTACATCGGTAATAGATAATTGAGAGCATTCACTTTTTTTGTAATAACAAGTCAGATTTTCAACTTGTTTTGCTTTGTATTTGCCATCAATAACAAGTGTGCATGTTTTCCTTCCACAAGAATCTCTTGAATACTGAGCAATATTAATTTCTTCTAGTGAATCAAAATACTCTCTAGTTTTATCCCAAGACCATGGTAGTTTTTCTTTAATATCATGAAAAGTTATCGGAGAAATCTCTCCAAGTTCAAATAACTCCAATAACCAATTAATGATAAAGGCATGTGTCCGAATAAATCCCTTAGCTACTGTTTCCTTTAAGGCTAATCGGTACAGTTTCTTGTTTTTCTTCTTTCGAATCCGATAATCATTGTCAACTAAAACATGGGATACAGCCATAACTAGATTTACTATTGGATCATTACCATGATTCACTTTCTTTTTCTTCTCTGTCACTTTCATATCACCCTTATATTATCCTTGAAATAGTACTTGGATTAAAGGAAAACTCTTCTTTGAAGAATTTTCGAACATGCTTTTGAAGCATTTGATATTCCCTTGCTGTTAAGAAAGCACTACTATTCGTTTCTTCTAATTTCTTCCAAATGGTCTTAACATGACTGTTCTTCTTTTTCTCAAGAAATAAATCAACAGTAAAATTTGGTAGTTGATTGAGCATTCTTTTGATTTGTAAGACATCACGGTTTATCATTCTCCTAATGGTTGTATCCTCACCAGTTGTCAGAGTAACTTTTGTTTGCAGAATCTGTTTACTCACACGTTTAACAACTTCATGTGCATGAGAGTTTTGTTCTATAAGATAAAAATCCTCAAAACGTTTCCCACGCTCTGTTTCAAAATCAGCAGTGGTTATTTCTTCGTTTCTTATTACTTCATTAACCCAAATTGGGGTAACTGATCTTGGTGTTTCATTATTGTCTAGAAAGAGTCCAAAAGGATATTTTCTATGACACCACCCTCGTAAGCCATCCCATGGAACAAATTGAGCATTATAAATCTCTTCCTTGATATAGTTGTCAGTTAACTTGTTTGCTCCATTTTCTAAACACGCTTTTTTTGTTCGTGCCGTAAATAATCCATATTTCATAAAATGTTCGCCCCTGACCATTCGAGCTTTTTCTCGAGAGATGTTCTCAAAACCGTATTTCTCTGCTTCTTTTTTGAATGGTTCATGCATTACACTCCCAAACCCTCCTTCTATTCGCTGCCATTCTAAGTAAGACAATTGCCAAGGAGCAGAATATTTCTTGATATCCCTGTCAAAGAGCTTCAAAGCAACTTTGAAATCTTGTTTAAGATCTCCTTCCACCATGTCAGTTAATTTCTTCTCAAGAGCTGCTCTACGATTAAGTATGTTGGAATAAAACATAGGATAAAAAGTTGCTCCAGTAGCAATTAGAATCTCGTTTCCCCCTATCTCTTTCAAAGTCGGATCAACACTTTCAATAACACTCTTGGAATGTAGGAGATCAAGTTTTGGATATAGAGCACCACCGGATGTGCCATCAAAATCATGGAGTTTCTGTTTAAGGTATAAAAAATCTTCATCGTATTTCACAGCTATATATTTTAACTGTTTTAGGGAAAAATACGCAAGATCCTTTGAGTTTCTAAATTCATCAGGGGATAACTCATTGCCTACATAGATTGCTTCTTCGTCTAAATCCAAGTAAAAACTTCCTTCTTTCACAATTGAGAACCCATGAGAACGATCCTCAACGTATCTACTTTTTAGCTTCATTCCTGTAAGTCTCTCATAATCTCTCTGCAAAATATCAAACCGACTATCCCAATATCGAACTTGATAGCGATTTAAACCTTGACTAAAACAAAATTTAATTGGTGAACCGCAATGAGGACAATAAAGGGTATTCGCTCCGATATTTTTTCTCAGGAGCGACATACTAAGCTCATCAATTATCTTCCTGCATCGCTCAATAGGACACCGAAACTCGAAGGTTATGCGATTAGTATTATTCTTGATGAAAACCATCATTGTTTTACTCTTGCACTGGGCAGAATTTCTTGGGTCAAAGTAGTCGCAACCCGGTACTCCATCTAAACTTATTGCTTCAAACCGCTCCTTTAGCTCTCCCCGTAATGCCCATGGAGTTACTTCATGGACAAGTTTCAGCAGAATACATTTTTCTAATCCTGAATATCTTTGACAGTTGTTACAAGTCTTCTTTTTTATCTTTTTCTTGTTTTTCTTTTCGACTATTTTTTCTGCGATTGGTAAATTATAATTATAGACTTTTTGTTTAACACCTTTCTTAGTTTTCTCTCGAGATAATTTGCCTGAGTCAGTTAAACCTTTCAGCACTTGGTTGAGATCTTTAGATTCTTTCTCAATGATTTCAGCTACTTCACTGCATGTAAGACCATCAAAACCTTTCGATTGATGAGTAAAAAGTGAATACACTTGATCTCTCAACTCATTCTTCGCAAATCGCATTACAACTCATCCTCAAAAACAACCCAAGGATTAGACCCACCAATGACAGCAGTATCTAACCAAGGAGGGATTTCTTTATACTCCTCAACAATCTCTGTTACGATTTCTGTTAAATCCTGACCAGATAAATCAGAAGTTTGTATCGATTGCTGGAAATTTATGGCACTAACTAGCTGATCAATAAACATTAAAATAGGATTTCCATCGGGAAGACCTTTCACAGAATTTGTGGTTTTAGCTAATCTTTCTATTTCCTCAATTTTGTGTATCCAAGTAAACAAGTATTGGTGCTCCTGTATTAGGTCATCCAAACGTTGTGTTTCATCTCGAAACATAGCCATAGTTTCTTCAAAATCAATAATGGGATAAAAACCAATCAACATTCGTTTTAGTTTCTTGCACTTCGTTTTCGTAAAATCAGCTACACCAAAGAATCTTGCAATAGCGCTTTTTAAAAACTCATTCTCTAAGTGCAGTTCAATCGTTCTATATCTACCATCTTGATAATAGGTGATTAAATCTAGCTGCTCAAGTGATTTTAGGGTAGAACCAATAGTTTTTGGTGTGTGATCAAGAATGTTAATCAAGTCATTTACCACATTTGTGAGTTTTGATTTACCAATAAGGAAAAAGAAAGTCAAGAGTGTGTACAATACTTCTTCCATGACAACAGTGAATTTAACCTTGGAGTTAAATTCAGGATAGGAATACTCCAAACTAGGTTTTAGAATCAATGGATTTTGGGTTGTCATAAACATCTCCTATCCTCTCACTCGACAGAAATCCTATTTAAAGAGCTAAACTGGTAAAAAAATCCAAGAACTACAAGAGAAAAAACAGAAACCAAGAAAACAAGCATCACTCGTAAAAAAGTCTGAAACCAAAAATCGAGGTTGAATTCTAATCGCTTTAAAACAGCAAAAAAGCTATTTTAAACCATCAAAATACCTCGAAATACCCCTCTTGTACATTAGAAGAACATTGACGATTCAAAGAAATGTATTTTTTATACAATGTTGTAGATTACACTATTATTTTACTTCAATAAATGTTCTAAAAAATTTGAGAAGTATTTTACTCGTTATTTTTTGATTTTGTAATGATATAGCGAAGTGGTTTTCAATAGCTTGTTTGAATTGTAAATGAGTTTTGGGTATAGTCACACTATGCTTATGAAACGTCAGTGGTTTCAAAAGTGAAGCTAGTTCCTCATTTGGTTGAGTATCTAGTTTTACACGTTTGGAACCTCGTATGTGATAGCGAATAGACTTTTGTTGAGTAAGATAAGGCATTAGTTGTAGATTATTTATTT
>JAHLVZ010000222.1 GCA_019058165.1 Candidatus Heimdallarchaeota archaeon
CAGATTATTGGGTATTAAATGCGTTAGTATTTATTGTTACAATCATATTTGTATCAATAAATCTTATAATTGATGTAATTTATGCAATGTTAGACCCTAGAATAAGGTATTAATAAAGATTTATAGTTGGCTAAGAGTAAGAGAGGAATTGCCTTGAAACAAGAATATGAACTCGAATTAGAAGTTACATTTGATACCAGAGAAAGTCAAATTAGCAATATTCTCTCGTGGATTACAAAAAATCTTAAATTTCTTCTTATACCCGGTTCACAGGTAGAAGAATTATCAAGAAAAGAATTTGAATATGAGGCGAATAGAAGCAAAAGAAAATTAATTAGCCGATTTAAATCCACATTAACTATTATAGGTATCATAATTATTTTAATTACTGTTAGTTTTACAGTTTTTCCATCATGGATTTCTCCTTATACATTTGAAGAAGCAAATGGAATACTTCCCGGAAATTGGGGGGTTCCTAGTCCTGTTCATCCACTAGGACAAGGTAAATTTGGACGTGATATTCTAGCGAGAATGATATATGGTGCAAGATCATCGATAACAATTGCTTTACCTGCTCTCCTTTTTAATGTTCTTGGAGGTATAATTTTAGGAGTAATAGCGGCATATTATGGAGGGTGGATTGATGCCGTTATAATGAGAATTACTGATATCTTTCTTGCTTTCCCAGGTTTAGTTCTTGCAGCTGTTTTTATTGCAATATTAGGTCCTAGTCTAAATAATATAATGTTAGCTTATGGAATTTTAGGAATTCCCTATTATGCGCGTTTAATTAGGGGAAATGTGCTACAAGCTCGTAGTCTCCCCTACGTAGAAGCAGCAAGAGTATCAGGAGCTGGAAATTGGAGAATTATGTTTCGACATATTCTTCCTAATTGCATTCAACCAATTATAATTTCTTTTACATTTGACATCGGTGGGGTAATTTTGAGCTTAGCCGGGCTAGCTTTTTTAGGTTTTGGTGATCCGACATTAATAGAATGGGGAAATGATCTTTCACAAGCTAGACTTTTTATAAACACAGCACCATGGGCTTCTTTTTGGCCTGGTTTTATGATATTGATTACAGTTTTGGGTTTTATGTTACTTGGAGATGGTTTGAGAGATGCTTTAGACCCAAGATTGAAAAATTTATAATAATATTTAATTTATATTCAGTATATTAAAAAAAAAACAAAAAAAAAAATGACACAAAAAGAAGAAGCTTATGACTATATGAAGGACAAAATTTTACCTGATACAAATTCAGTATCTGGTAAAAGAGAACCTCTTCTACAAGTTAGAAATATAAAAACGTATTTTTATACCGAAGAAGGAATTGTAAAAGCAGTAGACGGTGTTTCTTTTGATATGTATGAAGATGAAACTCTTGGACTTGTTGGTGAAACAGGTTGCGGAAAGTCTGTAACAGCTCTCTCAATTTTACAACTTGTGAGGGCTCCAGGAAAGATTATTGAAGGTAATGTAATATTTAAAGGTAAAAGTCTTCTAGATTTATCCCAAAGGGAAGTTAGAAAGTTCCGTGGAAATGAGATAACTATGATCTTTCAAGATCCATTAAATTCACTTAATCCTGTTATGTCAGCTGGTAAACAGATAGCAGAAGTATTTTTCCTTCACCAAGATGAAGAATTGAAGCAAATTCTCGATAAAAGGCGATTGGAAAGGAAAAAGAAGCTAGAAGAAATAAAAGAAATTAAAAATAGATTAAGTGACAAGGAACAAGAAGTAGCAAAAGAGGAAGAAAAAGAACTTGTAAGAAATCTTAATGAATTGAAAAAAGATACGGCACATATTCCAAATATAAAGGATATTGCATTAGAAAAAGCAGCAAAAATAATTAAGGAAGTAGGTATTGCGGATGCTGAAGACATTTTAAAAAGGTATCCTCATGAATTAAGTGGAGGGATGAGACAGAGAGTAATGATAGCTATGGCACTTTCATGTAATCCATCAATGTTAATTGCTGATGAACCAACAACCGCTTTAGATGTTACGATTCAAGCTCAAATTCTTGATTTAATGAAAGATCTAAAATCGAAATTCAATACTTCAATCCTTTTAATCACTCATGATTTAGGAATTATTGCTGAATTATGTGATAGAGTCGCTGTTATGTACAGTGGAAATATTGTTGAATACGCAACAGCTATTGATTTATTTAAAAACCCACGTCATCCTTATACACAGGGACTAATTGCTGCGATTCCTAGCATTGAAAAAAGAGATCAAAAATTGAGAACAATTAGAGGAATGGTTCCAAATTTAATATATCCTCCCTCTGGATGTAGATTTCATCCTAGGTGTGATAATAGATTAGAGATTTGCGATAAAATTAAGCCTGAATTAACAGAAATAGGTGAAAGATATTTTGTTGCATGTCATCTTTTTGATCCAAAATATAAAGATTCGCCTAAATATGAAGGATCTAAAAACGACGTGATTGAATCTAAAAAAATATAAGTCATTTAAAAAAACAATAGAGGAAAAATATGACAATTGAAAAAGAAGAAATAATGAATGTAAAATCAACAAATACTATATCCTCTGAAAGTAAAGATGAAGTTGTTTTAACAATTAAAAATCTTAAAACTTATTTTCCTATTCTTGGTGGACTATTTAAACGTAAAATTGGAGAAGTTAAAGCGGTAAATGGTGTATCTTTTGAGCTTTGTAAGAGAAAGACTTTAGGATTAGTTGGAGAAAGTGGATGTGGTAAAACCACAATTGGTAATACAATATTAAACCTCGTTCCTAATAACGACGGTGAAATTTTTTACAAAGATAGTCGAATTGATCCTAGAAGAATTCATGGTTTATTGGAAAAATTTGTTGGAAAAGGTAAAAGGATATATCTTGGTGGAATAGAGAATATTTATAAGGAACGATCAAGGGATATTGAAAACTTCATGGCTAAAATGCCTTCAATGATTAGAAAACTGTTCAAAAGGGTAAAACGGAAAGGAAAAGAAATTTATGAGGATTTATCCACCAGTAGGTATTACAGGAAAAAGATCCAGATGGTCTTTCAAGATCCAGATTCCTCTTTAAATCCTCGCTGGAAAATAGTAAATATTATTGGAGAACCTCTTAGAATTCTAGAAGGGATGTCAAAAAAAACAAAAATTCGAGCTCGCGTTCTTGAACTCTTAGAAACAGTTTCTATGAAAGCTGAACATTTAGATAGGTTTCCTCATGAATTTTCAGGAGGTCAAAAACAAAGAATAGTGATAGCTAGAGCTTTAGCATGTAATCCAGAAATTATAATACTTGACGAACCAACATCGGCACTCGATGTATCTGTTCAAGCCCAAATCTTGAATTTATTAAAAGAGCTACAGAAAAATTTTGGTTTGTCTTATCTTTTCATAACCCACGATTTAAGTGTTGTACAACATATTGCTGATGATATCCAAGTTATGTACTTAGGAAAATTCGTTGAGGGTGGTTCTATTGATGAGGTATTCTATAATCCAACTCATCCATATTCTAGAGCTCTACTATCAGCGCGTCCAACATTTGATCCTGGTTCAACACAAAACAGAATTATCTTAGAAGGAGATGTTCCTAGTCCTGTAAATCCACCATCTGGTTGTTCTTTTCATCCCCGTTGCCAAGAAAAGAATGAACATGCTGGATGTAGCATTGATAATCCTAAGAAAATTCCACTTGGTGGAACACATTATATGATGTGTTTACCTTTTAAA
>JAHLVZ010000223.1 GCA_019058165.1 Candidatus Heimdallarchaeota archaeon
ACTGATCTTAAAGCAGTAAAAAACGCTTTAGAAATATTAACTAGCTCTTTTGCAGTTCCTGTTGCGTCAATAAATAGATCAGTTGTTTTTTCAGTGACGAGTGTAAGGACACCATTGATTATAGGTGGAAAGGATAAGACCTCATTATTCTTATCAACCAAAAAAGGAACGATGCCTTCTGGATTTACGAGGTGAGCATATTTAATCCCCTTTGGATGTTCTGTACAAATCTGTTTAGGAGTCATTTCAGCTTCTTCACCGAGAGGAAGAAAAGCATGAGTGTTTGCATCAACTCCAAAATATCGATACGGACCTTGAATATCTCGCATATCATGAATACCAATGCTTACTTTCTTACGATCTCTACCAATAACCCAGTGAAGTGTTTCTTGGGTATTCATTAATTCAGCAATAGTATCTGCATTAAATGAAACATTCCGAACAATAGCACATTGAATAAACGGTCTAACTTTTGAAACGGATTTTTCAACTGTAACTGTAACGCCACTATTTTTCAGAGTATATTTCGGAACGCCGATTTCAAAATCAGCTACCCCTTTAACAGCTCTCGCGAAGCCAGCTATACTGCAATAATCAGGGCGGTTTGGATTATATTCCACTTTTATTCCGTCCTCGCGTTTATCGTCAATATCTGCTCCTAATTGTAAGGAATATTCTTCGAGCTCTTCTAAGGTTAAGTCCTTGCCAATGAGCTTGTTAATACGTTTTAAAGGAATATCAATAACGGGCATAACTGACCTATCCAAGTTGATATGATATACTTTTGAGAAAGTCTCTGCAAATTAAAGTTTTGCGTAAAATATTGACAATTTAAAGATACAAGTAAAAAAGAAACCTTAAATGCTAAAAAACCGTTGTTGTAAAAAAAGAGTAAAAAGTGAGAGACTATGAGTTTTTTCAAAAGAATATTCACAAAAAGAAAGAAAGGAGTAGGACAAGAAATTAAGAAACCAGCCATGATAGAAAGAATAGCAGCACCCAAGACAATAAAGGAAGGGGAGACTCTGAGGGTTGTTGTGAGTGGTCATTTTTCAAATCTAAGCTGGAAACTAGATGAAGCGGAAGCAATTATAAAAAATAAGGATATCACCGTAACTGTTGTTGGAAAGAAGAAAACAGGCATGATGGCAGCTCAAGCACTAAAACCGTATGAAACAACAATTGAGATTAAGAAACTCAAGAAAGGTAACTATAAAATTAAAGCAGCAAAAGGAACTACAGATGTCTTAGAATTAGTAGTGAAATGAAAGATCAGGTGAAAGAAATTGAGTTTATCAAAAATTGAAATACTAAAAGCTTTACAAAATGGGGAAACATTAGAACCAACTCCTTTTGCAGTTTGGCGACATTTCCCGGTTGATGATTTATATGCAGATAAATTAGCTGAGAAACAACTCGAGTATTTAGAAAAATTTGATTCTGTTGTTATGAAAGTAAGTCCAAATGGCAGATATTGTGTTGTGGATTGGGGATGCGAAATCGCTTTCGATGAGAATAAAATGTCAGGATCAGCTTATTGCACTAATTATAGAATAAAAACGATAGATGATTGGTCTACCCTAGAGGAATTAGATGTAAACCAAGGGATGTTTGGGGAGCAATTACAAGCATTAAAACTCATCAATAAAGGAATGAAAATCCAAACACCTTTTGTGGAAACAGTCTTTAATCCACTAATGGTTGCTGCGAAATTGGTTGAAACGAGAGAATTATTTATACAATCATTAAGAGAAAATCCGAAAGGCTTTCATGAAGGAATGAAAACAATTACCAAAGTTATGACTGAATTTTCAAAAGTATCAATCGAGAATGGAGCCGCAGGAATATTTTTGGCAACCCAAGAAGCAACTTCTGATCTGTTAACTGAGGGAGAATACATAGAATTTGGTATGAATTATGACTTGGATTTACTCAAGGGAATAGAAAAGAAAGCAGATTTCAATGTCGTTCATATTCACGGAGATAATATCATGTTTGATCTTATTGCAAAAAAATATCCCGTGCAAGCATTGAATTGGCATGATCAATTAACTGCACCAACAATTGGCGAAGCTTTCAAGAAATTCAAAGGGATTTTAATGGGAGGAATTGAAGAAAAAGAATTCTTACTGAAAGCTTCAAACGAAGAATTGATGTCCAAATTGCAGGAAGTTATTGAATCAGTTAATGGTCAAAGAGTAATTATTGCTCCAGGTTGTGTTATACCAATAAATGTTCCGAACGAAAAAGTTCAGGTAATTATTGATTATTTAAAGAAAAAAAGTTAATTTATGATTCTATACAAAGGAATTACTTCATAGAAACCAAAAAATGTTTAAATTAATTTTAACATTTAATTAATTTAGAGAACATAATCAAATTTAATCATTGAAGTAAATTATTTATAAGACAAAGATAGTAATAACACGGAAAAGTGGTAATGCTTCCTAAGAATAAGGATGGTAAAATCAAGAATGAGTACAAAGCGTACAAAATTGGGCGATGAAGATATGCTAAGCGATGAATGTGATGGTAGCATAGTTAAAATCGTTACGGATCCCGAAAAAATAAAAATCCTAGTTGACCCCATGCGCAGGAGAATTTTGGGGACAATGCGTGAAGGATTGGAAAATGAAGACGGAACAATTAGGAAAGAAATGACTGTACCAGAGATTGCTAGAAAATTGGGCGTTTCTGCACCAAAATGCTATCACCATTTAGATCTTTTAGTAGAACATGGTTTTGTCAGAGTAGCAAAAGAGGAGAAGAAGAAGCGAACGTCTATTACTTATTATGAAAGAACTTCTCCAGCATTTGTTTTAGCAAGTTCAATTGATACACTAGAACGACAAGAAGGGATTAGGGAAAGTCCTCTTATTATGTTCATTAACGATGGTTTCATGCTTGGCTTATCAGATAAAGACCAAGAAGAAGCACAGAAATTAATAGATGAATTTACTGAAATAAATCATAAACACATTGTAAAAGCAGCACTACAATTTAAGGGAAAGATTCCAGATGAACGATTGAGAGAAGTTTTAAGATTCGTTTCAAACCAATATGCTTCACAAGACAAAAGATGTATAGAAATTCGAAAGGAATTGAATAAATACCTCAATATAGATTTAGAGTAAGTTTTTAGGAACTAGCCTACTAATTAACTGATATTAATTGGTAGGAAAAGTCTTTATTTTTTATATTCAAATAATTCATTAAAGTCATTTCAGGATGTATTTTTTAAATGAAAATTGGTGTTACTATTGAACCATACGAAGGCATAGCAGCGGGACATTTAGTTCCTTTTGCGAAGGCAATAGAATTAGACCATATAGAAATCAATGTTAATATTTTACCAGACATAGCTGGTGTTCTTGAAAACTTAGATAATCTTACAACAACTTTTCATATGCCAATATTTGAAGTAGAAGGATATGATCCAGGTTCTAAAGAAAAGAAGCATGCGAAAAAAATGGAAGAAATTATTTCATTTATTAATAAATACCATAAAGATTTGAATATGCTATATACTTTGGCACATCCCCCTGAATCTTCTATCTCTGAATTTAATCTTTTAATTGATAGATTGCAACAAGTGGATACACCAATTGTACTCGAGAACATACCCTGGCAACCTGACAGTGAATTCATGGATTTCTATTTCAAAGCAAAAGATGCTTTAGGGAAGCAACTAGCAGGACACGCTATAGAT
>JAHLVZ010000224.1 GCA_019058165.1 Candidatus Heimdallarchaeota archaeon
CCACAAGGGCGAACACCAAAAACAACTACTTTTGTCTCAATATCCTTCTTTGCTTTTAATGAAAAGATATCAACAATACCTTTCGTTCGGCTAAATTTAAAAAGATCTTGTTGTGCGGGATGAAAGAGCTTTTTCAAGGGTATCATTGGTAATTCTGTATCAAAAAGAACCTCTTCAAAGCTAGAGATTTCCGCTAAAGTTGGTACTTGATTTTTGTTTGTTGTAGCAATTACTATGAAATCATTGATCATTGAATCAACGAAATTGCTAATTTTTTCTCTAGAGATTATTTTAGAGGGCATTATTTTTTGCTTCCAAAATTTACTTGAATGAAGTCGACCAAGTGTTTGTTGCCTTACCTTTTTAATTTATTGATGATGTTAATTATTTTTTTTTTCATTTACAAAATTAGTTAGAAACCTTGTTTACTAAAAGAAACGAAAAAACAAGTTCATAATATGAATCTAAACAATTAAATTCTGTTCTTAGCATTTATACCAAAATATATTTAGAACTTGAATTAAAAATTCCTCAAGATAACCTTAAAGTTGGCAGAAATGTGTCTTCAATTAAAGCCTATATTATCAAAGATTTGGAAGTACCACCTGATTTGGAGATGAAAAATCAGTATGTCTTTAAGAGACAGAGAATTTTATCTTACAATATCAAGTCTTTAAAAATTAAAGAACATCTTGATGTTGATGAGAAGCTAATTTTAATTCGTCCTTGCGATGCAATTGCTCTTGAATATATTGATAAAGTTATGCTAGAAGAACCAGCAGATCCACAGTACAAGATACTTAGAGAACAGGGCATATTTGCTGTTGTTAATTGTTTGAAATCTTGTGATGGTGGCTTTTGTTTATCCACAGGAGGAAGTTTACTCAACAATGGACTTGGGGATTTAGAATTAACACCTTTGGCAGATAAGGAATATTTTATAGAAATATTAACAGAAAAAGGGGAGAAATATATACAGAAACTTGATCTGAAAGAAGCACCTAAGGGTTTAAGGGAAAAGGTTGAGAAGATGAAAAAAGAAGCAATGAAGAATCCAGATCAGGAAATCATTGCAATCCCTACTCCCGAACAAATACGTAACATACCTATGGAAGAATGGGAAAAGATTGCTTCTGGTTGTTTAGGATGTGGTTTCTGTAATTATTCTTGTCCAACTTGTACTTGTTTTACTGAAGCACATGTGAAAAAAGATGAAAACAATTTTTCAAAAATCCGTGTTTGGGATGCTTGTGTACTTGAATCTTTCAATCTTATGGCAGGGGGTCACACTTTAATGCCTAATCGTTCTCGCAGATTCTGGAGACGGTATAGTCATAAATTTGAAAACATTCCAGAACAATATGGTGTTTTAGGGTGTGTTGGTTGTGGTAGGTGTTACAAATTGTGTCCTGCTCATTTTGATATAAAGAAAATCATTAGTTATTTAGCAAAGAAGGGAGCTGAAGTAAAATTACCAGTCACAGCAAGCCAATAATATGTACAATTACTAAAGTAGAAAAAGAAACAGTTGATGTTAATACATACACTTTTTCAGCGGATGATGAATCAGTCACATATTTACCAGGACAATTTTTTATGCTTACAGTTTTTGGTGTGGGAGAAGCGCCTTTCGCTTTTTCTTCAAAAGCAGGCAAAGAATTTCAGTCAACAATAAGAAAAGCGGGTACAGTCACAGAGGCATTACATAAATTAGAAGTTGGTAGGAAAGTAGGGATAAGAGGACCCTTTGGAAAATCATTTCCATTGGTTGAACTAAAGAAAGCAAAGAGTATAATCATAGTAGCTGGTGGAATTGGTCTACCACCATTACGATCATTAATTCAATATATTATTGCAAATGATTTTCCAAAACAAATTATCTTGTATGGAGCAAGAACTCCTGCTGATTTATTGTATAAAAATAAGTTCGAGAAGTGGAAAAGGGATCCGAAGACAAAAATGCTAGTCACCGTAGATAATGGTGATGATAAATGGAAAGGAAATGTGGGTGTAGTTACTACTCTCTTTGATAAAATAAAAGTGCCAGAAAATGCTAAAGTAGTAACTGTCGGACCAGCAATAATGATGAAATTTGTCATTAGGAAATGCTTAGAGTTGGGAGTAAAACCAGAGGACATTATTGTTAGTTTAGAAAATCGAATGACTTGCGGTTATGGAAAATGTGGTAACTGTGCTTATGGTAAATACTTGGTTTGTAAAGATGGACCAGTATTCACTTATGAACAAATAAAAGACATTCAGGGGATCTTTTGAATGACACAAGGTTTAGTATTTTACCCAGATAGATGCAAAGATGATTGCACAGATTGCATTAATGCATGTAAGAAGGAATATGGCATTGCTTTATTGACATTAACACCATCTAAAATCATTGTTAGTTGTCATCAATGTGAATCTCCTTATTGTATGAATGTTTGTAAAACACAAGCAATTACTAAAGAGAAAGGAATTGTAAAAGTTAATCCCGAATTGTGTGTTGGATGTCAATTCTGTCTAGGAGCGTGCCCATATGGCGGCATGTATTTTCTAGAATCCAAAGCTGTGAAATGCCAGATGTGCGAAGATAAAGAAGAAGGCCCCTTATGTGTTGCAGCTTGTAAGGAAAAAGCATTGCAAGTAGTTGATGTTCCTAGTGAAGCTATGAAGAAAGTTAAACTCCAAGCACAACGAGTATTGAATCTTGGCGAGGATTTGATTTGTTTTGTTAATATAATAGAGGAAGGTAGGCATTAGAAAAAGAGGACCGGTGAAAAAAGTATGAAGATTGGAGTATTCATTTGTCATTGTGGAAAAAACATTGCAGGAACCGTTGATGTCAAAAAAGTTGCAGATGAAGTAAAAAAGAATCCATTAGTCACTTTTTCTACAGATTATATGTTTATGTGCAGTAAATCAGGTCAAGAACTCATTGCTCAAATTATTAAAGATACAGGCATTGATAGAGTAGTTGTTGGTGCTTGTACACCAAAACTCCATGAAAAAACTTTCAGAAGAGTATTAGAGAGGAATCAATTAAATCCATTTTATCTTGAGTTTGTTAATTTACGAGAGCAAAATTCGTGGATCCATTCAGATATGGAACTTGCTACAATGAAAGCTCTTGATCTCGTCAATGGAGCTATTGAACGTGCTGCTAATCTTGAAGCAATTGATTCAACCGAGTATGAAGTTGAGAAAAGAGCGCTTGTAGTAGGTGCAGGAGTAGCAGGAATACAAGCAGCATTAGATTTAGCTGAAAAAGACATAGAAGTTGTATTGATAGATAAAGATGCAACTATTGGAGGGTACATGGCAAAACTGGATAAAACATTTCCAACAAATGACTGTTCAGCCTGTATCTTAACACCCAAAATGAATGATGCTTATTCACATCCAAATATTACTGTCATGACTCAAACTGAGGTTGTTAGCTCTGAAAGAAATGGTGGAAATTTTGAGGTTGGGCTTATCCAACATCCTCGCTTTGTTGACATTGATAAATGTCGATCATGTTACACCTGTATTGGGCATTGTCCAGTCTCAAAAAGACCGAACAAGTATTTCCACGGCATAGGAACAACCAAGGCAGTCTTCTTTCCTTTTGCTCAATCCATTCCTAAAGCTGTTGTAATTGACCAAGACTATTGTCTTTATTTAAAGAATCGTGAGAAAGGCAGAGATGTTTGTAGAAGATGTGAGA
>JAHLVZ010000058.1 GCA_019058165.1 Candidatus Heimdallarchaeota archaeon
TTGCAGAACGTTTTGGAAATGATTTTACTAAGCAATTAGTCTTTATCCCCGAAGATGGGGCGATCGGGATTGATAAGGCACTTGAGCATTTCGGTTATGATTTTACATTTAATGATATTTACCTTGATTGGATAACTGCGTGTGTACTTGATGATCCGAGCTTCGATGGAGGAATATATGGTTTTGAAACTGTCGATTATACTATACAAGCAGCTTCTTCTGTTCTCTTTGATTTTCCGAGGACAAGAACACATTACTACTATGGTTTTGATGTGAAGAGAATGTATCTTCCTCGAGATAATTTTACCTTTGTTATTGATAATCCCTATCCTTATGCACTCGGTGTGTCCATAGTTCTTGAGAATGAAAGTGGTATCCAAGTCATACAGGAAATTTATCGAGAAAATTCAGACGAGTATAGAATTTATGTTGAAGGCAAGAATTTACAAAACGTCTATGTTATCACTAGTTTAATGTCTGAGGATTCACCTGTTGAATATGGTTCTGTTATGTCTATGGATGAACTCATTTCCCAAGAACTGAATTATAACTTTTATGAAGGAAATGTAGCAAATACTAGTGTAGCAAAAATAGCTTATTCTTTATTCCTCTTCATACCAATTGTTTTATTTTTAATAGTTAAGAAGAAACGAAGAATGTAGAGAGAATTAGAGGAAGGAAAGTAAAAATGTCTAATTATACTATAAAAGATTTTGAATCTGGAATGGAAGAAGAACTAGTAAAAGTTGGAACAGAAGTAGCATCAAAGTGGGTTTGGCCTTATCAGCATTCTCTCGAGGGTTTCAAAAACATTATTTCACGACCTGATTTTGATCCCGAGTTATTACTCTCATGTATTAAGGATGGGAAAATTGTTGGTTATGTCTTAGCTGGTATTGGTGAGAAATCACTGAACAGACCTGATTTGAAAGAAGATTGTCTGTATGCGAGAATCTTTTATCCCCGAGTTTTACCAGGACATGAAAATGCAACTGATCTCTTAATGGAAAAGATTATTGAAGCATTACAGAAGAAAGATGTGGAATTAGTTCGAACTCGAGTATCCTCAATGAGGGAAGGAAGTATTCAGTACATTGAGAGATGGGGATTTACACAAAATAAGACATATCCAGTTGGATACAAGCTCTATTACAATTATGAGTTAAGTAAAGGGAAAATTGAACGAACAATAAAAGATGTAATGGAATTTGATAAAGAAAGAGATTTAGAAGAATGCATAACTTGGGTTGCAGGCTTTTTCATAGTTTCAAGAGAACAAGCAGAGAAATATATTCTTGACATTAATTCAAGAGAGGATTTAGTAAGCCATCTAGTAATTCGTGAAGAAGGTAAATTAGCTGGATACTGTTATGCTTGCCCTAATTCAATCAATGAAAAAATTATAGCCTCTTTCTATATCGAAGCAATAAATGACAATTACTTTGATCAGCTAATTTTACAGACAATTAATGCAAGTATTGAGAGATATGCAGACTTTTTCCTAATTGATTTAGTTTATGGTGTGCGGAAATACGAAGAAACAGTCAAATCTCTCGGATTAACTAAAGTTGCAACTTGGGGAGTTTTTGAAAAATCACTATGAATGGAAAAAAAACATTAAAAAGTCCTTATCCGAAACTCTTTTTGTTAAGAATGAATTACTATATGAAAAAAACATATGTGGTAATCATGAAACTCGAATGCTATTTCATTGATGATGAAGGAGAAGAAACTCTTACTCAATTAGAAGAAGTGAGAATAACAACTGATTCTCTGGTAGTCATTATCTCACACACTCATCGTCTAATCTATGTCTTTAAAGGAACTGAAACTTCAATACGTCAGAAATTTGCGGGAGCAAGGAGCGCTTCAATGAAAAGGTTAGATCGCGGTTACAAAATACAACACATTGAGCAAGAATTTGGGATTGATGATTCCTTCAAACCAATTTTAGAATTCTTGGGTGGAATGAAAACCCAATCAGTCGACTATATTAAAATCCCCAGAAATATCCCTCGCAAATATACAAAAACAGTTGAAACAATGATGGCTTTAGAACCTTTAGAGGAAGCAACATGTGAGTTTCTTCTATCGGTTAGTAATTGTTTTGAGATTAAAGGGTTTAGTAAAAATGATTTAAGGAAAGGGAAATTTGAATTAAAAGAAACAAAAAGTGTTCCAGAGAAGATATTTCCTATTGATAATTACATACCTAGACTTCTAATATCTGAAAACAAAATAGTAGGAATTGAATTTTGGAAAAAAACAAACTGAATCATATGAAGCATTCTTACTCTCAATTTTGCATATAATTGTAACATATATGTAAATTCTACTTTTGTTTCTGAGCTTCTTTACCTCTTTTTGCGGTATTTAATAAACGATGAAGTTCGTCTGATTCCGGATAAAATTCTAAGGCTTTCTGTGTGCATTCTATAGACTTATCAAATTCTTCCAGTTTAAGATAAATTACGCCTAAATTGTACCAAGTTTCTACCTTATCTGGTTTGATTTCAAGTGCTTTTTTCCAACATTCAATCGCGGATTTAATCTCGCCTTTCCCAGAATAAGCATTAGCTATGTTGTTCCAAGCTTCATGATCTTTTGGATTTTTTCCAACAACTTTTTTGTAAATGTCAATTGCTTTGTCAAATTCCCCCATTTCTCTGTAAGCGTTACCAAGATTATAAAGAACATTGTTATCATCTGGTTTGAGTTCTAATGCTTTTTGCCAGTATTTATAAGCAGAGTCAAAATCATTTTTTCCCGAATAGTATGCATTTCCTAGATCGTACCAAGCTTCAAAATAATCAGGATTTAATTTTACAGCTTTCTGCAAACATTCAATTCCACCATCTGTATCATCCTGTTGCCAACAATCCAGTCCTTTTTGATAATACTCCTCAGCTTCTGCGATTTTCACTTTCTTCTTATCTTTAGTTTTCTTAGTCATTTTAATCAGCCATCTTTTTAAAACGTGAATTCGTTTCTTCCTTATTAACATTAGAATTAATAAATCATTTTGGATGAAAAAAATAATTCATTGGGTATTTTTTTCCGAAAACATATTTAAATCTGAAAACCTATTGAAACGAAATTTAGCATTCATAATAGATAACAGGAGATAATATTAATGGAAGCTAATATCTCACTTGAGACGACAAGCAAACCCATAAAACGAAGTAAAAGATTTGCTACACTTGATTTTGCACGAGGGGTAGCTATTTTCTTAATGATCGGTCTTCACACCTTAGCTTTGGTTCTAAATATTCCTGATTTACTTGCGGTTATTGAGGATCTAGCTTTAGTGAATCTAATTATGTTAATAATCATACCTTTTTATGGGGGATTGGCTGGATTCTTCCTTCTCGTATCATCAGCTAGCAATATGGTAAGTATGTACAGAGACCTTGAGCGGGGCAATTCAATCAGAGGGATTGTTTTCAAACAAGTTTTTGGAGGATTTCTCTTATTGATTTTCGCTATGCTTTGCGAAGGATTAATTGGCTATCATGGAGCTTTTGGCAATTTCTTTCTAAACCTAAATGACATACCAGGATTCTTCCAATACAACCCCATACTAAATTACGAGAATTGGGGTGGTGGTGTTACATATAATTGGCAAGTACTACTCTTCCGTATGAACCATTTTGAAACCATTCACACAATAGCCTATTGCATAATTCTTAATGGAATGGTTCAAGGATTACTTTCTCTTAAGAAAAATTGGCAGAATAGAAGACGTATGATCATTTCCTATGTGATTTTGGCAGTGGTTGTAGTAGGACTTACTCAACCTATTTGGGATATAGTTAGTTTATATGGTCCTGGTTATCCTTTTGGTTTAATACCGGAAACGGGGAATGTCTTATTTACGCCTGTTCTGGGAGAAGACAAGTGGTGGCGATTTATTGCAGCACCATTTCTTAGTGCACTAGCAGCTCCTATGGAACCTATATTCCCTTATTTAGCCATATCATTCATTGGTAGCATTATTGGTATAGAGATAACGAAACCTCGTGAGAAATTAAATAAGAAATTCCCAAGAAATATGTTTCTAGTTGGAACTTTTATGTTTGTTGCTGGATTAATTGGTGTCGCTGTGATTATCCTTGGGATTATGAATGTAACTGATTTTGATACGGCCATCGGAATCTATCAATTGATACCCTATCACCGGCATTATTCTCCTAGTTATGCAAATTACATACCACCGTTTGCTTGGGTTGCACAATTCCTCTGTGTGAACGGTTTTGCTATAATGCTAGTTATGTTTCTATTCAGATTGATAGAATATCGAGGTAGAAGCAAAGCATTCTCAGATAGAACAAAGATTGTGAGAAGATTTGGCACAGTTGCTTTTTCAAATTATAATAATCAGTTTATCTTCTACATCATGTTCTTCTTATTGTCGTCTGCAATTTTCTTTACACCTTATGCCAAATTTTACTGGGCAGGAACATTTCTAGTCATTCTAGTAACGTTAGCTGTCTTCACTCTCTTGTTAATTGGTTGGGAAAAAATCAAGTACACTGGCTCTCTGGAATGGTTTATCAGAACGGTAACGAATAACCTCGTTCCTGCTCGCAAGAAGAGATTCGATCCCTCTGTTAAGTGGTGGCAAAAAGGACAAGTTGATGTTGAAGGAGCATTCTACAATCCTGAATGGATTGATTTAGAGGACCCAGAAGAAGAGAAAGCAAAAGATGAAAAGAAATTCCTGAAAAATCAAAGTGAATCAAAACTCGCATTAATTTTATCGATTGTTGGTCTAGTGACTATAATCCTTAATGCTGCAAGTATTTTCGGCTTATTTGTGTCCCTTCGAGCAAGAAAAATAGAAGGCAAAAATAGAAAGAATACTCGAGCACTCATCATATCTATAGTTGGATGCGTTTTGTTTGCAGCTTTCTACATAGTTTGCTTTAGTATCAAAATAGGTGTATTAGGTATCTTCTAACCTATTTTTTCCTTTCTTTTTTTGTTTATGTTGCAAATGTATTTCTAATCGGATATGCACGCAGCAATGAAAACTCACTAACTTGTTTTAGAATTATTGAGCAAAATATTATATAGGTCAATTTTTCATCTTAGGATTGACTGTAGATAATTAAATGAGGAGATAACTAATGGCATCGATTGAAGATTATATTGTAGAACAATTCACTCTAACAGATTCTGAAATACCTGGTCTAGTTAAGTTATTAACCAGTGCTTTTCAAGAGGATGAAGCTGCAGAAGAAGAAGGAGCAAGCATAGAACTGTTAGAAGATAATTTCGAGCTAATTTTCGGGGTTCCTTCTATTGATAAAGAAATGTTTGTACGAGCGAGGCATAAGGAAACTAATGAAATCGTTGGTTTCTTAGGTTCAATTAAACAAAGATTATCCATTGAAGGGGAAATCAAAACAATTTCACTTCCTTGTTGGCTTTCTGTTCATAGAATGCATCGTAGGAAGGGAATCGGAAAAGCAATGGGTAGCAAAATGATGGAAATGGTGTTGGAAAGGAATTATGATGCTGCAGTTACTTATCACGATGCCAGTCAAAAAGGACTGGAAACCTCAAAAGCAGTCTCCCGAGAGACTGGAAAACCACTTGAGCTCTTAACGTTTATGAAGAGATTCATCATTCGTCCACTTGACGTAGAAGCTGCTGCTACTGTTATCAAGCTTCCATGGATTGTTAAAGCATTTGTAAAAACTAAGCAAGGTGTAGGAGAAGTTAAAAGCTCTCGAGTGCGTCTTTTCAAACCTGAAGATATTGATCAAATTTGTGAATTATCTACTGATTTGTCAAAACGAACTCAAATTGCTTTAGTTCAAGATTGTAAGGATATAAAATGGAAATTGAAAAATCCAAGAGTTCTTTGCGTAGTACATGAAAATGAGCAAGGACAAATTGATGGATTCATTAATGGTTGGGAGTTCTTATTGGCAGGATTTGGAAAAGCAGTAAAATTTGGTTGGATGGACACAGTTCATACTTATAATTTACCTCAGAAAGAGGTTATCTCATTAGCTAATCTCTTGAGCAGTGAAGCTAGAAAGCGAGGTTGGAAAGGCATTCAATCACCTTTCATTCCGTATTACGATGCTAAACCATTCAGGAAAGCAAATTTCATCTTGTTCCCAAAGAAAATCGGTATGTATATGTTTAACCTATCAAATATTTCATTACCTGAGAAAGTTGATTCCATCTATTTTGAATGGCGTTGAGAGCAAGCTATAAAGTATGTGAATTGGCATAAATTCTGTTCTATGTCAAGGTAACAAACTTTATTTTTCATTTTCTCTTTTCAATATTATCGAGAAAGTGATTAAAATGAATGTTTGTCCTTACAACGATGGCGACTTTGTAACATTGAATCAGAAATATGAGATACTAAGTTGTCATTCACAAACCGAGTCTTATTGGATTTTCGATGCGGTAAATGCTGAAACAAAGCAAAAAGTTGTGATCAAGGTTTTCATCAATGAAGCTTTTACTAGTGTTGAAGAGATAAGAACCGCCTGGATAAGTGAAATTGAGAAATTACAAACTCAAGCTGAATATCAAGGATTACCTATTCAGTATATTGAGTCAGAAGAGAAGTCAAGGTTAGGTTCAGTACAATTCTTCATCGTCTTCAATTATATCAAGGAAGAAGAAGAAGATGACGAAGTAGCAGAAGAAGCTCCAGAAATTACCACTGAAAGTGTTGAAGGCCCAGGTGCTCCGGTAACCGGTATCAGAGCTGATGGAATTATTGCAAAAGATGCTGATGTTTTTGCTGAATCTGAAAAAATGGAGTCGGTGTTAGAAGAAGAACCAGCACCAAAAGAAAAAGAAATAGAATCAGCACCTCCAAAACCAACTATCGTACCTCCAGCTGCTGCCCCAAGACTTGGTAGAAGAGAAAGAGTTTCTAAAAAGAAAGCAGCATTGAAAACATCTATTGTAGAAGAATTCTTAGAAGAAGCTGTTGAAGAAGCAGATGAAGAACTTATGGAAGAACCGGAATACGGTAAACAAGCTATTGAGATTGCAGATGATTCAATGGAACTTGAAGATGAAGATTATGAATCAGAATACTTGAAACAAATCTCCATGGAATACTTTGATAGAATGAATCCTCAAAATTATTATCCAATGACTATCAGTATTTCAGACATTATTGCAGCGAAAAAAGCAGCAGTAGTCAATCCCATTACTGGTGAAAGAAAAATACAAAAACAAGCTGAAATAGAAGCGACATTAAAAGATCCCATTGTCACAATTCGTCCAACTATTCCCGGATGCAGCGTTGTACCTAGTATAATTGATACTGATTTCAGTTACACTAAAGATGAAGTTACATTCTATATCACTCCAGGAGTTAAAGGAGAAATTCTCGGCAAAATCGAGTTCCTAAATGAGGGAAAAACAATTTACTCCTATGATTTTGAAGCAAAGGTTGTAGATCCAAGATATGCTAGAGTAGTTGCTTTCTATGGAATTCTCACAAGTTTTCTTCCTAAGATAATAACTCTCTTGGGAGTTGACTTATGGCTTGGTACAACATTGAATGAACTTTGGGGTGTTGCGGAAAACACTGTCGGAAATATGAGTATTGCTAGTCTCATTGCAATAGGAGGAATAATCCCAGTTTTAGCTATAAGCATGTTAGTAGGTCAACGATTAAAACCAAAATCAAGCAGAATACAATACAAGCTTTCCGACTTCAGATTGAAGGGTTTGAAACTTAAAAAGACAACTTAACGAAAAATAACGAAAGAAGTTTATAAGAACTGAAAAAAACTGTTTAAATAGGGATTTGTTTTGCTTCTTGTGAGAGAAAAATGGGGGAAATAAAACAACAAGAAGAAACAGGAGAAATAAGGAAGGAAAGCAAATTAGTATTCTTTCTTCGAAGCAACAGATTCATCTATTTTCTTTCATTTGTATTGGCATTAGGTGTATCTTGTGTTCTCATCTTTGTTGTTGCCAGTAAATACATTATTGTCACTTGGGTTACTGGAATAATCATTATTTCTACAATGACAATAACTTTATCGTTTTTTATATACATCCCGACTAAGTATTTTACCAAGAAAAATTGACTTGTTAATCTGATAGCGATTCGCCACATTCCCCACAATAATTTCTGCTAATTGGATTTGCTTCGCCACATGTTTTACAATAAACAGTTGGTGGAGGTGGTGGAGGAGATTCTTCTTTTTCTTTCGTAGAAAAATCCAATAGGCGAGAAAGAACAGATGATTTCTTTGATGAATGAGCAGACAGATTATCCGGTGGAGGAGGTTTCTCAAGTTGAGGAGCTAATTTTTGATAATAGTTTTGATATTCTTCTATTATTTCAGAATCAGTTACTCGATATTTTGCTTGCCCAACTCTCCCAATAAGAACAGAATTAATTAATTCACTAAGAGCTTGTTTGATAGCACTGTTAGAAAGTTTGGTATATTCTTGGATCTCTTGCCAAGTTTTCTTTCCTTCAACAATAATGGCTTCTAAGACTTGCCCTTTCCAAGTACCATGAAACCTAGGTGTAGTACTCACTATAACCCCTCATTATTCCTTATTAACATACTTTTCAGAATTAATTAGTTTTATTCTCGGGACAAAACCGCAAGAAATTTGTATTTATTCAGAAAAGAGCTAAATCATATGAGTTTAAAGGGATTAATTTTTCTTTTGAAAGCTCGTCTGAGCATCCAGAAAATCAAATTCTTTGGTGGTCTCTTGATTTCCTTTGCTTTTCGAAGGACAAGACTCAATGCTTCTTCTGGACATACGAGAACACAAACACCGCACCCTATACAAGTATCATCAACAGCGCATTTGTCGTCTTTAATTTCTAACAACTTGAGTTGACAGCGATCAACACACTCACCACAGCCTGAGCAAGCGGTTTCATCAAGACTCAAAATGTAATCAGATTTTACGAATGCATTTGGTCTTCCAAATTCGTTTACTGCTCGAAAAACATTGCAACAACAGGTACAGCAGTTGCAAATATACGGATGACCCGAAGCAACATTCATTGATGTATGAATTAGTCCTGCATCTTGAGCTTCTTTGAGATAATCAAGAGCTTCTTGCATTGTGATCGGTTTAGTAGTATTACTGAAATCAAAGGCATTTTCTTCATTCCAAGTTTCTATGCAAACGCTTATTGGATACTCACAGCGATTGTCAATTAATCCTTGGTGTACTCTACAAGTGCATTTTCTAATGCCCCAACTTTTTGCGTTGAGAATTATTGTTGCAGCTTCACTATGAGGGTGAACTTTAAGGTCTGTTTTGATGGCTTGCTTCACCGGAATGACTCGAAAAATCGGAGGATCCGAAGTAAAAACTATATCACCACGACTTTTCTTAAAATAATCTTCCATTAAAAGAACTAGTTCCTTATTGTTACGATTAATCTGGTCTTCATAAATACCAGGAACGAAAGGCAGAAGAGCATAATGCTTTCCTTTCTTGTTTCTAAACACTCGAACTTGACCCTTTTTAAACATTAAATCAAGTTTTTCTGTGAGTTCACAGGCAGGCATCTTCAATCGCTTCGACAGCTTCTTTATAGTCTCGCCCGGGAGTTTTAATTTACTAGCTAATAATGCTTCTTCTGGTTTGAAGATCCATTTGAGAATCTTTAAATGAGTCCCGTCTTCAACGGCTGGAAATCCATTTGGAACCAAGTTCAATGTTTCTGCTAAAATGACATACGGATCATTGCTTCTTTTGCTAACTTTAGCCATTGATTTTAACACCTAAGTCAAAGTTCAGAAATATACATCCTAATAAAAAATCAAGTTTATATTCAGAAAGATATATCTAAAGTTAGCAACTTTTGGAACATTATAACTCTTGTTATATAGAATGATTTTGATGTAATTATATTTGAAATCCTTGCTGATCGAAGTATTCATGAAATTCTCTTACAATTTCTCCTACAAATTTGACTACAATACAAATTGGGAATTGAAAAGATTTATTTGTCGCAGCAAATGTTCCTGAGACAGATCCTTCAGCACATACCCAGTTATCTTGACCGAAAACATTCGGAAATTCAAATTGAACATCAGGAATTCCTTTAACAAATTCTTCATAGCCTTTGCGAATAACTTCACGACCTGTAAATCTTTGTTTACGAGCTGCAACATAATCAATAGTTTCTTCATCAAAGAACTCAGTCCAACCATCCATATCTCTATCATTTAATGCTTGGTAGATTTTTCGCACTACATCTGTATACTTGTTGTTTGTCATTTTTTTTATTACCTCATTAAAACATATGAGTTTGAGAATTCTGTATCTAACGATTAATAATCTAAGAAATTTTCAGCTGTTTTCATCAGTAATTAAAAAATAGAGTATTTGGTGTCTTTTTCGGGTGCTTCTTAGTTTCAATATGAATAAATAGCAGTATAACTATTTGAACAATTGAATACATGATAAGGATATTGAATCTATTTGTAAAAAGGTGAAAATGAATGAGTATTAATTCTGTTGAAGAAACTCATGAGATAATAAAAGTGGATTCGATATTAAGACCTAAGATTCAACGCATTTTTCCAAAAGAATGGATATTGATTATTGTATTGTATGTTCTTTTTTTCGTTATTAGAGGAGTTGGGAGTCTAGGTCCAGAAAGTCTACGTATAATTATCCTAGTAGGGTTTGGTTTAATGTGGCCTTTACCATTCATATTTTACTCGAGACCCGGATGGAAAGTCCTTGGTATAAAAAAAATAGAGAAACCTTGGTGGATTCTTTGGGGAGTTTTAATAGGAGTAGGAGCTGCTTTACTTGTTTACTTTATAGGATGGGGTATTTTCGGAAATACAAATGAACACTGGTATATCTCATTATTAAATCAAGTAATATCAGAAGAAGATCGTGCCTTAATGTCTACTGCTGTGCTTTTTCCCATCGTTACTATTCCGGCGATTATCTTCAGTCCTGTTGGAGAAGAACTATTATTCAGAAGTATGATTCATGAAGCGTTCAAAAAAACAAATGCAATTTGGCGTGCTGGGATCATTAATAGTCTTGCCTTTGCGTTGATCCATATCTTTCATTATGGTATATCTTATCATTCATCTACTGGATTCGAGTTTCAACCTTGGACAGGATTGCTGTGGTTTTTCCTAATGGCAGGGGTGAGTGGATTATTTACTCTTTGTCGAGAGAAAAGCGGATCTATCTTTCCTGCTATGATTTCACATTCAGCTTTTAATTTAACTATGAATGCTACGATTTTTCTCTTTCTACTCTAATCATTACTTGGTTTGATCCCTATAAACTTGAACTCTGGAAGAAATAGTTAACTTTCAAAGGTTCAATCTTCAATGAATTAAAGATTATAATTAATCAGCTTTAAAGTTCTAGAAATCAATATCTATTTGAGTTGAGTAAAATTTCAGATAAGAAAGAAATTGTTCTAGGTGGGGGTTGTTTCTGGTGCATTGAAGCAGTTTACAATCGAATAAAAGGTGTAGAAGTTACATCAGGTTATGCCGGTGGATCAACAAAGAATCCATCTTATGACGAAGTCGTCTCAGGTAGAACTGATCATGCTGAAGTTGTAAAAGTAGTCTACAATCCCGAAATTATTGCCTTGAAGACAATACTAGAGGTTTTCTTTCAAATGCATGATCCAACTACGCGCAATAGACAAGGTAATGATATTGGAACACAATACCGTTCAATAATCCTCTACACAAATCCCAAAGATGAAAAAACAATTCAAGCAGCTATTAAAAACGCACAAAAGAATTGGGAACAACCGATTGTTACAGAGGTTGGAAAACTAGAGGAATTCTATAAAGCTGAAGAATATCATCAACAGTATTTTGAGAAAAATCCTAACCAAGGGTATTGCCGAGTAATAATCGCGCCAAAAATCGCCAAATTAAAGAAAACAGTTTTACCAAAATTAGAATACTCGAAGTAAAAATTTGCGTCTTTTAAAATTCAAAGTGAATTTTAGTTTATCTCTAATGATTTCCGATTTTCTTGAGAAAATTTCGGTGGAAAGCCTTTTTCTTTCTCAGCTATTAGCTGTTTACCATTATTTAACCCAATATCATAATATGAACCCTTGAACTTAATTTCCTGCAAAAGTAATCACAAGCTTGTTCTGACGATTCTTATTTTAAGAAATTTTATCAGTCTTATAATTGCTTCTTCAATTGCTCACCAAAAGCTTTTGCTTGTGCTAAGTCTTCTTCAATCGGATGATCTGGATTAGCTTGAACTTTACCTTTCTTAGTCATTTTTACAATGCCTTTACAATAAAAACGATTTTGAAGAATAGTAACATCCTTATTCTTGGAAAGAATATTCTCCATAGATTCAAACATGATTTGTTTTGTTGTTCTTGGATTATCACTATCTTTAGTGAAAGGATTGATATCATCTGGTGAACCACTTGTAAAGAAAAGAGCAATCTTCTTTCCAGCAATATTCTTCCGACGCAGTTTTCTTAGATATCTCTTACCAGCAAAACTTAACATTCCCATTATAACCCATGAACCGGTAACCACTAAATCATATTCCTTTAAATCAGGAATGTTTTTGTTGCTTCTATATTCAGCATCTAATCCTTCTGCAATTTTCTTTGCAACTTTCTCTGTACTACCAGTACGTGTATTATAGAGTACTATTGCTTTTACCATTGTAATCAATCAGAAATTATGCTATACAACTAATATAACTATGCTTTCAATTTGAGTGAAAAAGAATTTCTAGATAAAATGAAAGAGTAAGGATTACTCTTTTTTACTGTGAAACTTCACATCCCTTCTCTTCTAAAGATTTAATCCAATTTTCAATTGATGCTGGATGAGTTGTAAAATTATTGCCTTCAATGTTTAATTCATAGAGTTCTGTTAATTTGCTCAAGGATTCAGGCAGACTTGTTAGTTGATTACTACTCAAAATTAGTTTTCTAAGTGATTTTAGATTACCAAATGATTCCGGAAGAACCGTTAATTTGTTTCGATGTAAATTAAGTTCTATTAATGAAGCTAGATTTCCTATTGATTTTGGGAGATTCTCTAATTTATTATTATAAAGATTAAGTTCTTTCAGCGATGTTAGGTTACCTATGGACTCCGGTAGAGATTCCAAATTTCTTCCCATGTAAAAGCTTAGTTCAGTAATTAATGTCAGATTTCCAATTGATTCTGGGATGTAGCTTATTTGATTACCAAATAGAAGGAGATCTACTAGAGAAGTTAACTTACCGATAGATTCTGGTAGCTCTGTTATATAATTCCGCATTAAATTTAATTCTTCTAGAGAAGTGAGGTTGCCAATTGACTCGGGGAGTTTAGTTAAGCCATTTCTACTTAAATTTAATTCTATAAGTGATACAAGATCACCTATTTCTTCTGGGAGGGATTTTAAGTGACAATATCTGAGAATCAGAATTTTAAGTGCTTTCAAATTACTTATTGTTTTTGGGAGAGTTATACCAGAATTATATCTTAGGGCTAATATCTGCAACGATTTTAAATTACCAAGAATTTCTGGAATAGTTGATAAGCCACAACGATAGAGACTGAGTCCTATAACTTGGCCATTTTCTACTATAGCACCTATCGTTCCAATTTCAAAGAAATCCACAATTGCGAGTTCTTTCCCGATTAGTTTTTCAATTGCTTCCAAAGCATGAATTTCACTCTTGAGTAATTGAATCCCTCTGAACTCTTTTAATTCATCTTTCTTCTCTTCTTTTGAAATAGCAATTACCACCTGTCTGTATTTATTCTAATACTAACTAGTGTTTATTTATTTTTTACATAAAAGAAATAGCGTTTTTGTTGTTTTGTTTCAAATTTTTTGATTACATCAAGTCCACCTGCCACTCTAGTATCAATAATATCTTGATTACCTTCACTTAGAAATTGTGCCCGTAGATCTTTTCCGACAGCAATTTTTCGTTCCCAGATTTCGACAGCTTTTTGACTTATGTCTTCTACTTCATATGTATAATTATTTTGATCCAAGAATTTAGCTAGTTTAGTGTTTTCTGATTCCAATGGTTCTGTCAGGTTTTCCTGGTTTTGAAATTGGACATAAAAAATACCCATTCTACCATTTGGTTTCAAAATATCTTTTAATGTTTTAATAACTGGTTCTAAATCATCAACCCAATAAAGTACGTCTAGAGCAATGATTGCATCAAAAGTGTTTGATGGATAATTCAATTCATTAATATCCTGTACTTCGAACCTTAATTTTTCACTTCCTTTTGTATTCATTTTTGCATATTGAATACTTTTTTGTGAGAAATCAATTCCTGTTATACTTGCACCTGTCTTATCAGCAAGATATTCAGTTATTTTTCCAAGACCACACCCTAAATCCAGCACTTCATCATTAGAATTTAACTCTAATTTCTCAAGCATCATATTTAGCTGCTGCACATCAATTACATTGAATTGCACAAGATTTTCACCATACACTAATTCACAGAATTTAGCATATGCTTGGCTTTTTGCACAACGTAAAAGGAGCTTGTCATAGAACTCACTGAACCATTTAGATTTAATCTTCTTGCCTATTTTGCTTCCTACCTCAGTTAATGAATAAATTTTGTTGCTGATGTTAATCAAGTTCTTAGTAAGAAGGGTCTCAAGAATCGAAGACAGTAAATCGATATCTTCTCCAATACGATGTTTACTCACAGATAAAATGCCCTCAACATTCAGCTTTATTCTTTTCTCACCAATGAAATATTCATTTGTTTCAGAATCTTTGGGATTTAACTCAACACTATATAAAACACCCAAAATGGTTTGCTCATTTTCTGATAACTTGCTTTCTGGAAATTTATTCTCCATGTAAATAACTCCTCAAGATTAAATTACAAGAATCTTGATTTTTATAAATATCAGTAACTCTTGGTTTTGTTAGTTTAAGTGAATAATATTTCTTCATACAAAAAAACCAAGTTCTATATAGACGTTTAAATAATTTCAGAAGAATTTATTCAAAGATTATTCATCCTCAAGGTGATTTAGTTTGACTAAGAGAGTACAAATGGATTTTATATTGGGTAAGAAAACTAATCTATCATTTCTCATTATCTTTCTTTTTTTTGGTTTTTCTTTAGCAAAGATCTCTATCCACTCTTCTGGGTATGATAATTTACTGGATGCCGATTTTGAGATAGGGGAGATTCCGATAGCGCATGTTACAGTCCCCATTGATGTAGTTTTTGCAGGATATAATGAAGATTATATTGATCTTACTATTGATAAATAATGGTTTGACCACCTCGGCATACTATCTAGGTGTTGATTATCTTTGGAATAATGTCACTCAAGAATATGACTCTCTTCTAGATCTGCAAATCACTTTGGAATTCAATTTCCATTTTACTTCAGAGAGTTATGAAACAGCACTTAATTCTTTTATTGATACTAATTCTTGGAATAGTAATACAAGTGCATTAAATGCAACTCAGTTGAACCTACAAGAATCAACTGGTGAGAGAAAGTCTATTTTCTATGAACAAGAAGGAAGAGCAATTGATGGTGAGGCTGTTGAACAATATTTAGATAATAATAGAGGATTTGTTTCTGCAGATCCAAGTTATTCTATTTACTTCCTGAATCAATCCAGATTTGATACTACTGATCATTGTTTTGAACATTGGTTTGAAATTGATGAGGTGGACCCTGATTCGAATGCTACAACAGATTGGTGGCGTTTAGAATGGGATAATGATCTTAACCCTGACGTCGAGTTCCCCTATCCTTGCTGGGGATTCCAGAATAGAATATTCTTTGCTGATCCTTATTGTCACCAATGGTATACAAAATGGACAGATATTTGGTGGAATCCAGATGTAGCCGAAGGTGAATTCGATTATATCAATGTTGATTTAGACACTTATCTAGCTGGAGATACTCCAGGAACTCCCGATTTTACCACTCATCTTAATACCTATTTGACTGATTTTCTGAATGATATTGTCTCTGATGTCGGAGGTCGTGGTGATGGGTTATTATACAATCAAAGAGACGTAAGTGCCCAAGTGCTGTTTATTAATGACGAAGCAGCTCATGGATATAGTGAAGAAGATCTTCAGTGGATATATCACGAAGAAATAATGGAAGATGCTTTTGAATACGTTGTACCCCAAGAGGTAGCCAATATAACTTTTGAAGATACCTGGGTGGAGTTGTCTGAGAGATCAGACCTAGAACAAATTGTCGATGATAGTAAACTAGGAGTAGCAGAATTAGGATCGTACCCCTGGTACCGAGCAGATTGGACATATCTTGATGGCATAAATATATTCTATGGATTCGAAGCCATTAGAGATAGCTATTTCGATACAAGTAAAGGGGATACAACATTTACTTCTTGGATCCTCCTCCTACAAAATGTCTCAATGGTAGCTTGGGCTTATGGAGAATATAGAGAATTCACAGGATTAGGTGGCAGTGGGAACGTAGTCTGCTATAAAGATCTTAATCGTTATTATGCTACCGATGGAATTACTCCTCGCTCTGGTGTTACAACTCTTCTCGTGCATGAATTAGGACATGTCTTAGGATTCGCCCATGCTGAAATAACCAATGATGCGGTGGAAGGAACTGGAGGGTTTATGAGAGACGTGATGAGCTACTATTCAGAAGGAACTGCTTATTTCAGCGTGTTCTTGAAAGACTCTCTTTATCGAACTTCAAGTCAAGTAGTTTATTATCGAAATAAACCTGCTATTGATGCTTATCGTGATAATCCACTTCATAATACAACAATTCTTGCACAAATCGATGCGATCATTGCTGAGGGTGTAACTGCTTTAGGATCATTAAACTATCTCGAAGCATTTTTGGCTTTTAGACAACTTTACGATTTAACCTTAAATCTAGAAGAAATCTCCCCATCAGTAACATCACCAACTGGAATCAACATATCAGTGATAGTTCTACTATTTCCAATTGGTACTTTCTTTATTTTACTGAAAAAACGAAGAATTAGAAGGAACTAATTTAGTCCTTCTTTACTTTTTTTTCTGTTTTGTCTCCTTAGGTACTATCCCCTCTACAGGTAGCTTCTGCAAGCAAACGGGACATTTTCCTTGTGTTTTCACCCATTCTTGTAAATGAGCTAAATGACCTTGTGCTTCACAAAGAGAACAACTACCCATCTCATCACCAAAAGAAATCGGAAGTTTGCAAACCACACAATATATGATGTCACTTTTGCAATCAGAACATACTTCAGTACTTCTCTCAATTGGAAAACCACATTGATAACAAGTGTAGTATTTTGACATTTCAGCAATACTTTCTCTTACAGATTGAGTGAAATCAACAGTATCATCTACCTCTATGAACTCCCCATCT
>JAHLVZ010000059.1 GCA_019058165.1 Candidatus Heimdallarchaeota archaeon
ACTTATATCTGCTATGATCTGTGAAGGGTTTATCGGTTACTGGGGTGCTCTTGGAGATTTCTTCCTTAATTTGAATAATCCTGCAGCAACAAATTGGGCAATAGCTCTTTGGCGTTGGAACCATTTCGAAACAATCCATGCTATAGCCTGGTGCATTATTATTAATGGGATAATCCATGGGCTATTATCTATGAAAGGTTGCTGGAAGAATAGAAGGAATATAATTAAGAGTTATATAATTATGGCATTTGTTGTAGTTGTCCTCACTTTACCAATCTGGCTTTTAGTTGATGTAATGGTTCCCGGTTATCCTTTTACAGTTTTGGATCCGAAAATTCTTATTTCCACGCCACGGATTGGCATTGAAACTTTTTGGGAGATTATAAGAGCTCCGTTTCTGAATGTTTTGGCATCTCCTATTGAACCCCTCTTACCCTATCTCGCCATTTCATTTGTTGGTAGTATAATTGGAATAGTTATTTCTCAACCTAAGGAGCAAATTGACAAGAAATTCCCTCGAAAATTGTTTCTTATTGGTTTATCGATGTTTTCAATTGGATTAATTGGAATAGTCTTTATAATAGGCAATGTTGCAGTTAATACTGGTTTTTTGGTTACTGGAGATATTATGCCAATAGTTGATTTTTATTTTACCATTGTCGATCATGGACAATGGACACCGTATTATGCAAGTTATATACCGCAATTTTCATGGGTAGCGCAATTTTTAGCGGTTAATGGATTCAGTATTATACTCTTCTCAATATTGTTCAGATTAATTGAATTCCGTGGTATTAGTAAGCAGTTTGCTAATCGAAGTAAATTCGTAAGACGTTTTGGAACAATTGCCTTTACCAATTATAACAATCAATGGTACTTTTTCATTGTCTGGGCTTTTACTTCGTTTATTTTGAAAGGAACGGCATATGCGAAGCTGCAATGGGGTGGAACAGCTTTAGTTATTCTGCTAACTCTTGGATTATATTCGCTAATAAACTGGGGATGGGAGAAGATTGGGTACATAGGATCGTTGGAGTGGTTTATTCGGACGATAACGAATAATCTAATTCCTGTAAGAAGGGCAAGATTCGGACCAGAAGTGAAATGGTGGCAAAAAGGTCAAGTAGATGCCGAAACCCAATTTTACAATGCGGAATGGATTGATATTGTTGAACGACCAGAGATTGATACTGAATCAAAAGATGAAATAGTCAAATCTCGAACTGAGCTCACAGATTCTAAGTTATCTTTAACACTCTCTCTTATTGGTTTATTTTCAATATTTTTCTTCGTAACAAGTATCTTTGGATTATTAATTGCTATAAATTCAAGAAAACGTGAAGATAAAAATAAATACAATAAAGCAGGATTTATCATCTCAATTATTGCTATTGTAGTTATTGTTGGAGTTTTTGTTGTCTTGTCTAATATTAAAATTGGAGTATTAGGATTAGTCTAATCCTCCTTTTCCTGCTTTTTTTGTATATATCTGAGAAAGATTTTTCAGTTTTCATGTTATATAAAATTTGGAAAATGCATTTTTCATGAAGAGATTTTCTATGAATAAGAAATCAGAGAAAAGTGAAAAGGATTTCAATAAATTTCTAAATAATTTGCCAATTGGTATTTTCGAGCTAATATATTCCTATTCAACAAAAATCGGCACATTTTCTTATATTAACGAATCCGCAAAAAAGATTTTTCTCAAATGTGCTACAAAGGAAGAATTAGAAACAGATTTCGATTTCATGAAAATATTAGTGGATCCGGATTTAGTATCTGATGATATTCAAATTTTTGATAGAATTCAAGAAAAAGGAATGTTAATTCTAAATAACAAGCAGTTTCTGTTAACATCGAAAAAAGGCAAGCAATTCCTAGTTGATACAAACATAAGAGCAAAAATGAAGGATGATATCATAACTGTTACAGGAACTCTTCAAGAGTCTCCGAATGTTATTGCGGATGAAACAAAGAAATCTACTCAAGAGTTGAGTGAAATTCAAAAAGAAATGAGTACTTTTCACGATTTCTTTGAAACTTTTAATGCTTTAATTATGATTGTTAATGAGGAAGGTAGAATTCTTTTCATTTCTCCTAATACAGATGATCGATTACTATACAAACCTCGCGCAGAAATAATCGGGAAAAAATTTCATGAAATTTTCCCGAAAGGACAAGCTGATTTCTTTCTTTCACATTGTTTAGAAGCGATAGAGAAAAACGACATCGTAACCATTGAGTATCACTTACCTATCGAAAATATGGTTCGTTGGTTCCAGTCTCAAGTCATTCCTGTTCAAGTTACTAATAGTGAATCGAGGAAAGTAGTTGCAATCATTAGAGATATTACAGAGTTGAAAATAAAATCAATTAAAGAATAATTAGCATTCATCACACTTTTTTACAAGTAACGTAAAACTCTTAATACTAATTCATTTTACAATAACCAACAGTTTACGTGGTAAAGTAAATGGGCTCCATAAAGAATTGGCCAAATGAATTAATGATACATTATTGGCGACTAGATGATAATTTTCGGAATGTAATTCTTTCTTTTATTCACAAAAATTCTGATCCAAATGCTGATAAGCTGAAGAATTTTATTGATAATATTTCTGTAATTTACAAGTTACAAGGAATTATTGTTAATAATTCCGAATTTTTGTTCATGGCAGCTAATACCTTTGTTTTACAAGGATCTTTTGAGGAAGTCTACGAAATTTGTGCTAAAGATGAGTATTATCCTGGATTATTGAACACAAAAGCTTATGCATTAATTAGTCAGAGAAAATTCGATGATGTTGAAGGAGTGATCTCAAAAGCAGAAGAATTCTCTAAAGCAGATCCCTTAAATGCACTATATAATAAAGCTATAAAACTGTTATATTTTTATTATTCTCAGCAATTTGATAAAATTGAATCTAATCTGGAATCTTTGTCTATTCAATATGAACGATTATGTAATCAATATTCAGAAGATGAAAACTTAGTTCTTGCATTTACTGAAATGTATGCTTTAGGTAAATCAGTATATATCAACATTAGAAGAAGAGAAGGAAAATTAGAGGAAGGCATATCTACCGGTCAAGAATTAATTTCGCTAGCAAGAAAATCCAAGAATCGTTATCTACTCAACCGGTTACTAAATAATACCGCATTATGTGCAATTGAAAGCGGTGATTTGAAAAAGGGTTTAGAATATTTGGAAGAATCCTTCCAATTTTCAGAAATTTTAGCCAATCAACTACAGCTTGCAGTTATGGCAAACAATATTGGGTTCATTTATCGTAACATGGGTAATCTTGAAATGGCTATGAAGTATTTCTATATTGCTTTGGAAAATGCCAAAAAAGCTGATGTTGATTCACAATATATTGTTGTTGCCACAGAAACTAATATTGCTCATTTACATCTCGATTTTGGAAATGCCCAATTAGCACTTTCAAATTCTGATCTTGCTCTAGATAGCTTACTGAAGAGTAAAGTAACAGTTCCTCCACAAATCAAAATAGCCCTAGATTTATGTAGAGCTGATATTTTTGAAAGCCTTGATCAATTTAATGATGCAGAAATGACTTTAGATTCTGCTCTTGCTGATATCAGACAAGGAAAGCTGAAAAATGAAATTCCTAAAGTCTATTTAAGGAAAGCACGATTAGCTGCACGACAATCTAATCTTGGAGAAGCTAAAAAATTACTTGAGCTTTCATTAGAATTAGCCTTAGAAAACAAACTATTCGAAATAATCGTTAATACGAAATTACAATTAGCTGAAATTGATCTACTTAATTATCGAATGACCAATGAAAATCTACTTTTGATAAATGCTCTTGAAAAAATTGATGATACCAAGAGGCTATGTCAAGATCAAGACTACAAATTGGTTCTTATTGATGTCTACATTTTACAGGGCTTACTATTATCTATGACTAACAAAATGAAGGAAAGTAAAAAAATTCTCAATAATGCAATTGATTTATCGAAGCAATTAAATTTATTCGAGAAAGAACAGGAAGCAAGAAACCAATTAGCTGAAATTGAAAAAGAGAAATCTAATCTATTAGTAAGAATTTTCACTCGGATTAACAAATCCATTCGTTCTACAATATCTTTTGAAAGTGTTTCAAGACCCAAAACAATCGTAGCGGACATAAAAGCACTGTTCATAATGTCAAAACAAACTGGATTACCCTTTTATCAAAATGAATTTGATAAAGAAACTAAACTCAATCCAAATTTATTATCTGGTTTACTATCTGCAATAAGAACTATGGGTCAAACAATATTGGATGCTGAGGAAGGTGGATTACAATTAATAGATCATGGAAATGTCTCGATTATGTTGGAGACAGGTGTGAAATGTTTCTTTGCTTTAGTTGTTGATAAAGAAACTTATTTGCTACGTGAGAATTTTCGAGAATTCATTAATAATTTCCAAACTGAGAGTTTCTTTAAAGATGGGGATCATGTGGTTGTCCAAACAAGTGAAAAACGAGATGAGGAAATCACAAATTTAGTTGAAAAATATTTATTGTAAGAGGACTGAGAATTCAAAATGCAATGTTCTAAATGTAATAAACTAGTTTGTAGTAGTATGGAGTATGAGAAAGCTCCAGATGGGTGTCCAACTATTGAGAAGAAAGAGGTTTTTCAGAACGCAAGGAAGAGACTTGAAAATCCTGAGATCCTTAAGACATCACAAGTAGCTGCCCATGTTGAAGTCACAGGTTACATGAAATGGCCAAGAGTACAAGAATTAATTGTTTTTGCTAATAAAATGGGTTATAAGAAATTAGGAATTGCTTTTTGTGTTGGGTTAAAAGAAGAAGCGAAGATTCTAACTCAAATACTTGAGAAAAATGATTTCGAAGTCATTACAGGGATTTGTACTATAGGCTCTCTCCAAAAAAAGGAGATGGAAATACCTGATCAAGACACTTTCACAACAGCAGAAGAGGTTGGATGCAATCCGATAGGGCAAGCCTATTTCTTGAATTCTGAAAAAACCGATCTAAACATTGTTGTTGGTTTATGTATAGGTCATGATATTAATTTCATAAAACACTCAGAAGCGCCAACAACTGTCTTAATTGTAAAAGATAGAGTAACAACTCACAATCCAGTAGCAGTCATTTACTCGAGATATTACAAGAATAAATACTTCAAATTGGATTAGAAAAAATTATAGGTCTAATATTGAATAATTTTGTATGAATACTACTGGGTATATACTGATTGGCGTTTTTGGAACAATTTCATTAATAATAATTATGACATTACTATTCTTTTTATTATGGGGAAGAAAAAGAAGAAAGGAACTAGTTAGGAATGGTACGTTAATTGATACCTCAATGGGACAAGTTGAGTATTGGATAGAAGGAACAGGTACAACAATTGTTATGTGTCATGGAGGTCCAGGAGGTTTTGATCAGGGATATATGCTTTCCCATCTAATAGCAGAAGGATTTCAAGTTTTATGCTTCTCAAGACCTGGTTACTTACGTACTCCATTACAACATAATACTATAAATGCCCAAGCAGATTTACTCAATGCACTTCTAGTAAAATTAGATATACCAAAAGTAGTTATAGCAGGTGTTTCAGCTGGCGGTTCAATAGCTTTGGCATTTGCTCAAAATTATCCTGAAAAAACAAAAGGTTTGATGATGGAAGCAGCAGTATCTCATGAATATAATCCTCAAGAAGACATTGAAGGCACTATATGGGAAAAGGTCTTTCTTAACGCAAAACTTCAAGACTTTATGATTTATTTTATGATGATATTTTTTGCTATTATTCCATTAGTCATCATAAATAGTATGTTGAAAATTGAAACCACTTTATCTAAAGAAGAACGGAAAATTTTCATCAGCCATATAAAATCACATCCTGATGAAAAGAAGTGGTTCAAAAAACTCATGGATAGTACTGCACCTCTAAGCATTCGAAATACCGGATTGCAAAATGATCTAGAATTATTCAAAAATATTACAGAAACGAAGGTGAATAATATCCTTTGTCCAACAATAATAATACATAGTCAGCAAGATAATGATGTGAAATGGGAACATGCAGAATATCTGATAAATAAAATTCCTCAAGCAGAGATTTTCAAACCATTTGGTGGACATCTAATGTGGTTTGGACCAGATGCAGATGCTATTAGAAAAAAGCGTGTCGATTTTCTTAGGAAGCTTCAATAGAAAAATACTTTAGATGTGAAATTCTTTAAAACAAAAGTGTGATTGATTTTGAAAAAAATTGAAAAAGAACCTCGAGCAGCTGCTTATCCAGCTCCGGCAGCATTAGTGTCTGCTTATGATGAAAAAGGAAAACCAAATGCTATGACTGCAGCTTGGATATCAAATATCTGTGCCGATCCAGTTACTTTAGTTGTAGGTATAAGAGATTCAAGATATACGTATGAATTAATAGAAAAAAGCGGTTGTTTTGGAGTAAATATACCAAATGTGAAAATTGCAGAAGAAGCAGATTATTTCGGAATTGTTTCTGGTCGTGATGTCGATAAATTCAAGGAAACAGGCTTGACTGTTTTCAAAGGTAAGGAAGTTAATGTTCCATTAATCAAAGAATGCCCAATAAATATTGAGTGTAAATTAGTTAAACAAGTGAAAATTGGAACTCATGATGCGTTTTTTGGTGAAGTTTTGAAAGTCTACTATGATGAATCAATGATAAATGAAAAAGGCAGTCCAGATATTCTATTAGCAGATGTTCTTGCTTACGGAACAGGTAACTATTATAGTTTAAAGGAAATTGTTGGCGGTTATGGTCATTCAAAGAAAGAGTGATTTTGAAATATAAAAAAATAAGAAAAAGAAGCTACAGGAAGTAGCTCTTAATTTTTTATTTCCTCTTTTTACCATCGAAAGATTCCTGCAATAATATATTCAACAATTCTTTGTTCGCTGCAATAGTTTCTTTAGATATAACTGGATAGAATGATTTCTTAAAGTAATCTCTTTCTATTTTCTTTAAAAGAAACTTCCCAGTTTCTATTCCAGAATCCATTGCGGGAGTAACTCCTCCTCCTTTTACATTTGAACCTGCAAAAAAGAGATTTTTAATTGGAGATTTAAAACTCGGTAATTTTTGATTGTATTCAGGACCATACCAAGAACCGTCAGTTGATTGATTGAAACTCTCAAATGTTAAGGGAGTTGCTAGTCTCTTTAGCACAATATGCTTAGATAAATTAGGAATTATTTTTTCTACTGTTGAAATTAACTTCTCCATTACTTCTTTCTTTAATCTTCTATACTCAATTGATCTTTTCATTGTTTTACCTGTTTTCCAAAAGTTGTTCCATTTGTTTGTTGCGAACCCTAAAACAATTAAGGACTCCTTTGAGCCCTTTCTCAAACTTTGATCAATATTAGAAGCAATTCTAACTCCTATACTATCTAGATTTATATTTTCATCTCGTACTTTTGGAATAATTTCTGAACCTTTACCGATAATAAAGTGAGGTGGGTATTCTGAGAGATCTAAATTTTCTAAACCCAAAAACATCATGTAACCAGATATGGATTGTCTAAGTTTTTGAATGCGTGTTAAATATCTTTTTCGAAAGTGTTCTTTACCTACATAGTCAAAAACTGTTTTACGTAAATCACCATTAGAAACTACATATTTTGCTGAGATAACAGTTCCATCCTCTAACTCAACTCCTTTCACTACTTTCTTTTTCACGATAATTTTTCTAACTGTAGAGCCGTATTGCATTGTTCCTCCTCTTGCTTCGTAATGTTTCACTAAATTCAAAGCAAAAGAACCCATACCACCTTCGGGATAATACATTCCTTTTGTAAACGCAAAATCCAATATATGAGCCGCTACCGTAGCATCAAGCTCTTCGAATTTTAAACCAAACCATAAGCAAATCAAACTAAAATATTCGAACAATCGTTCATCTGTAATGAACTCCTCTAGTAATTCTCTGAAGCTTTTTCTTGCATATTTACGCAATGTTGGATACTTGAAAATAACTTTCAGAATTTTCCCGAAAGTAACTTTTTCAGTTGCTAATCCACACTCATCAATATCTTTCGTTATCTGATGACATGTTTCAAACAAAGACTTTACACCCTCAACTTGATCTGGGTGATGAATACTTATTTCAGCTAGAAATTTATCAAGATCAGAGTACATATTGAATTGCTTATTATTTATATAGTAAACTTGATTCGGATCTAATTTAAGAAAAGTGTGTTTAAAACCAAATTCTTTCAAAACTTTGTTTGCGTTATTATTCTTGATATCTAGCATAGCTTCCGCAGCAGAATCAAAGTAGAATCCATTATTTGTAAACCCTGAAACATATCCCCCAGGATAAGTATTTCTTTCAACAATTAGAGTTCTTAGTGCGGGGTTTTTATTTTGCATATATATTCCTGCATGTAATCCGCCCATGCCAGCACCTATTATTATAACATCGTAATTTTCTGTTTCTTTCATTTTAAATCCAACCTTTTAATATTGACTCTTAGAAATAGGTGAAAATATCTCGAATTGTTACTATGGCAAGAGCACAGATTGGATTTAACCAGTCTGGGATTCCAGCTATCAAATTATCTATATCATCTGTTTCAATAGATAAAATCGAATATTAAAGATGCCAATTTTTTAGCACTATCTCCAGTGCATTAGAAATAGATGGTATAATTATTATTATTTAGTTGGTCTATCTAGTTCTTAAACCTAGTTTATTGTTCCTAATTTTTACTGTTAAAGACTTGCATATATATTATAAAGAAGAGAAAAAGAACCCTAAGTTAGGTCTGAAATACCTAACTCTTCAAGTAGTTCCTTTGAAGGAATAGCTGTTTTTTTATCCCATTTCCTCAATTTGTAGTATTCACTTAATTGCATTTCCAGATTTGGGAGTTTATCTTTAGCTCCTCCTTCTGAAAGCTTAACTGACATGATTTTAGGTAGTCGATCATTCTCTCTTGTAAGGCCCATTTTCATATTTAGTAATCGCTTAGTATTAGTTATTCGTTCTCCAACTTTCATGATGTCTTCAATTGAATAATCCCTACCTGTTGCGAGTTCAAGTGCATGAACGGTATCCTTGAAAGGTGGCATTGCAAAATGACACATAATAAGAGCATTGTAAACAGCCCGGAAATCTTGAACTTTAACTGCAAGTTGACCTGCTTCAATATCATCAAACCTGTCTTCACCTTTCAAATCAATCTCGGGAATAGAGACTCCCAAACCCATCTTATATCCATCGCCATTATTATGACAAGCACCTCTAGATGATGTTGCATAGACTGCAGCCATTGAAAAGAAAGCTCGAGGATCATGGAAAGGTAACTCTAAGCCATTAACAGTATGAGCTTCATCTGGCATATTATAATGCTCAGCTAAGATATCAGCACCTTCTGCCATTAAATCGCCTATGCCTTCTCTTTTTGCCATTTTTGTCAATAGCTCAAGAGCAGCATCTATATCTCCCCATTTTGCTTCTATATCTCCTAAATCTTTCTTGGTAATAATTCCTTTTTCTGCTAGCCGATACACTAATCCAATGATCATTCCAGCAGAAATAGTATCTACACCATAATTATTACACATGTAGTTAGCCATTGAAATTCCTTTAAGATCCTTAATCAAAAGATTGGTACCAAAAGCAGCAAGAGTCTCATATTCTGGCCCTGCTGTCAACGGTAAAGCATATTTTCCTTCTTTAATTTCTATCATTCTCCCACAACCAATGACACAACTGTAGCAATGATACCTTTTTGTCAAGATTGTTTCTTTTATTCGAGCTCCATCAATTGCTTCAGTATCATCCATGTGTCCTTTATGCCAATATTTAACTGCAACATCACCCCATTTCATCCCACCGGTAACATAAGCTGCTGTCCCAAACATTCTCCTTGCTACTGTGTTTTCATGGATGTTCTTTCTCATTTGTCCTCCTAATTCCTTCAATTGGTCTGGTTTTGCCACAGGAACATCTCTTTTTGAAGAATATAATATGATAGCTTTCAAATTCTTTGAGCCCATCACTGCGCCCATTCCTGTTCTTCCTGCTGCTCTATCACCATCATTCATAACTGAAGCTATTTTGACTAATTTTTCTCCAGCAGTACCTATTGTAGCAAAACTTGAGGTTTTCTCAAATCTTTGCTTTATTGCTTTCTCTACATCGTAAACATTCTTACCCCAAAGATATGAAGCATCTGCTAATACAATATCATTATCAAAAATCATAAGAGAAGTTGGTTCTTTGGCTTTTCCTTTGAATATAATTCCATCAAAACCAACAAATTTCATATATGCTCCGAATTTTCCTCCGGAATTAGCTTCTCCCCAGATATTTGTAAGTGGAGATTTTGCACAAACAACATGCCTTCCACAATTAGGTGTTTTAGTTCCAGAGAGTGGACCAGTAAAAAATCCTAAGGGATTTTCTGGAGATAATGGGTCTAGTTCTTTTGTTAAGTGATCATAAAATAACCTTGCTGCTAATCCACTTCCACCAACAAAATTCCGATAGATTTCAGGATAGGGTTTCATGACAGAGGTTTTTTCGGCTGTTAAATCTACTTCTAGTATTTTTCCGGTATTTCCGTAAATTGACAAAATGTATCCCACTTTTTAATTTCTAACAAGTAGTTGTAGTTTTCTTTAAAGATAAATCTTCTTTGTAGGGAAGATGGACCCTCGAAATTACTGAAAAAACTGTTTAGGTGAAAAATGTCCAATAAAACAACACTAAAAAAGCTTAAGTCTTAAATTTATTCAAGAAAAAAATACTAGTTCGTTTAATTTGAAAGGAGACTAAGAAATTGTCTGAAATACTTAATGAATTACAGCTTTCTCCGATTGAGGAAAAGGTCTATCTTTTACTTCTTTCTGCTGGTCAGCTTTCTGTCCATGAAATCGCTGAACAAGTGGGAGGAACATCTGATGAAGTGGAACGATCCATACAATCTCTTATCGGGAAAACTCTCATTTACACTAATCCCTCTATTGTGGAGAAATATAATGCAGTATATCCATTGGTTTCATTATCTGATAAAGCCAAGAATTCTATAGAGATAATTCAAGCCTTAGGTAGTGAAATTAATACTTATGCTCAAGAGAGATTTGATACTCTAGATGAAATCGTTAAAAGACAAAAAGAAACGATTCATGATATCTCAAGTTCAGCAAAAGAAGAAATTCGTGTTGCAACAGAATCTTCTTCCGTAGAAATTTCAACTGAATTAGATAAACTAATCGAAGAAATAGGTCAAATTTTGAATGATGAGAAAACAGCTATTTCCTCACTTTCGCTTACTACTACAACTGATATGAGTAAACATTATCAAGAAACCACAGAAAAAGCAGGAAACATCATTAGTTCTTCCGTAAGTGAAATTGTTAATACCTTAGCTGAATCTGAAGGTAATATAACGAAAGCTTTTGAAAATTCATCTGGAAAAGTGCAAGAAGCATCTTCAGTTATGGAGAACAGCTTAATAGCTTCCCTTGACAATAACTTCGGTGAATATGATAAAACATCAAAAGAAATCCAAGGGAAAATAGATCGAGCTATGAGTGAATTTGATGCCTCTGCTAAAGATACTATGGCTTTATCCAGTGAAACTGTGACCGAAAATTACGCAAGTATCATCGAATCAGTACACACAAGAATCGGAACTCATGATAAATCTACTAATCAAATTCTTGAAGAAAGAATTCGTAATATTTCTGATTCTATACAAGATATGAATGATGATTTTGGGAAAGTTGTCCGTGAAAAACTCTCTGGAATAAAAAGAGAATATGATCAAATGATAGAAACTTTCACTCGAAACACCACTCAAATGTTTATTGATGCAAATGCTCAACTCGAAGGGTTAATTGCTGCAAAATCGAAAACCAATTATGACAAACTAGATAATCTCTTCAAAATACTAAAAGATAATCTAGATAAAAATGCTACAGAGACAAGAGATGACATAAAAGCAAAAGAGGTTCGCCTAGGTAATGAATTAAGAACTTCAGTTGAAACAACCCAACGTAAAATGACAGAAATCCACGACAAACTAAACTTGGAATTAGTTAATAGTTTCACTAAAATCAATACCGATTTTGAAACAACAAAGAATACCATGGCTGGTACTGTTACTCGAGCAAAAAATGACATTAATTCCAAATATCAAGAAGCAAGAGATACAACTGTCACTTCAATTTCTCAAGAATTCAAGGATAAGGAAACAGCCTTTACAGAAATTAGTTCTAAGATAATTGATGATATTCGAGCTATCAACAGTACAAGTGAGATAGATGGTAAAAACTTCATCAAAGATACAGAAGAAAGAGCTAAAGCAGCTATCGCTCGAATTGAAATGCCTGCAAAAACCCTCTTGAATCGAGGAAAACAAACTGCCATAAGATATGTGCAAGAACAAGCTTCTCTTGTTAATAAGACTATTAATGATTCACAATCGGGTGTTGAAGATACCATAATTGCTGAAACTGCAAATCTCAAGAATCAATTCAAAGGATTTGGTGACAAATTCAAAGAAAGCAATAGGAACATAGAACGACTACTCGCAAATATGGAATTAACCTATAGGGAATTGCTAACTAAGATCAAGGATATACCACGACCTTCTATGAATACTACAACCATTTTGGGTCGAGAACCTGTACTAAATCAAATGAAAGAAATACTCTCAAGAGTTAAATCCACAGTAACAGTTGTTTATCCTGCTGTAAGCGATGTTCATCTTACTGAGTTATTAAATAGTAATCCAAGAACACGAATAATTGTTATATCTGATTTTGATCCGTTCAAGAATGCTGACGTAATAAAACAACTAATGGGACAAGAAAACATACAATTGAAGTCATTAGCTATCAGCTCAACAAATAAACCATATTATGCCATTGGTAGAGATGCAGAAGAAGGGTTAATTGGTACAATAGATGAATCAGATCAAGTTATTGGTATAACAAGTAATTCTACTGCTTTTGTTGAATTAATTAACGCAGATATAATCAACGCAATAATTACTCCAAAAACAAAAAGAGTAGTTTTACCTGAAACATAATAAATCATCAAAAATAGGTTGCTTGTTGGATGTAAGTAACCATTTTACTTCTTTTTTCGATTTTTATAAACTTTATAACAAGTATTAAAACAAAACATTGTTTTGATAGTATATTAGTAAAAGACAATTATATTTTGATCAAGGAAGTATGAGTGTGCTTAAACAAAAGAGATTAAATCCATTTGCTTTTCTTATCATCATCTTTGTCATAAATTCTATACTTATCTCAAGTGTAAATGCAGATTATAATGTTAAAACAGGTGATGCTTATAGATTCGAAATTCGTACTCTTAGAAATCCTTGGGGTTTTGTATATAGGCTACATGATCCTAATTCGGATTTAGTTTTCGAAGAGGGAAAGAAATTGGTTATCAAATTCACAGATGTACATCCATTAGATATTGACTTCACTTTTACAATTGATGGTATAACTGCAGATGGCAATCCTTTTTTTGAAAATATTTTAGTGCAAAATCGTAATTGGGATGAATTAACAGAAAAATACGAAAATCAAGGATATAATATAACTGAAACTTCAGATTTATGGATGTTAAGTCAGAATAATTCGACTGTTATTGAAGCTGAGTATAGCAAGAAAAATGGTGTAGTTAAGAGATTCTATGCTTTCAATGAGAGTCAATTAGTTAGTATATTAAATGCAGGTGAAATTGAAATAGTCAGATTAACTGAAGATAGCATTAGTCACAATTGGGCTTATTCATTTCTAGCTGTATTACCATTAATTGTTTTAGTTGTCTTTTTAATCAAAACAAATAGATTTCCTAAAGTTAAATCAACCAAAAAAACAGCTTATAAAGGGAGTCAACCTCAACAACCAACTTCTTTTGATGAATTATCTGAGGGGCATACCATAACAACTACGACAATAATTAATGGAAGAATGGTGGAAATCCAGAAAGTTTTTGTGAAAACTCCTGATGGTATGAAATGGAAAGTTACAAATCTCGAAACTAATGAAACTTGGTTTGTGGATAAATAAAAAAAGAAAAGGGAAAATGGCTATTATAATCGTTTTATAATTAATTCAGCTAAACGATTAGAATAAGCCCATTCGTTATCATACCAACTCACTATTGATATCAAATTACCATTCACTTTTGTCCACATACTCGAGAAGACAGAGCTATTTGGGTCACCGATTATATCAGATGAAACAATTGGATCTTCGGTATATGAGAGAATACCTTTCAGTTCTCCTTCCGCTGCTGTTTTCATTTTCAAGTTAATATCTTCAACTGTTGGAACCTTTTCGACATTGACTTTTAGATCAACGACACTGCCATTGACAGTTGGAACTCTCATAGCGAATCCATCAAGTTTACCTTTTAGATGTGGATATACTTCTCCAATAGCTTTTGCTGCACCTGTTGAAGTTGGAATAATATTAACTGCACATGCTCTACCTCGAATCATTTTCACAGGATCGCCTGCTCTCCCAGTATCGACTGGATTTTGGTTGCCAGTATATGAATGAATAGTTGTCATAATACCTTGAGTAATTGTATAATTATCATCTAGAATTTTAACTATCGGTGCTAGACAATTTGTAGTGCAAGATGCATTGGAAATTATTTTATGTTCGTCCTTTATTTTGTCATCATTACAACCAAGTACAACTGTAATGTCTGGTTTTTTTGCAGGAGCACTTATTAAGACACGTTTTGCACCTGCTTCCAAATGCTTACTCGCACTATCCCTGTCAACAAAAAATCCTGTGCATTCTACCGCTACATCAACTTTAAATTTGGTATGAGGAAGATTAGCCGGATCTCGTTCTGCAGTAACAGGGATTTCCTTCCCATCAATAATCAAAGAATTTTCTGTGTATTCCACAGTTCCTTTGAATTTGCCAAAAACGGAATCATATTTCAAAACATAAGCGAGATATTTTGGTTCAAATAAATCGTTAATAAACACAACTTCTAACTCAGGATGGTTTTCTATTACACTCCTGAAGAAAAGACGACCTATTCGCCCAAAACCATTAATAGCAATTTTTTTTCCCATGGTTATTCCAACATGAAAGTTAGTATAAAGTTAATTCTTGTTCACATCTAGATAGAGTGTTAAAAAAGTATTTCGAAAAGAAAACTAATACTGTTATAAAAAAAATTATAATGGTTTGTAAGACTTCTTCTAAATAAAGAACGCCAGTACAAACAATCCAGCAACAATGGCAGCAGTTGAAATTGTTGTCAGAAAGATGATTAAGAGTGCTTTTCGATAATCCCGTTTAATCATTTCTGGATAATCAATTTCCCCATGAATAAATTCTGGTTTTGGTAATTTTAGTTTTGACATCTTGTTCCTCCTTTACTTCATGTCATATTTCTTAGTAAGGCCATTGACAGCACAGAATTTGAATGAATACTGATACAAACCAAAGAAACCCATAAATAATGGTACTGCAAGAAGCAGCATATACCATTCATTTATGCTAAAGACCATGAAGAGAATTGATCCAATTATTGTTACAACAAATCCCATTAAGCCTATCATGAGTCGCTTCAATCTTTCCGCATGACCAATATTACATTGACCTGGCTTATATCCGATTGTACTGAAAATGAATTTTTGCATCATACTTCTTGACTTGTTTGGGTCGAAGGGAGAATCATCTTCAACTAGATTTTCTTTTTTAAGATACTCTCCAAAGTCTTTCGCAATTACGCTCAAGACTTCTTGTGAAGGAATAAATTGTTCCATTTCATGTTTTTCGATTAAGTAGTTAAGATGTTTCGCAGCTTTTGAAATGTCTTCTTGAAGTTTATTTACCACTTCTTGAGTCATTTTTTCTTTGTCGCCGAATATAACTAGAATTTCTGATACTTCATCGAGAGCATATAGTTTGTTTTCTAAAACAATGTATTTCAGCTTATCATCGCTCAGTTCGTTTGCAAAAGCTGACAAAGCAACGAAGAATCCTGATTGTAGAATATAATGATCATCATCAAATGCAACTGCAGGATCTCTATTGTAATAGAAAATAGGTAAACTCTCTCGAATTACTAATACTTCGTCTAACAATATTTTTTTCCACCAAATGATAATTCAAAATTAATGCTTATATATGATTCTTTATCATTAAAAAAAAGTATTACTTATTATAATCTAAATACTGATTCTTCATTTCTTTGGTATCTTCTATCCAACCCTAACTCTTAATAAGAGTTCTTTACAAGAATAGTATTACGATTACTTCATAGTAGGTTTCTTAATGGATACTTCTGATGATTTCTTAATTGGCGGAGATGAATTATTCCAAGAACCTAGATTCGTTAAGCATTATAAATTTATGATTGATGATTACATTCCAAATGTTGAGAAACCAATCGCTTTTTTCTTAAGTTGTTCAAAACATAAACCATACAACAAATCGCCATACAGACGAGTGTTTCACGCAATGCTAAATAAGAAACTCTCAATTAGTGATTTAAGTCAAATCTATACAGTCTCTGAACCTGCAATAATTGTTCCAGAAGAATTCGATGATACCAACATTACTAAATATGATTTTCCTCCAAATGAAATGAGAGAAGAAGGTCGAAGCATCTTCATAGAAAGGTTATCAATTGTTCTCCCTAAATTAATTCTTGCTCATAAATACTCCTTCTACGTTTTACCAAAACACCATCGGAAAATATTCGAACAAGCACTAGTAAATATCCTACAAAATGAAAAACAAAGCAAATTAACTGAAAAATTGCTTTCCTCAAAAGTTAAATATGCCCCTCCACTAACATACAATCTACCGAAAGTCCGGGAAATAGTGGAGACAACTCTCAAAAACAATGATCTCTTATAGTGTTAACGAGCGAAAATTGAAATGTCTACTAAAAAAAAGCATAATGGTTTAATCTTTGAAAAGAAAACTCTAGTTAATTCTAAGACATTTCATACACCAACCATGATGTTAACATATTCTTTTAGAGATAACAATCCTCGACCTTGGTTGAAAATACCTAATTGTTCTGTAATGACAAATGCCTATGATATTTTACAAAATGGTCGTCTCGAGAAAAGAGTAAGAGAAAAAGGAATACATAAGGAATTAGAGCTTGAAAATGAAATTTGCGTGATGGATTCCGGGGGATTTCAATTCATCTCTCGAGGAGAGGAAGAAGATATTGATCCGCTAAAAATTATTGATTTGCAAAATGCTTCTAATACTGACATTGCTGT
>JAHLVZ010000225.1 GCA_019058165.1 Candidatus Heimdallarchaeota archaeon
GAGTTTCACGTAAGCTACAAAATATTATCATATTTTTACCTTGTTTTTAATGGGAGTTGTACCCACAGCAATTGCCTTTACTCTCTGGTTTGAAATTATTAGAAGAATACCTGTTCAAAAAGCAAGTGTCTTTCAATTCTTGATACCAATTATTGCCACTTTATTTGCTCTAGCTATGAAAGAATACCCAGATTGGTTTTTTGCTCTTGGTGGGGTTTTAATTATCGGAGGATTGTATATCACCCAAAAATCCTAAAAACCGCCAAGAAAAAGCGGTTTCTATTTTCTCTGAATTCACAGGTCGATAATTAATGACTCGAGATCTCGAGGGTAATAGGTCAACATTTCAGAACCATCCTCAGTTATGAGTACAGTATCAGAATGTCTAAAACCAGCGAAATTATGAATGTAGATTCCAGGTTCAACTGTAAACACCATTCCTGGTTTCATGACGACTTTAGAACCAATATCTAAAAATGGTCGTTCATGTCCTTCCATTCCGATCGCATGCCCTGTATGGTGTTCTACTAGTTCCCAGACACCTTCATCTTTGAAGACTTTACGAGCTGCTCTGTCAACATCTGCATTCTTAACATTCGGACCAAACGCATTTAACGCTGCATCTTGAGCTTTGTACATTATGTCAAAGTATTTCACCTGCTTTTCAGATGGTTCACCCATGAACATAGTACGTTCGAGTTCGCTTCGATATCCTCCGACATTGGAGCCTGCTCCTGTAACCAAAGTATCACCTGATTTGAAGAAATTATTTCCAGTAGTTGCATGAGGAATTGCTGACCCAGCCCCGATTTGTCCTCTATAACCTGCAGCAGCACATATTGGCCCACTTAAAGGTTTGAAGGAAGGACCTAATGTTTTCATCATCACTCGAGATGCTTCAGAATTAACTGCATTAACAACTTCGATTTCAGAAGCACCAACGTAGGTGTATTCTTGTAATAATTGATGAGCAAGGTTGCCCCACTTACAGCTTTCTTTTATTAGAGCAATTTCTTCTTCATCCTTTATGACTCGCATATCCATTATCAATTCATTTAGAATTATAATTTTCGCTTTTGGAACAATCTCTACTAATTTTGGTCCCATATAGCCCCAATAACCTGGGGCTCCAGGAGAATCTGCAGCAATTTCTTTATCTCCTAACCCACGTTCCATTAATCCTTTCGCAAAATGTTTCATAGGATGTATTTCATCTGGGTATTCAAAATAGCTAAAAACATCAGGAACTAAAGGAACTGTATCTTTTACTTGGTTAACTTCTAATTCAGGTACAAATAATCCCAAATCTCCATCTGTTGGTAAAACCAGAGCAATGGGTCTTTCAGTTGGGATATGATGAAATCCTGTCAAGTAAAATATACTTCTTGTATTAAAGAAAACCATTCCCTTCAAATTCTTTGCTTGTAAAACAGATCGAACTTTTTCTATCCTTTTTACTTGCATTTTTTCAGAAATCTTTACTAAAACCAAATCATTTCACCTAAAATTCTTATTAGATTGTTATATTCTAGTTAACAAAAAAAGATTTCTAAGAAATTACTTCAATTCACGTCCACTGCAGATGAGATTCTTCTGATTGATTCATTGACAAAATCTATTTCTTTATGATTTTTTCTCCTTGATATACGCAAAGATTTTTAAAAAATGAGTGTTGAATTTCGTTAGGTCTTAATTATGACAGGATATCACTTTCCGAACTAACCATTCCGGTATTTTTTCTTTGGTTAGTTGTAGGAATGCTGAAATCATTTGTCTTCTAAACAAAGACCGAAATTTCTTCAAAACAAAACGGAGGAAGAAATGACTTTGAAAATAGGTGAATATGTTCCAGAATGAACAGCAAGTAAACAACAAAACTGAAGATCAGAAAGTAACCATTGATAAGAACATTGATTTCTGGCTATGGTTCCTCTGGATTCTTCAAGAAGCAAGAATTGTTGACACTAATTATAGTGTAAAAGGTAGCTATGTTTGGCTTGATTGGGGCTATAAGCTTTTCAAAAAGATCTATGCCTTTGCTCAAGAAGCATATATTCAATCCGGTCATAACCAAATGCAATTTCCTACTTTGATAAAAGAATCAACTTTTCTTAAAGAAACTGATTTCATACGTAACTTTGAGAATGATGTTTTTTGGGTTGATCGTGAAGGAAGTAAAAAACTTGCAAAAGGTGAAAGATTAGCATTACGTCCTACCTCTGAGCTGATAATCTATCCAATGTTTGCTCGTTGGATTCGCAGTTGGCGTGACATGCCTTTGAAAGTGTTTCAAAATGTCAGCATCTTTCGTTGCGAAACTAATGAAACTCGTCCTTTAATCAGGAATAGAGAGACAATTGGATTTATAGAAGGTCATTCAGCTTTTCGATCGAAAAAAGAAGCTTTAGCCTTTCTGAAAACAATTGGAAAAACATACGCAATCTTATTTGAGAAACTTGGCATTCCTGTTAAATTCATTGAAGTTCCTAAATGGGATCGATTCGCAGGCTCATCAAAAACAATAGACGGCTATGTAATACTCCCTGGAAGTAAATCCATGGAGCTATTTACAACTGCATACCTAGGAATAACCTTCAGTAAGATTTTCAATATAGAATATCTTGATCAACACAAAAAGAAACAATTCGCACACCTCTTATGCTACGGACCTTCAATTGATAGGATTTTGGCAACTATAATAGCTTATTACGGTGACAACAAAGGACTTGTCTTATTACCTGACATTTCTCCCACTGACATGATTATTATCCCTATCTTCAACCGAAAAAACAAATCAACAATACTGCAATATTCAAGTGAAATTATGAAACAATTGATTTCTTTTGGATTTAAAGTTGAAATAGATGATAATGAACTGACAACTCCTGGGATGAAATTCTATCAATCCGAAAGGTTGGGAATTCCTTTGCGTATAGAAATTGGTCAAAAAGAGTTTGCTAATAATAATATAACAATTACACGCCGAGATACTTTACAAAAAGAAACCTTGAATTGGCAATCGCAAAGTACACAAGCGCAAATCCTGAAGATCCAAAAAGATATGGATGATTCAATGAGAAAGAACGCACAATTAACTTATCAAGAAAGTATTGTAGATTTTTCAGAAAAGGAAAACTTAGAATTACTTCTTGAAAATACAAAACTAAATCAAAATAAAATGTATCTTATTAGTTGGTGCGGTTCGGAATCTTGTGCAGAAGCAATTGAGCAACAGACAAAGTTTACAATACTTGGCTATGACCTTCAGTTAAAACATAAGGAGAAGAAGAAATGCTTAAACTGTTCTTCTTTTGGTTTTGTTTCAGTTTTATCAAAAAGATACTAAAAAATTTCCAATATATTTCGATTAATGTAAACTAGAGTAATTTTTACTCTAAGTTTTACTTTTTTCAAGAAATAGAAAGAAAATAGTTTTGCATTACAAAATGAGCACTTTTGAATGCAAATCTATTATTCAGTAGTTTTTTTATTATTCCTAGACATTCTTTTGATTGTTTTAGACGTAAAAGCTCCAGTATATTTTGCTGCTTTTATTATATTGTCTTCTAAAGGATCATAGAGTAGATACCAAGCTGCTGCCATAATCATTGGTATAAAATTCACGAACCATGAAACAATCAAAATGGTATTTGGATGATATTGGCCTGAGAAGTAA
>JAHLVZ010000226.1 GCA_019058165.1 Candidatus Heimdallarchaeota archaeon
TAATAGCATTTGGTTTGGAAATCTTTACAACTATATTAGAAGAGATATCTTTCCTAGGAGTATCATTTGAAAATATTAGTTCCAAAAAATGCACATTAGTAGTAGATTTTTCTAGTGAATTTCTCCTAATTATCTTTGTAACTATTCCATTGTTAAGATATCCTTTATTTTTAAAGATACTTGTTAACCATTCTGGTGTTAACTGCTCTATATCAGTAATTACTTTATTCTCTTTCATTTTTCTATTTCACTCTAAAAGTTCCATACAATTTAAATCTTTTATAACGAAGAGAACCCTTTCGAATTCATACCACCAAAACCTCATGTTCGCATTCCACCTTAAGATAATTCTATAAAGGTTTAATAACGCAGATAATTTGTAATCGTACCAACATTCATCCCAGCTATAGGTTTTAACACCATACTTTAAAAGAACATTATGATAGTGTTTTATAAGATCTTTTTCAATTAAATGTCTATAGTCAGGATAATGCCAAAACCCAATCATAGACACTAGATCTTGACATCCAACACCACTACCCCAAAAGTCCCAATCAAATAGTATCGCTTTTGATTTTTGATTTTCACTATCTTTGGGAAAAGAGAAATTTAGAACATGAGCGTCATTATGAATTATTGTAATATTTCCTTTTTTAAATCGTTCCGATGCAACTTGAGGATATAACGAGAACACAGTTTCTAATAACTTTCTTCTATTATTGCTTATTTTTTCTTCTATATGAACTAAGAATCGTTCTTTTCGTTCATTAATCCATTTAAGATTTTCTTCCTCTTGAAAAAAATTTCCTACCATCGGATAACGACGAATAGAGTGTTTAGACAGTTCTTTTAATTTTTTATTATCCCACCAAAAAGCATGGAGTTCTGCTAAGCTTTCAATCGCTTTTTCAAAGTCCCGTTTTGAAGGAGGATATTCTGGATGTTTGACATGTGTTTCTGAAAAATTTTTGAGGATAATATGAGACCAACCACTTTTTTCAGAAAACGCCGTATCATAACAAATTGGGATGGGCATTGCCTTCATAGTTTTAGCTACAAAATGATAAAATTTTGCTTCACTCAACCTTGAAGGATTAGATTTTATCACTATGTTCGAAGAAATTTCTTCTCCTTGAGCATCCTCAGAAAATTTAAGCTCCAAAGAATACGTCTTAGAATATCCTCCCAGGGAATTTTTACTAATTATTTCTATTACTTTACCTTGGTTGAGGAATCCATTATTTTTGAAGATTCTTGTTAACCAATCTGGAGTTAACTGCTCTATATCTGTAATTACTTTATTCTCATTCATATTATCCCTCATGACGGAATTGTAGTTTATACAAATTGTAAAACTCTCCCTTCTGGGCAAGGAGTTCGTCAAAAGTTCCTTCTTCAATGATTTTCCCCTTGTCGAGTACGATAATTCTATCAGCAGCTCGAACCGTGCTTAATCGATGGGCAATGATTATGGAAGTTCGATTTTCGAGCATTTTGGATAACGCACGTTGGATCCTGAGCTCCGCTTGAGGATCAATTGAAGAGGTTGCCTCATCTAGTAAAATTATCTTTGGATTTGTAATAAGAGCACGGGCGAAGGAGACTAATTGACGTTGTCCCAAAGAAAGCCAACCGCCTCTCTCACCTACCTTCGTATCAAGACCATCAGGTAAATCATAGACGAACTCGGCACTTATTAAATTCAAAACCTCACTAATTTCTTCGTTAGAGGCTTCTATTCCATAGCATAAATTGTACCGAACAGATTCTGAGAAAAGGAATGGTTCTTGTAGAACAACCCCTACGGATCTCCTGAGAGAGGATAGTGTCACATTTCTGATATCCTGTCCATCAATTTGAATGGAACCTTCTTGAATATCATATAACCTTGAGATGAGACTGATTATAGTCGTTTTACCTGAGCCGGTTTCCCCAACAATCGCTATACATTCTTTGGGATGAATGGAGAGAGTAAAATCATCCAACACCATGGTTTCTCCAGAATCATAAGAAAATGTGACCTCATTAAGATTAATTTTTCCATAATGGCAAGTTAATGGTTTAGCATCCATGACTTCTGTAATTAAGGAGGGAGTATCAATCAAGATTACAATACGCTCAAATGCCGAAAAAGCAGTCTGGATAAGGGCGTATACTCCTGTTAAAATCAATAATGGTTCGAGAAATTGATTGAGGTATAAGATAAAAAGAACAAGAATTCCTACACTCACAACTCCTTGGGTTTGCAGCGTCATACTACCTCCAACAAATAATACAAGAACAATTGTTAGCTTAGTATAGGCTTGATAGAATGGATTAAAAAGACTACTTGAACGGAAAGCACTTAACCCTATTTGGTAATATTCTTCATTTATTTCATCGAAATCAGCTCGATTATACTCTGAACGTGCAAAAGATTGTGAAACTCGTGCTCCAGAGATATTTTCCGCCATTGAGGCTATATATTTTGAATTGAAATTTCTATAATTCTCCCATTTCTTTCGAACAAAACGACGTTGAAAAATCGCGAATATAATAATAACCGGGAAGACAGACAAAGTAAGAAATGTTAAGGGGAGAGAAATTGACAAGCAGACGATAAGTCCTCCTATTACCATAAAAAGAGATGAAAAAGCCATCAAAAATTCTCCAGAAAGCATAGGTTGAATCGAATCAATGTCACTTGTCATTCGAGCTAATGAATCTCCTGCTGGTGTCTTGTCAAAATATTCCATACTGTTATCTTGTAGTTTCTCGTAAGTATCTCTTCTTATGTTGTAAATCGATTTTTCACCGACAACAGCAAGAACCCACCTTTGAATATACATTGGGATAAAACGGAGAACCACCACAATAAGATATAAAAACCCGATACCTAAAAACTCTAATCTCCTTTTTTCAATAATATAATTATCGAGCATAATCTTTATCAGGTATGGTCCTAGCGCAAAGAATATCGTTTGAATAATCATCATTAATATTGCAATCAACATCAGTTTCTTTTGAATAAAGAGATATTTCAATAAACGTTTTATTAAAAATTTGTCAGAGAGCGTTCTTTTGGATTTTTCATCATCAGATTCCATTTCCCGTTTCATCCTCCACTTCTTTGATTATCTCGAGATCTATGACTCCATCGACTTGGGTTTCAAAGAGGCGTTTATAAATCCCATTTTTAGAGAGCAGATCGGTATGGGTTCCTTGCTCTGCAATAATTCCTTTATCCATTATTACAATCCAATCTGTAAATTTTATTGTTGAGAGACGTTGGGTGATAAAGATAGTTGTTCGGTTCTTCAATAAAGCTTCTAATGCATCTTGGATTTTTCTTTCCGTTTTAACATCGACTGAAGAAAGCGCGTCATCAAATATTACGATTAATGGATCAGCGAGAAGAGCCCGTGCAATGGAGAGGCGCTGACGTTGACCTCCACTTAAAGTTATTCCTCGTTCTCCAATTATAGTATTATATCCTTCAGGAAGAGTTTCAATGAACTCATGAATTTGAGATACCTTTGCCACTTGAAAAATTTCTTCATTTGACGCCCGTGGATTTCCAAATGCAATATTTTCTTTGATATTCCTTGAAAAGAGAAATGTTTCTTGATCACAAAAGCCAATTTTTTTCCGTATTGATTCCAGCTTCAAGTTCCGAACATCTACCC